>DATJYW010000410.1:0-16556 GCA_035499435.1 Candidatus Acidiferrales bacterium | reverse complement strand
TCGCGGGAGCATGCCGAGCGCATCTAAAATGGTCCGATTGTGGAAGGGTGTACATGAAAGGAAGCGTAGCGATGGAATCCGCGTCTGCGTTAATCGAGAGAAAGATCAAGCAACTCGGCGACTGGCGCGGGCAGATGCTCGCCAGGGTGCGCCAAATCGTTCATGAGGCAGACCCTGAGGTCGTCGAGGAGTGGAAGTGGGCAAAAGCAACGAACCCCGGAACTCCGGTCTGGTCACATGGGGGCATCATCTGCACGGGAGAGACGTACAAGAATGTCGTGAAGATGACATTTGCCAAGGGAGCAGCGTTGAAGGACCCGGCAGGTCTGTTCAACTCGAGCCTCGAGGGGAATGTCAGGCGCGCCATCGACATCCACGAAGGCGAGAAGGTCGATGAGGCGGCGTTGAAGGAACTCATCCGCGCCGCGGTGGCGCTCAATCTCATGGTCAAGGGCAAGCCCAAGACCCGGCGAGCGGGCAGCAAGCGGGCGGGCTAATGTCAGCGCTCACCCGACGTGCCGCGCTCGCCGCGATCCCCGGAGCGGCGGCCTCGTCGTGCCTGGCAGAAGACACGGCGGCGCGCATCGAAGTGCCGGCACGGCTCAATCGCAATCGCCAGATCGTGATACCGGTGAGCATCAACGGCAGCGGGCAACTTTGGTGCCTGCTGGACACGGGAGGCGCGAATCTTCTGTATCTGCGTCCGGCCAAGGCGGCCGAAATGGGCATCACAGCGTCATCCGAGGCTTTCAGCTCGGGCGCTCTCGACACGAGTTCCCGTGCCGGCGGCCGGGCGCTGGTGGCGCTGGATGTGGGCGCCGTCCATCGAACCAACCAGGGACTCTATATCAAGGATTTCCAGTCCCGCGACGATGGCGTCATCGGGTCAGCAGTGTTCGCCGACTATGTCGTGGAACTGGACTTCCGCACTCCGGCACTCCGTCTCCACGCACCTGCGTCGTTTCCATATAGAGGTCACAGCACCCCGATCGCTTGCGATCTTTGGTCATTCAACCCGCAAGTTCTCGTCTCTTTGACACTCGACGACAGCGATCCGGTGAAGGCGCGGATGACGGTCGACTCCGGAGCCGGGGGGATCGCGGATGCCTTCGTGACGCCGCGATTCAACGAACAATTGCGCCGCCAGGGACGGAGCATTCGGTGGGCGCCCGACAAAGAAGGATGGTCCACGTGCCGGATTCGCAGAATCACCCTCGGAGCTAATGGGATGGACAATCCGCTGGTGGTTCTGCCGCCGGTTCAGGGATTTGGCGGCGATACCAACGCTCCCGACGGGATGCTGGCGGTGAATTTCCTGCGGCAATATCGGATCTACATCGATTATGCGAAGAAACAGACGATCTTCGATCCGAACCCTGCCGATGGCCGCGTGGACGCTCGCGCGGCCGGCGGTTGATGGTGTAGCATGCGCGTCATGCGTCTCCGATTGCTGGAAAGGGCCGTGTTCGCCTGGTGCGCGGCTGCATCCGCGCAAAGCTTCAGCGAGTTGACGAAGCTCTACGAATATGACCGCAACGCGCCGCTTGACGTCAGGCTCACCCAAAAGGAGAGCCGGAACGGATACACGCTGTACGATATCAGCTACGCTCTGCCGAAGGGGCTGCGGACGGACGGGTTTCTCGCGGTCCCACAGGGGCAGGGAAGGAAGCCGGCAGTCATTTGGATGCACTCGAGCGGCGCTTTGGCGTGGCTGGGCGATGCCATCCTGCTGGCACAGGCCGGGGCGGTGTCGGTCATTGTAAATTCACCAGGAGCGGGCATGAACGGGTCACCCGAGGGCGACCGGGAAGCCATGATCGCGGCGGTGGTGGCGTTGCGCCGCGCGGCGGACGTGCTGGAGACGAGGGAGGACGTGGACGCGCGGCGCATGGCAGTGGCCGGACACAGTTTCGGCGCCATGATGGCGGCGGTGGCGGCCAGCATCGATGCCCGGTTTCACGCGGCTGTGTTCGAGGCCGGACTGCTGGGGATGAGCATCCATATCGGAACGAGCCCGCACCCCTGGGCGCAGGGAGTGCGCAAAGAGCTGGGTGCGGGTCTGGCGCATTACCTGGAAGCGATTTCGGTAGTGGACGCGAAGCACTACATCGGGCACGCGCCGGCGATTCCGAAGCTGTTCCAGTCCGCGTGGTACGATCCCGGCGTACCGCACAAGGACTCGGAAGAGTTCTACGAGGCCGCGACCGGTCCGAAAGAATTGAAGTGGTACGACACGGCGCACGACATCGACGATATCGGGGCCATGACCGACCGCGCGCGGTTTCTGGCGAAGGCATTGGGGCTGGCCAACGCCGAGGCGGTGCTTCGCAGGAAAGCCGGCGGGAAGCCGTAAGCGGCGACTTTCGGGCACCCGGCACTTGCGCCGGCTGCATCAGGATTGCGTCCGGGGCAGGAGCCCGTTTCTCTGCAGGATCCAGTCGATCTGGCTCACCATGGCGCGGAGCATAGCATCGCCAAAAGGGCTGTCGAGGAAGAACGTGGCCAGGGGATCGTCGCGGAAGGCGGTCATAGTCAATTCCCGGATTACCCGAAATGCCAGCTCGCGCCGTTGATCCGAGTCGAGCGCCTCGAATGCAGCGCCTGCGAGCAGGATGCGGTTGATCAGCTTTACATGGGGAGCCGTGACGTTCCCAATCTTGACTACCAGGTCCGCCACGTTCAGGAACGCACACTGAGCGACGGCGGGCGAAAGGACGCACTGCAGCCGTTTGACTTCGGGATCCATACGGCGCATCGAGGCTCGCAGCAGCCGCTCATAGCGCGAGGGGCGGAAGAGGATCTCCTTGAGACCCAATATGAACCACCAGAGTCTGACGCCGATGCGCAGCAGGACGCCGTTCGCCCCTGCGTACAAGTTTGGGAAATCGATGGTTTGTTTGGGTTGCCACAATTTCTGAACGTTGAGAACCGCTACCGACCAATCGATCAGAACCCCGATGACGGGCCGTACCAGCACGTCGTCGACAGGCGGGACGAAAGGAAGACCGTCTACGTTGTACCGGCGGAGCACGCGCATGCTGAGATCGAGTGCATATTGTCTTTTCTTGGGGCCGGTGTGGTCTCCGAACTGTTCCGCTTCCCGAATCGCAGCTTCGAGAACAGCGGTCAACTCTTCTCTCAGGCCCTCGCGCCATTTGAGGTCGATGGGAATCTGGCCGATCAACTGGAAGACGCGTTGCGTATCCCTTCGCAGAGCCGGGGCGTCCGAGCGAAATTCGGCCAGCAGCAGCTGGAACTGTGCGTCCAGTTGGTCCACGGCTGGATCCTCAGGCGCGTTCGGCGCACGCGAACCCAGCAGAGAGTTCAGGAGTTCAAGAAGCATCGGGCTCGTCCGCCAACTGAATCTTAATAATGTAGCAGCAGCCGGGGTGAAGCGACGGACAGGCTCTTTTTCATCAGCCCTCGCGGAGGGAGGCCAGTGGATCGACGCGCGTGGCCCGGCGCGCGGGAAGGTAGCAGGCGAGTAAGGCGACGGCCGCAAGCACGGCAGCGGCGGCGGCGATGCTGAGCGGATCGGTGGCACTCACGCCGTAGAGCATGCGGCTGAGCACGCTGCCGGCGAGCAGCGAGACGGCGAGGCCGATGCCGGCGCCGACGAGCACCAGCGACAGCCCCTCTCCGACGATCATGCGCAGAACACTGGCGCGGCTGGCACCGAGGGCCATGCGGAGCCCGATTTCTCGCTGGCGACGGGTGGCCGCATAGGCGAGAACCCCGTAAAGGCCGATGCCGGCGAGCGCCAGCGCCAACAGCCCGAATACGCTCAGCATCACGACACCCATGCGCGCCGAGAACAGGCCGCCATCGATGATTTGCCGGCCGGTGCGCGGCATGGTGACGACGATCTGCGGCGCGACGGCGTGAATCTCGCGCTCGACTGGAGCAATCTCGAGCAGCGGATCGCCTTGGGTGCGAACGTAGAGTGCCATGGTATCGGAATAGTTCTGCTCGAGAGGCACGTAGACGCAGAACTGGGGCGGCTCGCCCCAGGCGGTGTAGTTGGCGGTGCGTGCTACGCCGATAATCTCGCGGAACTGCGTTTCGCCGGGCAGTTGGATGCGCCGGCCCAGAGCCCCGCCGGGCCAGAACTCGCGGGCCATGGCCTGGTTGACGATGGCCACGGGAGTGGAGAAGTCGCGGTCGAAATCCGTGAATTCGCGGCCGGCGATCATCCTGATGCCGGCGGTTTCGAAGTAACCGCGATCGACGGTGCTGGTGATGGTGCGGATGGTGTCATTCGCGGAGCGCCGCTCGCGGCCTTCGACCTGAATTCCGTTGGCCGCACGCGCCCAGAGCGGCATGTTCGAGGACCAGGCAACGGAAGAAATGCCGGGCATCCGGCCTACACGATCGCGGACCTCTTTGTAAAAGGCCTTGGTCTGCGTCCGGGTGTAGCCGGCTTGGCCGGCATTGGTGGAGAGAACGGCCAGGTGTGAGGTCTGGAAACCGGGATCCATTTCATAGGCGCGGCCGATGCTACGGAGGAAAAGCGCGGCGGTCACGAGCAGAAGAAACGAGAATGCCACCTGGCCGACCAGTAGAGCATTACTCAGGCTCACGCTGCGGCGGCTTCGGCCCATGGTGCGGCTGGTTTCCTGGAGGGATTCGGCGAGGCTGACGCGCGAGGCACGCAACGCGGGCGCCGCGCCAAAGACGAAGGCGGTGACGAGCGAGAGCGAGAGCGCATAGCCGAACACCAGGGCATCAAACCTGGGAGAGGCGAAATTGGCCGAGCCGGGAAGGGCGCCGAACAAGAGCTGCAGGCCCATGTATCCGAGGAGGAGGCCGGCGGCGCCGCCGAGCAGGCTCATGAGAAGGGCCTCAGTCAGCAGTTGGCGGACGAGGCGGGCGCCGCTGGCGCCCATGGCAAGCCGGACGGCAATCTCGTGGCGGCGCGCGGCGGAGCGGGCGAGAAGCAGGTTGGCGACGTTCGAGCAGGCGATGAGGAGCACGATCCCGACCACAACCAGGAGCGCCGCGCCGGCGAAGACGATCTGCCCGGAGGTGCCGCCGCCGGCGGTGGCAAGGATGGCATCGCGGATGGGGCGGACGATGGCAGTGTGGCCGTCGTTGGTGGCCGGGTATGCGCGGGCGAGCGACGAGGCGATGGCGGCGATATTCGCTTGCGCCTGTGCCTGCGTGCTGTGCGGGCGATACCGCGCCAACCCGAGGAATGCCGCCTGTTCGCGCTGGCGCAGGACGTTGCGCATCTGCGCGGGCCAGACGCGTTCGGCGGTAGCGGCGGGAAGCCAGAAGTCCGGACCGAAAATCGCATTTACGCCGATGAAGCCGCGGGGCGCGACGCCGACGACGGTGAAGACGATATCATTGAGCCGCACGGTCCGGCCGATGATATCGGGTGTGCCTCCAAAGCGCGTCTGCCAGCTCGCGTAATTCATGACGGCGACGGCAGGAGCGCCAGGGACGTCTTCCTCCGGCGCGAAGAAACGGCCGATGGAAGGGGCGATGCCGAGTGTCGCGAAGTAGTTGCCGGTGACGAGCTCGGCGAAGAGCACCTCCGCAGCGCCTTCCTCCTGGTGGGTTATGCCGCGGGGCGAGGTGAACCCGGCGAGCGAATCGAAGACCGCATTTTGCGTCCGGTAGTCCTGGAGATCGGGATAAGAGATCGGAAAGGGTGAGCGGAATTTGGAGGCGTCGGCTTCGGCACCCGCGAGCACGGCGAGCCGAGCAGGGTCGCGGGCGGGCAGCGGGTTGAGGATGAGGGTATTGAGAACAGTAAAGACAGTGGTATTGGCGCCGATGCCAAGAGCGAGGGTGAGGACAACAAACGTGACGAACACCGGGCTCTTCCGCATGCCGCGCAAAGAGTAGCGGAGATCGCGCCAGATGCCTTCGAGGAGGCTGCCGAGGCGAGCGTCGCCGGCGGGAACCGTGTCGTGGCGGGGCAGGCGTTGTGCGGAGGCGAAGGCGGAAAGCGGGCGGGTGCTGTCCAGTTCGGCAAGGACCTGGCGGCGGGCGTCGCCGGGGGCTGTCCCGCCACGAACCAGGTCGTTGTAACGATCTTCGAGGTGCTGCGCGAGCTCCTCGGCGAGGGCGGATTCGGCGGGGATGTTGAGGTTGAGAGCGGCGAGACGCCGCCGGACGAGATTCTTCCAATCAGGCATGTTCGACACCCGTGATGCGCCCAATGGCGGCCACAAAGTCCTTCCAGCTCTGCTGCTTCGACCGGAGCATCCGGCGTCCCTCCGGGGTCAAACGGTAGTAGCGGCGGCGCCGCTGTTCGGCCTTTTCGACCCACTTGCCCTCGATCCAGCCCTGCTGCTCGAGGCGGTGGAGCAGGGGATACAGCGAGGTGACATGAAAGCTCACCGCGCCGCCGGAGCGGAGCTCGATAAGTTTCGAGATGTCGTACCCATGACGAGGCTGGTCCTCGAGAAGAGAGAGCACCAGCAACTCGGCACTGCCCTTCTTCCATTCGGGGTCGGGTTTGATATAGTGGGTTCCCATATATTGGGGTCAATCATAATGACGCAGCTAAGGGGCATTTGTTGCACGCGCTGTGTGCGGAAACGCGCAAGTCCGCGGGTCCGGGTGGCAGGCCCCGTCTAATAGATCGACTTCAATGCCGATTTGATGGCGGCCGGAATGTTGATTTGCCCTTGCAGCAATGCGCCGTAGCCGGGGTCGTCCGCGACGGCAACGGGGTCCAGTTTGAGAGCTTTCAGCGGCGCGGGAGCGGCGGGCGCGGCCTCCGCGTCCGGGCCGGTGAGCTTGTCTCCGAAAGGCAGGCGCGGGCGCAACGCGAATCCAGCCCCATGTTGCTCGTCCAGAGCGAGACGCAATTGCGGCGCCGCGGCGGCACTCGCAAGCCTCCGGCCCGATAGGCCGTGGCCGGCCTTCTCGTCTTCGAGCAGAGTCGGGATCCGATGCAAAGCATCGGCCAGCGCCGCCTGCGCTTCCGCGAAGGTGACGGAGGGAATGCGCGGATCGCCGGGGCCGTAATCGATCACGCGAGTCTGACTCCCGAGTGGAACTTCCTCGCCGGTTTGGCCAAGCGCGGTCATCAGAGCTTTAAGGCCCACGACGGCTCTGCCATCGATCATCACCAGCCTCACGTCGGTCTCGCGGGCGTGGAGCAGACTGCCATAGGGGTCGGACGAGGCGGGCGCGTCGACGACCAGGAGATCGGCGCGCTTGCCGGCGGAGAGTGACCCGATCCATGCTCCCCACTTCACGATGGAGGCCGGAACCGCGGTGGCCATCGCCACCAAGTCGCGATCCGCCAACCCGATGCCGTTCACCGAATTCGCGATCATGGCGACCTTCAGCTCATTGAGCAGGTTCTTGCTGCCCGAGGGAGACCAATCGGAACCGAGGGCCACGGGCACCCCAGCCTGGCGCGCGGCCTTAACATCGGTGGTGCCTCCATAGAGCAGCAGGTTGCTGAGCGGCGACCACACAGCGGACGCACCTTTGGATGCCATTACTGCGAAATCCGGGGACTGGAGCGCGGCGCAGTGAATACCGGCGAGGGGTGGGCCGATGGCCCATTCTTTGCTGTGCGGATCCTGAAGCGCGAGAAAAGCTTCGCGAGCCTTGGGATCGAGACCTTCGCTGAGGTGCAGCAACAGACAGGAGGCCTTGTCGACACTTTTTTTGAAAGCCGCCCAGTCGGAAGCGTCGACGTCCGGAATCCTGGTAGAAGTCTTAGGGAATTTCGGATGGCCGGGATCGTCCACCACGCGCATGGCGGACGTGTAATAGGTGTCGAGATTGTCGCCCTTGAGGGAAATGCCCTGGGCAGTGGTTACGCCGCCGAGGAGGCACTTGGTTTCGACATATCGCACCAGCGAAGCGAGCAAGTGAGGGTCCTTGGACTTCGCGATCACCCCCATGGGGCCGGAGACGTTGGAGACGTAGTCCGAGTTGCTCTGCCATTGGCCGCGATCAGTGAATTTTCTGGGGACGTGCCACATCTGAAGCGCGTCGTAGCTCAAATGGTTGTGAAGCTCGACGAGTCCGGGGAAGATGGTGCCACCGGTATCGACGATGGGTGCTCCGGCAAATCCGGCGGGCGGCGGAGCGACGGCATCCGCGACGGCGACGATGGTGTTGCCGTCGACATAAATCGCGCCCTGGCTGAAGACGGTGAAGGCCTGATCCATTGCCACCACGCGGCCGTGCAAAATGATTTTCAAGTTCAATCTCCTTTATGGAATGATACCGTCCGAAACCTGCACACCGATGGTGGGACCGGCCGATTGACAGCAGGGGCTGTGTGAGGAAAAGCGCAAGTCCGCGGTATCTAGGCCGCGCCCCAGATGTCGCCTATGGTGAAGCCGTCGGGGAACGGGTCGTCGGGATCTACGACGTACTGGGCGAAGCCGGTGATCCAAGCCTGACCGGAGATGGCGGGCACGACGGCACGGTAGGGTCCCACCTGCGTTTCCTCCAACAGGCGTCCGGTGAAGACGGTGCCGAGGATTCCTTCGTGCACGAAATCCTCGTAGAGCCCTAGTTGGCCCTTGGCCCACAGGGCGGCCATCTTGGCGCACGTACCGGTGCCGCAGGGCGAGCGGTCGAGCGCGCCGGTCCACGAGGCCGGGCGGTCCCAATCGAGCTTGCCGGTGGACACGACTACGGTGTTTCGGCGATGCGCGTCGGGGCGGGACGGCGGTCCCGAAAGCTGCGCGATGGACACGCCGGAGATGCCCGGATTCCCGGGGTGCGCGACGGGCAACTGTTCCCGGGTGGCGGCTTTGATCATCTCGGCGACGCGGACGATGTCGCGGGCTTCGTCCGGGCGCAGTTCGAGGCCGAGCGGCGCGGCATCGGCGATCACGTAGAACATGCCGCCGTAGGACACGTCGACGGTCACCGTGCCGAGGCCGCGGACCTCGACCTTGGTGTCGAGGTGGGTGGCGAAGGCGGGCACGTTGCGGAAGGTGACGCGCTTGACTTTGCCGCGATGCACCTCGGCCTCGACACCGATCAGGCCGGCGGGGGTTTCGAGCTTGAGGTGGGTGACGGGCTCGACGGCCTTCACCATGCCGGTTTCGATGAGGACGGTGACCACGCAGATGGTATTGGTGCCCGACATGGGCGGATATTCGACCTGCTCCATGATGACGAAGCCCGCGTCGGCCTCGGGGTGGCTGGAAGGGAGGATCAGGTTGCAGTTGGCGGCCGGATAGCCACGGGGCTCGCGGAGCATGCGCAAGCGGAGGTGATCGGCGTGCTGCTCGAGCCAGCATTTTTTTTCGAACATGGTGCGCCCGGGGACGTCGAGCACGCCGCCCGTAATGACGCGCCCGTGCTCGCCGCACGCGTGAGCATCCACCGCCGTAATCATGCTGGAGAATCGCAAGGCCACACCTCCTCTCTATGCTACATTGACTCCCATGCGATACCTTTGCATCTTGCTGCTTGCCACACTGCCTCTTGCCGCCGAAAAGAAGGTGATTGCGCCGCCGGAGATTCCGGCCAGCCCGAACTTCAGCGCGGCGATATTGGCGGACGGGACGCTCTACGTTTCGGGGATGACCGGCCAGGACCTGAAGACGAAGCAGGTTCCGGCGAATTTCGAAGACGAGGTAAAGACTGTGCTCGCCAATATCGGCATCGTGCTCAAGGCGGGCGGGATGGACTACAAGGACGTGGTCTCGGTACAGGTTTATCTCACCGACATGGACCTGTTTCCGCGCATGAACGCCGTGTACACGACCTTCTTCAAGGAGCCGCGGCCGAGCCGGACGACGGTGGGGGTGACCAAGCTAGCCGCTCCGACGGCGCACATCGAGGTCACGGTGACGGCGCGTAAGTAACGATGGCGGCCGCCCCTGTTCCGGCGTGGTCTCAGTGGATCTCGCCGGAGACGCTGATCGCGCAGGTCCGCAATACGGCGCCGTTCCTGGCGCTGCCCGGCGGCGAGCCCGGCCGGTTGACCGATCTCGGCCGGCCGCGCGACGGCTTCCTGCGGATTCTGGCAAGCTGGCGCAACCTGTTGGAAGCGAGCCTCACGGCTCCAGAGCAGTTACAGGATTATTTTGCGCTGTGCCTCGCCTGCCACCACGCGACCGTGGCCACGTTTGTGCCGACGGACGTGGATACCAAGATCCGCGGCATTCTGTGGCGGGAATCGCGCGATCCCGGCGTGCTGCGGCCGATGCTCCGGCTGGCGCTGGATTCGCGCGGGTGGAGGGAAGAGGGAGTCTCGGTCCGCAGTGTGCGCGGCGTCAGCGGGCATAACGGCGAGCAGTGGAGCGCGATCGCGGGCGGGCTCGGCCGGCTGCTCGAACTCGGTGACAGTACGTCCGCCGAGGAGGGGCTGGCGGCGATCGAAGCGGAGATCGATCGCGAGCAGGCAGTGTACGACGCCGTGGCGGCGGAGGCGGGCGCCGAACTGGATCTGTTAAGGCTCTCGATGACGCTGGCACATAATCGCGGCGACCTGACGCAGGGGATGGGCTTCTGGAGACGCACGCCGCTGACGGCGCCGGTGATGGAGCACCTCTCCGCGCGCGGACGGTTTCCGCTGGCGGTGCGCATCTACCAGCACACGGGACTATCCGCGGAGGGGCATCGCCACTATCCGCTGCGGGAGGTGAAGGCGCTGCGGCGCTCGGCGGCCACGCTGCTTCCGCTGTGCCCGTTCCTGGACGAGTGGGGCGGTGTGGTTGCGGGGATCGAAGAAAGCCACGAGGTGCTGGCGGCGCTGGTCACGGGCTGCCAGAAGGTGCAGGGGCAGCAGGGGTATTACCGCGCTATCGCGGGGATGCGCGACGCTGGCGCGGCGGGTTTCGATCGCACCGCCTTGCGGATGCCGAAAGGGGCGCAGCGGCTGCTGCGCGATGCGGGGCTGCGCAAGCTGATCGACGTGCCGCGCGGGTCGTTCGAATCCATGATGCGGAAGCGGGCGCGCACGGCGCTGGGGCTGTTCAGAGTGATTGGCCGCGGATGACGTTTTCCGCGCGAACTTCAAAAAGGCTGCTCCGGAGTGCAGCCGATTCTACCCAGAGTGTAAACAAGCAAGCTGAACTTTCGCTTGTCTGTATCCACATTACCGAGTGCGTTCTCAATCATTCTTGAACGAGCGTGGTATCAGCCGTATAGTTCAGGAAAGGCGAGGGATTACCTGTTGTACTCGACTATCCCAACCCTGAACGCAGCAGACCGCCGCAGTAAGCCTGAGATGTTCTTCGCGATTTGCGCAACATTATTGGTTGTTCTGGCGACCAGCGCGATATGCTGGCGTAGGAGCGCCCGCACGAACCGAATTTCGCGACTGAGACGGACAATATTGCCACTTTTGATCTGGTCGCTCTGCGGCGGATTGTTCTTCAGGATTCTTCAGACCCCAAACTGGACCTTCAACGGTACCCGGCTGGCACCGGCATTTGCGCTGACGCGGGGCTACCAGTTGTACTACCCACCCGAGAGCGGTCCGGTTCTCGAGACGACCTATGCAGCAATGACCGCGCTTTTTTACCTGCCGACAACTACTCTTCGAACACCAAATTCGGCAGTCATAGTCGGGTCACTGCTAACTGTCATATCCTGCTTCATTCCGCTATTGCTGCTTACGTTACGAAACCGGCGAGGACGCCTTGATCTCTCCGCAAGATTGTTCGGATTTCTCATATCGGGGCTGCTAGTTCTGTACTGCGAGCCCCTGCGATATTCCTGTATCAATGTTCACGCGGACGGCCCGGCGCTCGCGTTTGGGGGCATGGCTTGCGTATGCCTGTTACGACGACCTCATTCCCGGGCCGCCCTGGTGTGCGCGGCGATCTTAGCTGTAATGTCTCCCTGGGCGAAGCAGACCGCTCTGCCTTTGCTGGGAGGTGTCGCGCTGTACCTGGTTCTCGCCGACGGTTGGAGGACGCTAGCCCGCTTTCTACTACTTTACGCTGCCGCTGCTGTGGTGATTTCGTCGGCCTTCATGTTGGCATTCGACCCGAGGCGCGTGTGGTTCAACCTTGTAACAGTTCAAGCCAAGGTGTTCGTGTCGACTGGTGCACTCGCCACCAAGCTCGTCCAGGGGGTTCGCGGCATGGTCCATTCAGGGGACCTGATTATTATCGCCGTCGTGATTGGCGTGGTATCGACCTTAGTTTCTCACAATCGAGGCCGGTATCGGATCCGCTCATGGGCCCGACGGAACGACTGGTCACTATTGTTTTTCGTTGGACTGTTCGGGATTCCCGTCAGTATCCTAGCACGCGTCAAAACTGGCGGCGATATCGACAGCTTTAGTTTTGTTCTGTACTATTTCAATGCGGCAGTTGGAATGCTCGCGGCCGAACTAATGCAGTGTATACGTCCCAGCGCGGGACAGAATGAGTTCTCTGCTTATCAAGTAACGACCATGGCTGCGGTAAGTGTCGTAATTCTGATTGAGGTACCGACATTATTTGGCATACCGCAAGCTGTCCATGACCTTAATCACACGGACCAACAGGTAGCATACTACTATCTGCGACAGCATGCCGGTTCAGCTTATTTCCCGTGGCTTCCCTTGGCTCATGTCATGGCGGAGGGCAAAGTATACCATTCAGCGTTCGGCGTTGTGGACCGTGAACTCTCCGGAAACCGGTTGAGCACGCAGCATTTCCGCTCGGGCATCCCCGGTAGAGCGATGTTTGTGGCATACCGAAGCGAAGGCATCGATAACATTGGCGGCTGCGATCTTCGTGCCTACCTACCGGAGTTCTCCACTTTGGGCACTAACCCCGATCTGCCTGGATGGACCATCCTCGAGAAGCACTCGGATTGAAGGGCCCGCGGGACAGTATTATTCCAAAGCGCCCGTGATGGCCTATCCCGTCGCGCAGCGCACCGCCGAAATCGGAATCCGCCAGGCCATCGGCGCGCCGCAGAGGCCGATCACGGCCAGCACCAGGGCAAGAGCTGCGAATCCGGAAACCAGGTACATGCTTTCCTTGCGCTGGGTCATGGCGGCGGCTACTTCGTCCATGGTCTGGATTCCGGAGACGGCGAGATCGGGATCGACAGCGGCCACCTGCGCTGCGAGACGCTTGCCGAGGGCGGCCGGATTGCCAGCGGTGCGCACGGAGACCGTGACGCGCGCCCACGACAGTACCTAAGCCCCGTTCTGCAGGCGCGGGACGGGTCGTATGTGGGGACGGTGTCCGTGATGATTGATCGTTCGATCAGGATGGGAATGCGACGGGGCAGATTGCGATTTTGCCCATCCAGTCTTGGACAGGCATGGTGTATGCTTCAGATAACTCAATCACGCAGCTATTCTTGCCGCCGGTGCCGCAGGACTTTGCTTCGTTCTGGTCCCAAGCCGGCGGAAATCCGTCGGGAAACAGGACGGCCGCCACGGAATGCCCGTGCTTGGTGGCGGGTGACGAAGGGACGAGTTCTTCCGGATCGAGGTGGAACATAGTTGGAGCGACGCAGGCGGCGAGCCTGTCGGTTCAGGGCTACTCCGCTCTGCAGGCGAGGGTTTCGTCGGTGCGAGACTTCAATACTCAGCTGACCACCAACGGGATGATTACTGGAGGAGTAATATATATCGGCCATGGTGGAAGCGTCGCGAGTCCTCCTACGTTTGACGGGGCCCTCTTCCCCGGTGAAGGAACGGGTCCTGACATGAATATTACGTATGCGGCCCAGACACGATGAGTATCCAGGATCCCGGCGTCCGTCAATTCGGGCAAGGTCCGCAAGAAGTTCAGCATGTCCTGGTCGAAGTCGATTCCGGGCCTCGCGGCGAACCAATTCAACATCAAATCAAGCACCGCCTGGTACTGTTCGCCGGTCAAGGGCATAGATTCCGCTATTACCGCTCGAATCCTCGCGCGGCGACGAGGGCAGAGACAATAAGCGATCGTGCGACCAACGCGCTTGACACGGGCTCACTGCGTCGGGGAACCTGAACCTTATGCCGATTGTTCAGGTGATTGTGCTGGCGGTGGTGCAGGGGCTGACGGAATTTCTGCCGATATCGAGTACGGCGCATCTGTACCTCACGTCGTGGCTGCTGGGATGGAACGCCGAGGGGCTGGACTTCGATATCGCCCTGCATATCGGGACGCTGCTGGCGGTGATCATCTATTTCTTCAAGGATTGGCTGCAAATCATTGGGCAGGGGCTGGGTATGCAGATCGGCGGCGACCAGGAATTGAAGCACAACCACATGCTGCTGTGGCTGCTGGTCATCGGATCGATTCCGGTGGGCGTGGCGGGACTGGCGTTCAACAAGCAGGCGGAAGGGCCGTGGCGAAATCCGTTCGTGATCGGCGGAATGCTGATCGCGGTGGGCGTGCTGATGTACTTTGCCGAGAGGGTCGGGAAGAAGCAGCGGGACATGGCGAGCATCAGTGGGCCGGACGCCGTTTCGATCGGGCTGGCCCAGGCGTTGGCGGTGATTCCGGGGACGTCGCGAAGCGGGATCACGATCAGCGCCGGGTTGTTTCGTAATCTAAATCGCGAGGCTGCGGCCCGTTTCAGCTTTCTGCTTTCCACGCCGGCGATCGCCGCGGCGGCAGGCAAGGCGGTCTGGGACATGCGCAAGACCGGCGGGCTGCACGCCCTGATGGCGCCCGATTTTCTGGTGGGGGTGGCGGTGAGCGCGCTGACCGGGTGCGCGGTCATCGCATGGTTTCTGCATTATTTGCGGCGCAGCGGCCTGCTTCCGTTCGTCTACTACCGCATCGTTTTTGGCATAATAGTGATAGCTTTAGCTGTAACGAAAAGCAAATGAAGACTTTATTGAGCTACCACAATTTGTTGTACCGATTTTGTACAGGGCATCAGAGTCCGAATTTGCGCCAGACAAGGAGCTATCTGGAAAATGCCGCTGCAAGCCTATAAACGCCGCCACAGCGAGGACTGTCTCGCTGAACTTGCCCGCCGCGCCGATGCTGGCGAGATCGACTACCCCGAGGACCTCGAACACTACAAGCGCTGTAACTGCGCGTGGTGGGTCCGAGGAACCACCGATGAGGGCAAGCTCGTCCCGCGCCACTCCCTCAAGGTCCACACCTGGGAAGCCGCCACGGCTGCCCTCAAACAACTCAACCAGCCCGCCGCGGTCACCGGCAAACGCATCCTGATCGAGACGGCCACTGAGGAGTGGCTGGCGGAGGCGAAGATGCTGGGACGCGCCGAGCCCACGCTCGAGGCATACGACCTCGCCGCCCGCATCCTGATCGATTTCATGACGGCGCAGCGCCCAGCCGTGCGATACGTACAGGACGTGACTCCATCGCTGCTCAACCTGATGCGCAGCAAGTGGGAACTCTCGCCCAATACACACAATACCTACCGCACGCAGATCAGCACCTTCTTGAACTACTGCGTCCGCATGGACTACCTCGCCAGCAATCCCATGGAGAAGACCCGCAGCATCCCCCAGCGGCGCGTGCTCACGGAGGCCGATCGCGCTCTGCTCGACGAGGAGGCAGACGAAGATAGGGAGGGGACCGAAGCTACCATGCCGCTCGACCTCGAAGGCGATGCCAACTACAAGAAGGTCTGCGCCTCCCTCATTCCGTTTCTCCGAAACGAGATCGTGCGCCCCGGACAGGTGCGCAAGCGCGACCGCCGAGGCATGCTCAACCGGCATCCGGAAAACTGCCTGTCTCTCTGTCATGTCATGTACGAGACCGGCCTTCGCGTCAGCGATGCCACTTTTTTCAATCCGGATAAAATCGAGGTCGATGAGCACGGCGGTATCTATCGGACAATCCAGATCAAAACGAAATGGCCGGTGACCGTGTTCCTGGAGCCATGGCTGGTCGATGAGATCCGCCGCCTGCCCCGGCTTTTCCGCCGCTATCCGTTCTACGACGGATCGCGAAACTGGCGACGGTTCATCAACAATAACATCCGGCCTATCCTGCGCGATCTGGGACAAGCCATCGGGATCGAGGGAAGTCTGCGCCCGCACCGCTTCCGCGACTCTTTTGCGGTCAACCGGCTCAACGAAAACATGAGCTTGGAAGAATTGAAGGTTTTGATCGGCCATAAGAACGTCGCCATGACAGAGCGATATTACGCGCCCTTCGTCAAATCTCGCGCCACCTCCCTGCGGAACCGCGTCCGCGCTGCCCGCGAAGGCAAGCTCATCCTCATGTCACAAAGAGCGGGTTAGCCTCGTCCCCGGAGCTCTTCCAGCTTTTCCTCGATGTCCCGCTGCGATATCAAGAAAATCCGTTTCCGCCGGCGGGACTTCGTGGTTTTGGTCTCGCCCCATACGGCAACCCGACCCTCGAACAATCGCCGCACCGAATCCGGACTCAGCCGTAACAACTCAGCGACCTCAGCCACACGATACATGCGCAGATGTGCAGGTGCAGTCTCAGCCGCGCGGCTCTGCTCACTCCGGTAGCGTGCCGACGAGATCGCGCGCCGCACTGGCCTCGGTTCCGCTGCGGACTTCCGCCGCATGCGCTCCCGCATCCACGCCAGCTTCTCCTCGAGCGACTGTGCCGGGTAGCGCGCCATTATTCCCACGCCTCCAGCCTCCTCGGGTAGCTTCTCATTTTATTTCCCTCTTGCTGAGTCTTTAGCGGACAACTCGCATCCTCCAAATTGAGGAC
>DATJYW010000409.1:0-3063 GCA_035499435.1 Candidatus Acidiferrales bacterium | reverse complement strand
CGATTGATATCGTAGTTCTCCATGAACAGAACCGTCGGAACGCCTGCATCGGAAAAAATTTGCCCATCCGTGTTGAAGAGCGTGCTCCGCGGGTCGTGCTGAAGCCTTATTTCTCCCCGCGGTGCCAAATGACGGGCCATTCGCGGAATTGCTCCTCCGTGGGGGCTGCGCCGGGCACGCCCCAGGCTTCGGCGCGCGGGCTTTTCATTCCAAATCGCAGCACCGGCTTGCCACAGGCGGCTCGCAACGTGGGCCTGATAAGCCAGC
The DNA here is from genome assembly GCA_035499435.1 of Candidatus Acidiferrales bacterium. GTDB lineage: Bacteria > Acidobacteriota > Terriglobia > Bryobacterales > Bryobacteraceae > Solibacter. The sequence continues at coordinate 2,796 of DATJYW010000409.1, read as the reverse complement.
CAGAGTGACCCCCGGTTGGTGCCGGGAGCAATCTGAAAAATGTCTCGGTGGTCATCATTGTTGTGCGCAATCATGTCGAGCACATAAAGGCCTCGTATGCGCACGTCAGACAGATCTTGAAATGTGCCGTGCCCGGTCCGAATGCTCAGGGTTCCTTGAACAAGCTGCTGGGCCAAGTGACGTGCTCCCAAGCAGTCGGATGGGAATTCTTCCCCCGTCAAATGCACGAGCCAAACGTCGCAATCGAGGCGACCGGCGCGGCTGAGTTCCATGAAGATGGGCGCGGCCACCTGCAATGCAGCCGTGGCAGAATGATTATCGTCGGCGCCGGAAGCGGCAAGCCGTGACCCATCGCTTGCCGGTCCAGTACGATAGCCATAAACGTCCTCCATATAGGCAGTATCGTAGTGATCCGCCATAATGACCGCTTCATTCCGGCTTCTGCCAGGGATCACCGTGACTAACCCGTCTTATTCATGGCGGGAACGATTGTGGGTTGGCGGATGTAGCGTAGAGCGCTGATAGCGTGCATGATTCTGGTGCTGAAGCAGGATCACCAACGCGATCACGGAGGGCCACACCCGCCATGGAAGACGATAGCCTTCTGCCGTTTTGTCTGCCAGCGGTTTGCCGCAAGAAGATCAATGTCGGGTTCGATGGCGGCCGGCTGTCTTCGGACGGCGGCATGCTGTTGCTGCGCGGGGTCGAGCAGCAGCTGGGGATCGCCGAACGGCTGGCGGCGTGCGTGATGGACCGTCGCGATCCGTCGCGGATCGATCATGGGATCATCGAGATGCTGCGGCTGCGGATGTTCCTGATCGCGGCGGGATACGAGGACGCCGACGATTGCGATGCCTTGCGCGACGACCCGGCGTTCAAGCTGGCGGTGGGGCGGCTGCCGGAGACGGGTGCGGCGTTGTGTTCGCAGCCGACGATGAGCCGGCTGGAGAACGCGCCATCGCGGATCGAGGTCGCCCGCATGATGGTGGCGATGGCCGACCTGTTCTGCGCCAGCTACCGGCGGCCGCCGTCCGCAATCGTGCTCGACATCGACGATACCCTGGATCGGGTGCACGGGCATCAGCAGCTGTCCTTGTTCAATGCCCATTACGATGAACGCTGCTTCCTGCCGATCCACATCTACGAGGCGGCGAGCGGCAAGCCCGTCGCTGTCATCCTGCGCGAAGGCAAGACGCCGGGCGGGGTGGAGGTGCGCACGATCCTCAAGCATGTCGTTGCCCGCCTCCGCCGGCACTGGCCGAACGTGCGCATCTGCTGGCGCGGCGACAGCCACTACGGGCGACCCGAGGCCATGGATTGGTGCGAGGCCAATGGCGTCGACTACGTGTTTGGGCTGGCCGGCAACAAGGTCCTCCATGCTCGGGTCCGCGCCGTCGCCGACGATCTGTGCGTCCGCCGGGCCGAGAGCGGGGCCGACAAGGACCGTACCTGGACCGAGACCCGCTATGCCGCCAAGAGCTGGACCCATGCGCGCCGCGTCGTCGCCCGGCTCGAAGCCGCGCCGCTCGGGCTCGACATCCGCTACGTCGTCACCTCGCTCACGGACACGCCGGAGCGCCTCTACGAGAGCGGCTATTGCGCGCGCGGCCAGGCCGAGAACTTCATCAAGCTGCACAAGACCCAACTCGCCTCGGACCGGACCTCCTGCCGCAGCCCGCGTGCCAACCAGTTCCGTCTCGTCCTGCATACCGCCGCCTACTGGCTGCTGCACACGCTGCGCGCCGCCGCCCCCGCAGCTTCCCCCTGGGCCGTGGCCGAGTTCGCCACCCTGCGCCTGCGCCTGATCAAGATCGCCGCCCGCGTCATCGAAGGCGCGGCGCGTATCCGCATCCGGCTGCCTTCGGCCTGTCCTGATAAGACTGTCTTCCGCTTGCTGGCCGGACGCTTCGCCGCCGTCGGGCCGTAGAGGCCGGGGCGATGTGCCCCGCCGAACCCGCTCCCCTCAACCCCAAACACACGACAAAAAAATCTACGCCCCCGCGCCGTCCACAGCGCCACCCACCAGCGCGTCGCCACATTCCATGACCACGCGCAAACTGCTTTCAACCTGCCCCGTCATGAATAGGTCGGGCTAGGGCAATCGCCATAGCTCGCGGCCTCATTCGGCCTGAGCCTGTGCCTCCATCTCCGCCTGCAGCTTCTTGATGTCGTCGGCTGACAATTGCGGCCGGTCGATCTTGATCGTCAGCTTGTTGAGCTTGGCGGTCAGCGGGAACGGCGGCTTGTAGTCCGCGTCGTTCACGCCGGTGAGCGTATCGGAGCCGATATCGAAGGCTTCATCCCACTGCAGGATCATCGGCAGCGTATGCTCCATATGTTGGCTCGCGACCTCCTTGCCGTCCACTTTCAAGGTGCCGGTCCCGGGCCGGCCCAGCCCGCTGAAGTTATTGAAGGCGAGCGTCCCGGCGCCGATCCCTTCGTACTTGAAGTCGAACTCGAGCGTGTGCCGACCCGGCGTCAGCGCATCGGGTCCCTCCCACTTGATGCGCTCGAGATCGACCAGATTCCACAGGAACACCGGCTTGCCCTGAAGCAGGTAGAAGCCGTACCCGGCAAAGCGCCCGCCGGAGGTCAGGATCATGCCTTCGGCGCCGCCTTGCGGGACGTCGATGTCGGCGGTGATGGTGTAGGACGTGTCGAGCAATCCGGGAGAGTCGCCTTGCGGCAGTCCGGTCATCGGGCGCGTGTAGACGAACTCCGAGCGGCCTGCCGTGATGTTCGGGCGCGGCGCGACGATGCGTGCCGCCACCGATGCGTCCATCGGGAAGACCTGGT
>DATJYW010000408.1:0-17425 GCA_035499435.1 Candidatus Acidiferrales bacterium | reverse complement strand
ATGGCGGTGGAGCGAATCGCGGGGCGGCCGCCGGCGCGGGCCTGGCTGCATTTTCTGCGGCCGAATGCGGCGGTCGAAGTGGATCTCAGCCCGTCGCTAATTGAAAGTCCCGAACAGGTGGTCCGGGACTTTCAGGAGTCGCAAGGGAAGATGGAGTTCCGGTTGAATGAAGGGGAGCGTTGCCGGAGGTGCCCCTTTTTCCGGGATCTCTGTCCGGCAACGTAGTAGGCGCAGGCCAGGAGGCCCTGCGCCACCAAAACTACTTGCCTTGACGGGGGCCGCGCGGCGAGCGGGTGGCGGGCGAGGCGCTCTTGTGGCCGGACTGGAGCATCTGGATGAAAGTGTCTTCCGGCAGGCTGGCCGAAACCTTGACCACGTTGCCGCTGTTGTTCACGGTGACGCTCTTAATCAGGGCGGCGGCGTTGGGGTCGGTGCCGGCCTGCATCTGGGCGAGATTGATCATCAGTTTGACCAGGTCGCCGAGCGTCTGCGCGTTTTGAGCGGTGTCGGTGGTGGCTTCGCCGCTGAAGACTACGATACCGCCGAACTTCACGCCGCCGGCCGCCTGCTGGACGTTCTGAGCGGCACCGGCGAACGGAACGTTCTGGCCACCATTCTTGATCGCATTCGGCGGCGCAAGGCTGGAAGGCGGCACGGTGGTGATGCCCCACGCGTCCTGGGAAGTGCTCCACTGGTTGATCTTCACCAGGATGGCGGCGGGCAGGGGCTGCGCCATCGTCTGGCGGTCGATGGCGCCTTTTACGCTGGTGATATCGCCGGCGGCTACGGTCGTCGAGTTGAGAAAGGCGATGCCGCCCTCCTGCTTGGGGTCTTCGATGATGGTGGTGGTGCCGTAGACCTCGGTCACCGCGCCGTGCTGCGTGGCGGCGGCGGTGATCATAGCCACGTCGAACGTGCCGCGCGCAAGCGCCAGGCCGCTATGACTTTGGGGAGCGCCATCGGAGGCCACCAGCAGCTCGTTGACGTCGCGTCGCGGGTCGAACCCGGTGAGCGCGATGAGAGCCTGCACTTGGGCGTCGCTGGTCTGCATCTGGTTCAGGATGAACTGGCCGAACGGGGTGCCTTTGGCCTGCTGCACGTTGACGCCAGCCACCACCTTGGCATCCGGCATGACCAGGTTGAGGAGTATGGGATCGGCGGCGAACAGCACGCCGGAAAAGCTGGTGAACAACGTCGCGGTAAGCAGTTGTGCCTTCATATTCATCAGGACGGAGGCTCCTGACTGATATTAACGGGGAACGGGGCGGAAAGTTCCACTGCCGCCTAACCGACCGGGACCTGGCCTACGATCTCAATGCCAAACCCTTCCAGTGCAACTATTTTGCGGGGGTGATTGGTGAGGAGGCGAATGGTGTGCAGGCCCAGGTCGCTGAGAATCTGGGCGCCGATGCCGTGTTCGTGCTGCAACAGACGCTGGCCGGCGTCGCCCTGGTAATGCATGAAGTCGCGCGAGTGGGAGACCATCCTGGCACCATCGGCGGGCGAGGCTTCCACGCGGAAACCGGGACCGGTTTCGTGCAGATAGACCAGGACGCCGCGGCCCTCGTCGGCGATGGCGCGGAGGGAACAGCGGACGAGGCGGGCGCAGTCGCAGGCGGAGGAGCCGAAGACGTCGCCGAAGACGCAGCGCGAGTGCATGCGGACCAGGACGCTTTCCTGTCCGGCGACATCGCCACGGACCAGGGCGAGGTGGTATTCGGGATTGAGATCGCTGGTGTAGGCGATGGCGGCGAACTCGCCGAATTCGGTCTGGATGGCCCCGGCGGCAGTGCGACGGATGTATTTTTCGTGCTTCAGCCGGTAGCGGATCAACTCGGCCACGGAGATCATCTTGAGGGCGTGGCGGCGGCAGAACTCCACGAGCTGCGGCACCCGGGCCATGGTGCCGTCGTCGTTCATGATTTCGCAGATGACGCCGGCGGGAGTAAGGCCGGCGAGGCGGGCGAGGTCGACGCTGGCCTCAGTCTGGCCCGCACGCACCAGGACGCCGCCTTCGCGGGCGCGAAGCGGAAACATGTGGCCGGGCCGGGCAAGATCGGCGGGGCGGCAGTTGGGATCGATGGCCTGAAGGATGGTGCGTGTGCGGTCGGCGGCGGAGATGCCGGTGCTGACGCCGTCGCGCGCGTCGATGGATTCGCAGAAGGCGGTGCCGAAGTTCGATGTATTGGTGGGGCTCATCAGGGGGAGGCGAAGGTAGTCGCAGCGCTCGGGCGTGAGGGCGAGGCAGATCAGGCCGCGGCCGTGGGCGGCCATGAAGTTGATGATCTCGGGAGTGACTTTCTCGGCGGCGATGGTGAGGTCGCCTTCGTTCTCGCGATCCTCGTCGTCGACCACGACCAGGATGCGCCCGGCGCGGATTTCCTGGATCGCCTCCGGCACCGTTACGAATGACATAATTCATTGTATCCATTGGGGCTAGCCCGCCTGCGATGTCCGCGGGTTAAGATGGGACCAGACTGCCCATGCTGGTCGCGCGCTTCATGCGATCGTTGCCCGCCTTTGACGTGGCAGCGATCATCGACATCCTGCTGGTGGCGTTCGTGGTGTACGAGGCCCTGATGGTGGTGCGGGGCACGCGCGCCGGACACATCCTGATCGGGATGCTGGCCATGCTGAGCATCTACGCCGTGGCGACGTGGGCGGGGCTGGAGGCGCTGCGGTCGGTGCTCAGCTTCATTGTGCCGTACCTCGGGCTGGCCGTGATCGTGCTGTTCCAGAGCGAGATCCGGCGCACGCTGGCGCGGATTGGCAGGAAGAACTGGTTCGGCTTCGGCCGCGGATTCCGGGAGCCGGAAGCGTTGAGTGAAATCCTGCTGGCGGTGGACCAGTTCTCGCGCGACAAGACCGGCGCGCTGATCGTGTTCGAGCGGGACATCGGGCTGCGTACGTTCATCGAGAGCGGCGTGGTGCTGGACGCGCAAATCTCACGGGACCTGCTGCTCTCGATCTTTCGGCCCGGTTTGCCCCTGCACGATGGAGCGGTGATTTTGCAGAAGGACCGGATCGCGGCGGCGGCCTGTTTTCTGCCACTCACCATCGGTCCCTCACTCAAGCTGGGAACGCGGCATCGCGCTGCCATCGGGATCACCGAAGAAACGGACTGCCTCTCGCTGGTAGTCTCCGAAGAGACAGGCCGGATTTCGATCGCGGCATACGGAGAGCTGATCCAGGGAATCCAGTTGCCCGAGGCGGAGGAGCGCATCAAGCGCCACTTCGGCGTCCGCCACCCGACCACCAGCGAGATCGGCGAGTTTCCCGCGGATATTCCGCTTACCGCCGACAACGGCGTGCGGCCGCCCGGAGAGCGGGTGAAGCCATGATTGCCTGGCTGAAGCGCGCGAGCGGAATGGTTTTTCAGAATGCCGGTTGGAAACTGCTGTCGCTCGCGGCTGCGTTCGTGATCTGGGCACTGGTAGCGAGTGAGCCCGAGGTGGCGACGTTCACTCCGGTGCGGCTGGAGTTCAATCACGTTCCGGGGAACCTGGAGATCTCGTCCGAACCGGTGGGAACGGTGGTGCTGGAGCTGGAGGGGCCTTCGGGCGAACTGCGGGGGGTGGGCGACGGTGTCCGGCCCGAAGTGGTGCTCGACGTGGGCAACATAGGTCCGGGGCTGCACACGTTCACGATCGGAGACGGCAACCTGCGGCTCGCGCGCGGCGTACACCTGGTGCGGGCGATCCCGTCGGAGGTGCGGATCCAGTTCGATAGCCATCTGGAGCGTTCGGTTCCGGTGCACGTGCGGTGGGCGGGAGAGGCGCCGGCGCGGTACCGGGTGATCCCGGAGAGGGTCGGCATCCAGGGTCCGCACGACAGGGTAGAGCGCATCACGGCGGTGACCACCGATCCGGTGGACCTTTCCGGGGTTAACGGTTCGGGCAGCATCAAAGTCAACGTATCCGTAGGGGATCCGTATGTGAGATTCTCGGGAACGTCGGAAGTGGTGGTGCAAGTGGGTGGGGGCTAAAGGAGAGATTTTGGCGAAACAACTGTTCGGCACGGACGGGATACGCGGTGTGGCAGGAGAAGCGCCGCTGGATCGCGCCACGGTCTACGCCTTCGGAACGGCTCTGGGCCGGGACCTGGCGGCAGGTGGAGATCCCGAAGTGCTGATCGGAGTGGACACGCGGGAGAGCGGTCCGTGGATCGCGGAGCTGGTGGCCGGGGGGCTGAAGAGCCAGGGTGTGCGGGTGCGCTACGCGGGGGTGATCACGACGCCGGGCGTGGCTTACCTGACGCGGAGCGAGGCCTTCGTGGCGGGTGTAATGATTTCCGCTTCGCACAATCCTTACCAGGACAACGGAATCAAGGTTTTCGGGCACAGCGGTTTCAAGCTTCCGGATGAAGAGGAGCACGAAATCGAGCAGGAGATTTTTCGTCTGCTCGACACCGGCATTGCGCCGCAAGCCGCGAAGCTGAAAGTGGATGAAGCGCCGGCGCGGCGGTACCTGGACTATCTGCTCTCGACGGTGGACACCCGGCTGGATGGGGTCCGGCTGGTGATCGATTGCGGCAACGGCGCCAGTTACCGGCTGGCCCCGGAGTTATTCGCCGAATCGGGGGCGGAGGTGGAAACGATCTGCTGCCAGCCGGACGGGCGCAACATCAACCTGAATTGCGGGGCGCTGCACCTGGGCGCTTTGCAGCAAGCCGTAGTGGCGCGCGGAGCCGATTTCGGAGTCGCCTTCGACGGCGATGCCGATCGCGCCATATTTGTTTCGGCCAGCGGCAAGATCGTGGACGGCGACGGCGTGCTGCTGGCCGCCGGGCGGGCCCTCAAATCGAAGGGGCGCCTGCCGGGCGATGTCGTAGTGTCCACGGTGATGTCCAATCTCGGGCTGGAGAGGGCGCTGAAGGAAGACGGCATCCGCATGGTGCGGACGCCGGTGGGAGACAAGTACGTGCTGGAAGAGATGGTCCGGCTGGGCGCCTCGCTGGGCGGAGAGCAATCGGGGCACGTGATCTTCCGGGAGTACTCGACCACGGGAGACGGGATGCTCACCGCGATCCGGCTGATGGAGATCGCGCGGCGGTCCGGGATGGGGCTGGACGAACTGACGGGCGATCTGAAGGTGTATCCGCAGCGCCTGGTCAATGTGCGCGTGCGCGAAAAGAAGAGCTTGACCGAATTGCCTTCCGTGGCTTCAGAGATACGCCGGGTAGAGGAGGCATTCGGCGGCGCCGGACGGGTGCTGGTACGATTCTCGGGAACGGAACCCTTGGCCCGGGTGATGGTTGAGGGACCGGATCTTGCACAGGTGGAGCAATTCAGCGCCAGCATTGCCGACGCGATTCGCAAAGAGATGGGTGTCTGATCACGACGCCTGCGTGTTGGCGGATGCGAGTTGGCTGTTGGAAGTGCTCCAGATACCGGAGATACTGCTGCCGGAGCCGAGGAACAAAGCTGCCGATGCCAGGGCAACGAAAGCCATGAGCAGCGTGTACTCAATCAAGTCCTGGCCCTGGTCGTCAAGCAAGAACGATACAAGAGTCTGCCTCATAGGGGTTAATGTAACCGGGGGCTGGTGCAACTGGGTAGTCTCCGTTGGTTAACCTTGTGGGGCTATGAGTTTGCTAACCTTGTACTACAGCGATCACCTTAGGCTGCCGTTGCCGCCGGGGCACAAGTTTCCGGCAGAGAAGTACGGGCTGGTGCGGTCGCTGCTGGCCGGGCACCCTGCATTCGATCTGCGTCCGGCACCCGCGGCGAGCGCGGAGGAACTTGCGCTCGCCCACGATCCCGGATACGTACAAGCCATTCTGGATGGGTCGGTGGACCCGCGCATCATGCGCCGGATCGGTTTCCCGTGGTCGGAGGCGCTCGTGCGGCGCAGCCTGGCCAGCGCGGGAGGAACCGTGGCCGCGGCCCGGGACGCGATGGCCACAGGCTTTGGAGGCAACCTGGCGGGCGGCACGCATCACGCGTTTCGAGCCGAGGGCTCCGGCTTCTGCGTGTTCAACGACCTGGCGATCGCGATCCATGTGTTGCGCCACGAACGGCTAGCGGCGCGTGCCGCGGTGGTGGATCTCGATGTCCACCAGGGAGACGGTACGGCGAGTATGTTCGAAGACGATTCCGAGGCGCTGACCCTCTCCATGCACGGGGAGAATAATTTCCCCTTCCGCAAACAGCGCAGCCGGATCGACATCGGACTCCCGGATGGGACCGGCGACCGGCAGTATCTGGAACACCTGCGCGGCGTGTTACCCGAGGTGGCGGCATTTCGCCCCAGTGTGGTGTTTTACCAATCCGGCGTGGACGGAATGGCCGGGGACCGGTTGGGGCGCCTGGCCCTGACGCCGGGAGGCCTGGCGCAGCGCGACCAGATGGTTCTGGACCTGGCCAAGCGGCACGCGATTCCGGTGGTGATCACGATGGGAGGCGGCTATGGCCAGCCGATCGAGCGCACGGCGCAGGCGCACGCGGAATGCTACCGCGTGGCGGCAGCAATATTCGGGGACGGGCGCCGGGAGGCTGCCGGGGCAACCTTTTCCAACAGCGAAACGTCATAAAAAATGGGAGACTGATCCCAAGCCGTCCGCCGGCGCACTGTCGTCTGCGGACACGACCGGCGGGTGTTATCCTCCGAGCGCCCGCCGGTTCGGTTTTCTGAGGAGATTCGCCTCAGATCACAAGACGCACAGGGCCCGCGAGATTTACGCTACCGGTGCCGCCGGAGAACCATGGCCGAGTTCTTGCTGCCGAAGGCGATGCAGTTGGCGACGGCGTGTTCGATCTCCAGCTCGCGGCCGATGTCGGTCACGTAATCGAGGTCGCACTCGGGATCGGGCTCATCGACGTTGATGGTGGGCGGCACCACGCCGTCGCGCATGGCGAGCAGGGTGGCCGCGATGCCCGCCGCTCCGCACGCTCCCTGCGGATGGCCGATCAGGCTCTTGAGCGACGACCCGGCCAGCTTGTAGGCATGGCCGTCGAAGGCCAGCTTTACGGCGCGGGTTTCGATGCGGTCGTTGAGCTCGGTCGACGTGCCGTGATAGTTGATGTACTGGATATCGCCCTTGCCGATCCCGGCCTCTTCCATGGCCAGGCCGATGGCGCGCGCCGGCTCTTCCCCGCACTCCTCCAGGCGTACGCGATGGTAGGCTTCGCAGGTGGAACCGTAGCCGGCGATCTCGCCATAGATCTGCGCGCCGCGCTCCCGGGCCTGCTCCATTTCTTCCAGGACGAAGAACCACGCGCCCTCCGCGATCACGAAGCCGTCGCGGTCGCGCGAGAATGGGCGCGAAGCGCGCTCCGGCGCGTGGTTCCAACGCGTCGACATAATGCGCATGAGCTGGAATCCGCGCAGGATCAGCGGCGCGATAGGGGAATCCACGCCGCCGGCGATCATGGTCTTGAGCACGCCGGCCTGGATGGTGCGATAGGCGTAGCCCATGGCGTCGGTGGAGCTGGTGCAGCCGGTGGAAACGATGTGGCTGAGGCCGCGAAAGCCGAACCGCATCGAAACCTCGCTGGCCAGGGTGCCGATGGTGCTGGTGGGTATGGTGTAGACGCTGCACTGCTTGGAACGTCCCTCGTAGTACAGCCGGTATTGCTCTTCGGTGAAATCCTGGCTGCCGCCGCCCGATCCGACGATTACGCCGATGCCGCGGAGCTCGTCGCGGGTCAAGCCGCGCACGTCGAGCCGGGCGTCGCAGAGCGCTTCGGCGACTGCGGCGGCGGCCAAGGGCACGGCGCGCGACACGTGAGGGCGGTCTTTGACCTCGACGTATTTTTTCTCGTCAAACTCGTCGGGAACCTCGCCGGCTACCTGGACCTGGTAGGCTGACGGGTCGAAGCGCGTGATTCTGCGCACGCCGCTGACACCGTTGCGTGTGGCTTCCCAAAAGCTCTCGCGGCCAATTCCGTTCGGACTGACCGCGCCAATACCTGTGATGGCTACGCGCCGCATGAAAGTTCTTTTGCCTTCAATCTTTCCGCCAGTATAGGCTGAAAATGATGGATGATATCACGCAGAACCAGCCTCCGGGCGCACTGGTGACTTTCCTGGCCGGGCTGCAGGCGGGGATGATGGCCCTGATCGTCATGCTGGGCTGGCTCGGCGTGAGCGCCTGGTGGCAGCGCCACACCTTCTGGACCGCTGCCAACCAGATGGCCACCGTCTTTCACGGCGGCGATGCCATCGTGCCCGGCTTCGGGCGGAACACGCCGAGCGGACTCGCGGTATACGTGCTGAGCTACTGCCTGCTGGGCGGCGCGTTTGCGCTCGCGGCGCCGCGGCGCCTGACGCCGGCGGGGATGATGCTCGGCGGAGTGCTGCTGGCGGTGGGATGGTACTGGCTGTGGTTCCGGATGCTGGGGCAGCGCGTGATGCCGCTGGTCTGGCTGTTGCACGCGGAGCGGCCCATGGCGTTCGGCCACGTACTGTACGGAGTCATGCTGGCGCGCTTCCCGGTGTATCTGCCCGCGGAACGCCAGCCCACGCCGCCGCCCGATGGCAGCGGCTCGTAAAGAGCTCATGCCAGTTCCAGTTCGATCTTCTTTCCGGCGGGATCGAGCCTGGTGATGCGGAAGCTGCGGATCTGTCCGCTGCGCGCGGCCTCGCCCATACCTTCCCCGCCTTTCCATCGGGCCTGCAACATAGAGCTCAGAGACGAGAGATCCACTCTGTTTTCACCCGGCTTTTCTTCCTCGGCCTTGGCTTCGGCGGAGAGGAGGCAGAGGCCGTGAATGCCCTCACCCAGTTCCACCCTGGCGCGTCCGCCGCCGACATCCGTCATGCGGCCGGTGACCACGTCGCCGGGCTTGTGCTCGGCGATGTACTCATCGAGGCTGGTGGGCACGAGCTGCTTCATGCCGAGCCGCAGGCGGCGCTTGGCGGTGTCCACCTCGAGCACCTGTGCCTTGACCACTTCGCCCACCCTTAGCACATCCTGCGGGTGATTGATGCGCTTCTCGGCACTGATATCGCCGACGTGAATCATTCCCTCGACGCCTTCAGCGATCTGGACGAATGCGCCGAATTTCTGCATGCTGGTGATGGGGCCTTCGATCACCGCGCCCTGCACCAGCCTGCCCGCCGCTTCCACCCAGGGGTCGCCGAGCGCCTGTTTGAGGCCAAGCGAAATGCGGCGTTCGCCCGCGTTCACGCCCAGGATCACGACTTCCACCACGTCGCCCGGCTTGACCACGTCCGCGGGCTTGCGCATCTTCTTGGACCACGACATCTCCGAGAGGTGAATCAGGCCTTCGACGCCCTTTTCCAGCTCCACGAACGCGCCGAAATCGGCCACGCGCGTCACAGTGCCTTTCACGCGGTCGCCGGGCTTGTATTTCTCGCCGGCCAGCTCCCAGGGATGCGGCTGAAGCTGCTTGAGCCCGAGCGAAATTCGCTTCTTGGCCGGGTCCACCTTGAGGACGCGCGCTTCGACGCGATCGCCCATCTTGAGCACGTCCGAGGGTTTATTCACGCGCGCCCACGAAATATCCGCCACGTGCAGGAGCGCATCGACGCCGCCGATGTCCACGAAGGCGCCGTAGTCGGTCAGGCTACGGACGGTGCCCTGCACCGTCTCGCCTTCTTTCACTTCGGTGTACCGTTTCTCTTTGGCGGCGCGCTCTTCATCTTCGAGCACCGCCCGCCGGTCCACGACCACGTCTTCGTCGGCGGTGTCCAGCTTGATGACGCGGCAGCGGATCTCCTGGCCGATCAACTTCTCCATTTCGGCCGCGTCGCGCGCGCCGCTGCGCGAGGCGGGCATGAATGCCCGCACGCCCACGTCCACGCTGAGTCCGCCCTTGACCACGGCGGTCACGGTGCCGGCAATGGGCGCCTTGTCGGCGAACGCGCGCTCCAGCGAGGTCCAATCCTTGGGCCGCTCCACCTTGAGTTTCGAGAGCTCGTAGTAGCCTTCGGGGTCGCGGCCCTTGATCGAAACGGCTACCTTGTCGCCGCGCTGGATGGTTTCGCCAGCGGAGGTAAAGGCTGCCAGCGGCAGAATGCCTTCGATCTTGAAGCCGATATCGAGAAACACGTTCTCGCCGTCGATGGCGATCACGGTGCCTTCCAGGGCCTTGCGCCCCTCATCGGTCTCGGTCCTGTGCGAATGCGACTGTTCGTACTCGGTGAGAATATCGGCGAAGGACTCGCCGGGCTCGTTGGTGGTTTGGGAATCCGGACCGGTAGACGGGTCCTCATCCAGCATGCTTGGGTTGGACATGAGACGTTACTTAATCATTGTGGCATAATCCGGGTGGGATATCTTGCGTGTCAGACAGCCCGCTCTCCGGCTGGTATCGGCTCATCCGGCCCCAGGATCTCATCTGGATTCCGCTGTTTGTTGCGCTGGCGTTGGCCAGCGAAATTCTGGATGCGTGGGTGCTGGTGCCGCTCTCGCTGCTGTTCCTGGTACAGGTGATGGAATCCAAGATTCCCGCCCTGTCCCGCACCGCCGGCCGGGTGATCTGGATCCTCCTGAAGCTGAGCCTGGTCTATGTGCTGATCGGGTTCACCAACGGCATCGACAGCAACTATTGGGTGCTGCTGATGCTGCCGGTGGTATCGGCGGCGACCGTGTTCGGGCTCCTGGGCGCGCTGATCTTCACCGCACTCACCGGGGCGGCGTACCTTTCGTTCCTTCTCTTCCTCGGGGAGCGGTTCATCCTGGAAAACCCGGTGGTGGTGTTTTACCGCGTGGCTTGCCTGTTCATGATGGGCAATCTTGCCAACACGCTGGCCGCGGCTCTACGCGAGCAGAGCGAACAGCACCGCCGTACCGCGGAGAACCTTCAGGAGGCCAACCGCCAGGTGATGGCGGCGCAGGAGGCAGTGCGGCGGTCCGACCGGCTGGCGGCCCTGGGACAGCTTTCGGCAGGACTGGCCCACGAGCTTCGCAATCCGCTCGGCACCATCCGCGCCTCAGCCGAGATGCTGTCCCAGCGGGTGAGTGCAGAGAACGAGGTGGCGCGGGAGGTGGCCGGGTTCATCGCCACCGAAGTGGACCGGACCAATTCACTGGTGACGCGCTTTCTGCAATTCGCGCGGCCGCTGGAGCTGCGCCCGGAGAAGGCGGATCTTTCGCAGATGCTCGACCGCGCGATCGCCATCGCCGAGCGCGAAGTGGATGGAGTGGCGATCTACCGCAACTACGCCCCGGAGATCCGGCCGTTCGCATTCGATGCGGAGCTGATGGAACACGTGTTTTACAACCTGATCGTAAACGCGGCACAGGCCTCGCCAAAGGGCGGCGCGGTGACCGTCAAGTCGCGCTCCAACGGAGACATGGCGGAGGTCGCGGTGATCGATCGCGGGTCCGGCATCACGCCGGAGACGATGAAAAACATCTTCAATCCGTTCTTCACCACCAAGGCCAGCGGGGTCGGACTGGGCCTGGCGATCGTCGCGAAGATCGTGGATCAACACGGGGGTAAAATAGCGGTGGAGAGTCGGCCTGGCGAGGGCAGTATTTTCTGCGTGTCGCTGCCCATGTCGGGTCCGCCCCCGGCCCGCCCGGTTGCCAGCCAATGAAAAAACGCATCCTGGTCGTCGAAGACGAAGAAAAGCTGCGGCGCGTGATCGAGCTCCAGCTCACCGGCGGGGGGTTCGATGTGGACAAGGCGCCGACCGCAGAAGAGGGTCTCAAGGTCGTCGACCGCGCCGACATGGTGCTCACGGATCTCAAGCTGCCCAACATGGACGGCCTGGAATTTCTTCACCTGATCCGCCGGCAGAATACGCAGGTTCCGGTGGTCATGATGACCGCCTACGGCAGCGTGGAAACGGCCGTAGAGTCGATGAAGGCCGGCGCCACGGATTTCCTGCTCAAGCCGTTCTCGCTGGATCACCTGATGCAGGTGGTCCACAAGGCGCTGGAGATGCGCGCCCTACGCGACGAGAATCGGGAGCTGAAGGCCGAGCTCGGCCGGCGCTACGAGTTCGACAACATCATCGGCCGCAGCCCGGCCATGCAGGATATTTTCGCCACCATCGAGCGGGTCGGGCCGACGCGTGCCACGGTGCTGTTGACGGGCGAGAGCGGGGTGGGCAAGGACCTGATCGCGCGCGCCATCCATTTCCACTCGCCGCGCAAGGACCGGCCGCTGGTCAAGATCAACTGCACCGCGATCCCCGAAAACCTGATGGAGAGCGAACTGTTTGGCTACGAAAAGGGTGCTTTCACGGGAGCGCAGACCAGCAAGCCCGGCAAGTTCGAGCAGGCCGACACCGGGACGGTGTTCCTGGACGAGATCGGCGACGTGCCGGCGGCGATCCAGGTGAAGCTGCTGCGCATCCTGCAGGAGCGCGAATTCGAGCGGCTGGGCAGCAACGTCACACGGCATATCGATGTCCGGCTGGTGGCCGCAACCAACCAGGACCTGCGCGCGGCGCTGGAGCAGGGCACGTTTCGCGAAGATCTCTACTACAGGCTGAACGTGGTGCCGATCAACATCCCACCGCTGCGCGAGCGCAAGCAGGATATCCCGGCGCTGGCGAACCACTTTATCCGCAAACTGGCGCCCGATACGGGAACGCGCGTGGAGGGCGTCACCGATGCCGCCATGGACAAGCTGATGTCGTATCACTGGCCGGGCAACGTACGCGAGCTGGAGAACGTGATCGAGCGCAGCCTGGTAATGGCCGCGGGCACCCAGCTCGACGCGGCCGATATCCGGCTGGAGAGCGCTCCGCGCCCGCGGGCGCAGTCGGGCGACGCGCACTTCCTGCCGGAGGGGCTGACGCTCGATCAGTACGAGCAGGACATCATCCGCGAAGCCCTGCGCCGGGCAGACGGCAACAAAAGCCAGGCGGCGCGTCTGCTCGGTCTCACGCGAAACGCGCTACGGTATCGGCTCACCCAGATGGGTCTGGAGAGCTGATCTAAAAAGCCAGCCGCACCGCCAGTTCGGCCTGTTGCAGATTGCTGGCGGCAAGTATCCTGCCGAAATTCGACGAGACCGCGGACGTAGTGTTTCCTCCCGTCAGATTCTGGGTTCCGAACAGGTTAAAGACCTGGCCTTTCAGCTCGAGGCGCCGCTGCTCCCTGACAAAGAACGCGCGAGAGACCAGAATGTCGAAGCTGTTGAAGCGGCTGCTGTCGATCTGCGAAGCGGGTATCGCCAACAGGCCCAGCGTCGCCCGATACGCGTTCACCGCGGAGAGGAAGCTGCCGTTATTACGGTTTCCCTGGTTGCGCGACGTGCCAGGCACATATTGCGCGAGCCCGTCGACGTCCGTGGTCGACGTGAAGGCGCTAAACGGCAGCGCCGAACGCAACTGCCAGATCGCCCCCAGGGTGAATTTCCACGGCAGCAACACCGAGCCGCTCGCGACGAGAGCGTTCCGCCGATCGATCCCGGCCGGACCCCAGTCGAGATTGTAACTGGCGGGGTTGGTCACCTGCGCCTGCGGATTGTCGTCGCGCGCGGAAGCAAGCGTGTACGAAACCAGGAACTGATACCGCCGAGCGAACCGCTTCTCCGCTCGCACGTACATCCCCCGATACTCCGATTGCGAGATCGACTCGTGATCCAAGATACGCGCGAATGGAGGGAAGGGACGCAGGCCGTTGATCGGGTAGTTTACATCCACTGTCCTCCAATCGCGGAGGGTGTGCATGTAGATGCCATCCACGTGGATGGAGAAGTCGCGAGTCAGCAGGCGCGAATAGCCCACCGTGAACTGCTGCGAGTACGGGTTGGCAAAATTGCGGTCCAACACGGTTACGGTTGGAGCCGCGGTGGAACAGAACGCTGTCGGGCTCTGGTTGCCGTAAGGGTTCGGATAAGGAGGATTCTTGATCAGCACGTTGCACTGCGAAAAATTGCGGTTTTCCGGAAAATTCAGCAGCGTCTGAATGTTGTTGTAGTAAATGCCGAAGCCGGCGCGAATCACGTTGTTCCCGGTGCCGCGTACGTTCCATGCCAGGCCGAATCTCGGGCCGAAGTTGTGCGGCTTGCCGCGCTGGCTGGGATCGCCGAGAAACGGGATCGTCTGCGGAAAAGAGCTCGGGTTCAGAGATTCGTTGAAAGAACCGATCTCCCGGTCCCAGCGCAGCCCGAGGTTCAGCGTCAGATCCCGATGGACTCGCCAGTCGTCCTGAAAATAAGCCGAGTACTGCGAGATCGGCACCGACGTGTATTGGGGAGGCAGGGCGGCGGTGAATTGCGTCGGATTCTTCAGGTTGGCACTGGTGGCCGAGTCGTTCGGATTGAAAACCTGGTCGGTGGTGAACGTCCAGGTGCCTTGGTAATTGATTACCGTGTCGTCGGCGAACGGCACATGACTGTAGTCGAATCCGAACTTCAGCACGTGGCTGCGCTTGATCAGCGTAAAGTCATCTTTACCCTCCCACCGCGTCTCCACACCGAGCTCGCCGTATCCTTGCCCGTATCGAAAACTGGGGAAGCTGTATACGGGCTGCAGCAGCGCAAGGCGCGAGGCAGGGAAATTGCCGATGTCGGTATAAATGGGCTGTCCCGAAGGGCCCAGTTGATACGACGAGTACGCATACTGGAAACGAATCTCGTTCACCATTGCGGGCGATGGCGTCCACGTGTGTCCGACCACCACGGAATGGCGCGGGATGAGTCCGTCGTAGCAGTTGGACTCGGCGCTCCCGCCGCAGCCTTGCCAAGTTTGCAGGTTCCATTCCTGCGAATACCGGCCGAACAGATGCTGGTTGTTGCTGATCTGGTAATCCGTCCGGACGTTGAACATCTGATCGTGGCTCGGCTGAGGGAATACGCCCTGGACAGCGGAATAATATTGCGCTGCGCTAGGGGTGACGAAAATCGTAAATGAACTGTCGGTCTGCGTACGCTCATAAGCTACGTAGAAATGGAGCCGGTTCTTGACGATGGGGCCGCCCACATCGCCGCCAAACTGGTTACGGCGGAACGGAGCCTTGCCGATTCCCTCCTGCTGCTCCGCGGCCTTCTGAAACGCGTTGTCGCGGTTCAGTGCCTGGTTGCGCCAGTACTCGAACGCTTCGCCGTGGAACTGGTTGGTGCCGCTCTTGGTCACCATGTTCACCACTCCGCCCATGGCCCAGCCCTGCTCGGCTTTCCATTGGTTGGTGTTAATCTTGAATTCCTGCACCGAGCCTTCGGGGAAATTCTGCCGCGGCTCGCCCTGCTCGGCCCAGGTGTTGGTCACGCCATCCACCGTAAAGCCGTTGGCGTAGAAGCGGTCGCCGCCGCCGATCTGTACATTGTTATAGAAGGTCCGCGACGCATCCTGGGTGGTGCCGGGCATGAGCAAGGCGAGGTTGAGGTATTGCCGCGTGTTGATCGGCAACGTATCGATCTGGAAATTGGTGACCACGCCCGAGACATCCCCCTTGGTCGTGTCGACGGGAGGGACCTCGGCCGTCACCGTGACCGCCTCCTGCACACTGCCCACGGTCAGCGGGACGTCCTTCTCCAGGTGGGTTCCGATATTGAGGACGATTCCGGTGAGGCTCTCGACCTTGAATCCGGTGGCAGTGACGCGCAGCGAATACCGGCCCGGCGGGACGGCGGAGAAGCGGTAGCGCGCGTCGGCATCGCAGACTACGGTACGCGCCACGCCAGAGTCCTCGTTGGTCAAGGTCACTGAGGCGGAAGCCACCGGCGAGCCGCTGGGATCCCTTACGACGCCGGTGACATCCGCGTCGCCGGTCTGCGCCCAGACCGCTACCGCCGCGAAGGCGCACAAAAATACTGCAATTCGCACCTTATCGAAAAGCATGGTCCTCTCCCTCGTGAAGTTTTCAGGATTCTATCATGAAGGGCAAAGGTATTGAAGTAAACTGCTCCGTCAAGCCGGCCGCATACAATCGAACTATGTGGAAACTAGCGGCTCTTATATTCTGCCTGTCCGCCGGTCTGCCGGCGGAAGTTCATCCCATGACCCTGAGCCAAGCGGTGGCGCTCGCCCTCAAACAGAACCCCGAAATCGAGCTGGCGCGGCTCGACGAGGAGAGTGCGCGCCACGCGGTGCGCCTGGCGCGGGATCCGTTCCTGCCGCACGTGACGGCAGGCAGCGGGCTGGCCTACACCAACGGATTTCCCATGAGTATCGAAGGCTCGGCGCCGGCGATCGTTCAGGCGCGCGCCAGCCAATACCTGTTCAACCGGCCGCAGAGCTACACCATCGCGCAGGCGAAAGAAATGGCGCGCGGCGCGGGCTTTGACGTCGGCAACAAGCGCGACGAGATCGCCTATCGTACGGCTTCGCTGTACCTCGACGCCGAGCGCTCGGCGCGCATCGGCGAGCTGGCTCGGAAGGAGGCCGAGAGCCTGCAGAAGGTGCTGGAGACGGTGCAGGCGCAGGTTGCCGAGGGCCGCGCACTGCCGCTCGCGGAGAAGCAGGCGGCATTCACGGTGGCCCGGGCACGCCAGATCGCCGAGCAGCTCGAGATCGAGCAGGCCGCGGCCGAAACCTCGCTCGCCGTGGCGGTCGGCTTCAGCGCGGCAGACCGGATTCACCCGGTGGCGGAGGAGCGCGCGGCACCCGCGCTGCCGGCTTCCGAGGAGGCCGCAATCGAGGCGGCGCTCGAATCCAGCAACGACATCCGCAAACTGCAATCTCAGATCGCGGCCAAGGGCCTGGAAATCCGCGGCGAGAAGGCCGCGCGCCTGCCGCGCGCCGACCTGGTGGCGCAATACGGCCTGTTCTCGAAATTCAACAACTACGATCAGTACTTTGCCAAATTTCAGCGCAACAACGGTGAGATCGGCGTATCTTTCCAGGTGCCGCTCTTCACACCCGGCGTGTCATCGCAGCTCGCACAATCGGCGACCGAGGTCTCGCACCTACGGTTGGAGCTGGCCAACGCGCGAAATCGCATCAGCGCCGACCTGCAGCAATCGTTTCGGGACGTGAAGAAGGCGCAGACCTCAGCCGAGGTCGCGCGGCTGGACCTGGAAGTCACCCGCGAGCAGCTTAGCGTCAACCTGGCACTGATGCAGGAGGGACGGGCGACCCTGCGGCAGGTGGAGGAATCACGCATCGCCGAAAGCGACAAGTGGATCGCGTTCTACGACGCGCAGTATGCGCTGGAGAAGGCGCGCTGGGCCGTGTTGCGGCTCACCGGCCAGTTGGTGGCGTCGATCGAGAGCCAACCGTAAAACACCCCAAGCACGCTTAAGCCACTAGTCCGCCTTGCTGCGGTAGAACTCCTGGAGGACATAGAAGGCCTTCTTCTTATCGCCGCGAAGGCTGACTAGGCCCTTGCGATTGAAGAAATCCTGAATATTCGGAAGGGGGCGTCGCGGACTGCGGAAGTCCATCAGCACCCAAGGCGTGGTGCCGCGCAGGAACGGGATCTTGTTCAGCATCGCTACCTGCCGCTGGTAGATTCCCTCCTGGTATTCTTCGCTCCACCGCGTCAATGGGTCGCCGTGCATCCCGAACAGCGCGTCGGCGCCGAATTCGCTCATGATCAGCGGCTTGTCGTAGATCGA
>DATJYW010000407.1:0-9858 GCA_035499435.1 Candidatus Acidiferrales bacterium | reverse complement strand
AGTACTAGGTAAAGAAAAGTACATTACGACCCGAAAACGTTTGAGAGACCCGGCAGTGTCCGTATACTAACTATGCGGCACATCCCGGTGCTGCTTATGTTCAACAAGATCCATCATCACGTGGACACGGAGGAGCTGGAGCGGTACTCGCTGGGGAGACTTCCCGAGGAAAAGGCCCCCAGTTTGGAAGAACACCTCCTTCTCTGCGAAGCTTGCCGGCTAAGGCTAGAGAAGATCGACGGATACACAAAGGCGATGGCTCGCGCCGCGGAAAGTCTTCGCCGCCCGAAAGCATGGGGCGTATGGCGGCAGGTGTCAATTTTGGCGGCGGCCGCCTGCATTCTGCTTGTCTTGAGCTTCGCCCTGCGCGGACCGGGTCAGCCGCAGCCGGTTGTCGCGGTCAGCCTGATCGCAACCCGAGCCAATGGCAGCGGAGCCGCCGTGCCAGCGGGCCGGTCGCTCGAACTGCATCCGGACCTCACAGGTCTGCCAGCCAGCCCGGCGTATCGAGTGGAAATGGTGGAGGGCAACGGTTCCCCGGTCTGGTCAGGAAGACTGATTCCCCCCGAGAACGCCGTGCAGGCGTCACCCCAACGCCGCGGCCTTTACTTTGTGCGCGTTTACTCGGACGAAGGCCAGCTTCTGCGGGAGTACGGCCTGGAACTCAAATAGTTATCTTCGGTAAACACGCGGCTCGATAACCACTCGGTTCTTGTTTGGTTTACCCCAGACCGGCGAGGATGGGGACAGGTCCTTTCATGCCGGCTCACAACTTCATGATCGAGGACCTGACCGGCGCCCTGAAAGCGATCTGCTTCTTTCCGCTTTTTCTTTTTTTTCCAGGTTACGCGGCCGGCTGGTTGCTCGATCTGTTCGATTTTCGCCGCCGCACCGCCGGGTTCCGGGCAACGCTGAGCCTGCCGCTATCGATCGCCCTGTGTCCGATCATCAGCTACCTGCTGGCGCGCCACCTGGGATTCGGAGCGGTATGGGGATTCTACGGGCTGGCAGCGGCGGTTTCGCTCGGCCTGATCGTGGGCGATCTCATTCGAGGCAATCTCCGGCGGCCGTTCTGGCCGGAAGGATCGAGGGCGTTAGCGGCCGTGGTCTGCATCTGGCTGGTGGTGGCGCTGATGTCGCTGATCGATCTTCAGATGGGCGACCGGCTGTACTATCCGGCGAGCGTGGTGGATTACGCGGTGCGGTCGGCCTTTGTGCAGTCGATCTCGGTGACGGGCGTTCCGCCGGCCAACCCATTCTTCTACCCGGCTCACCCGGTAACGCTGCGATACCACTATTTCTGGCTGCTGATGTGCAGCCCGGTGGAGCGGGCTTCGGGCGTCACGGCGCGGCAGACGCTGATCGGCGGGACGTTCTGGGCGGGAATGGCGGTGTTGGCGCTGCTGGCAGCGTATCTGCGGCTGTACGCGCCGGGTACGTCGCCGCTGCGGAGGCGGCTCCTGGTGGGTGCCGCGTTGCTGGCCATCACGGGCCTGGATATTGTCCCGTCCCTGTTCTTTTGGTTTCTCTACGGGCGCGGGTGGGTGCCGTTTGCGCAGCCGGGCGTCGAGTTGTGGAACGAGCACGTGGAGTGGTTTCTCTCCACCACGATCTCCACGCCACATGCCATGACGGCACTGGTTTCCTGCTTCATGGCGTTCCTGCTGCTCTCGCACGCGGCGGGAGCGCGCCGGTACATCGTGCCGGCTGCCCTGGCGCTGGCTTCGGCGGCGGGCCAGTCGGTCTATGTCGCGCTGGTGTTCGCCCTCTTCCTGGGAATCTGGACGGCGATCACGCTCTGGAAGCGGTGGTATCGCGAACTGACCGCTCTTTGCCTGGCGGGAGCGGCGTCGGTTGTGCTCGCGCACTCGTACCTCAGTGATCTGGCCGGGCCCGGCACCGGCGAATCGCCGGTTCAATTCACCGTGCGCGAGTTCTCGCTGGCGGCACTGATCCGGACGGGGCACTTGCCGGCGATCTGGAGACGAATCCTGGTCAACGGCACGATGCTGCCCCTGAACTACCTGCTCGAGTTCGGGCTGTTCTTCCTGGTGGCGCGATACCAGTGGCGGCAGCACCGGGCCAGCGGCCGGCCGCTCTCGCGCAACGAACTGGCGCTGGCGATCATGGCGCTGACCAGCACGCTGGCCTGCACCTTCCTGCGCTCCGGCGTGATCGGCAACAACGACCTGGGATGGCGCGGCTTTCTGATCGCTCAATTCGTGCTGGTGCTGTGGGCCGTGGACATCTTCGGCGACCGGGAGCGCCTCGCCTTCCTGACGGCGCATCAGCGGCAACTCCTGTGCGTGTTCTTCGCACTGGGCTTTGCGGGCACGGTGACGGACATCGCCATCATCCGTTTCTATCCGCTGATGTGCGACCGGGGAATCGTGCCGCCGCTGGAGTGGATGCAGACCTCCGGGGGCGACACAGGCAGGCTCACCTACGCCGCGCGGTCGGCATACGAATGGCTGCAGCACGCGACGCCGCCTTCGGCCACGGTGCAGTCGGACCTGAACGGGTACCAGGACACCTTGGGGATGACCTACAGCGACCGGCCTACGGTGGCTTCCACCGTCGAATGTCTGACCGGTTTCGGGGGCGATCCCGGCGAATGCCGGCCCGTGGTGAGCCGGTTACAGCAGCTCTTTCCTCACGACGGCGGCGCCGCCGCATCGGGAATCCAGGACGCGTGCGACAACCTTGCATTGAGCGTGTTGGTGGCAAAAAGCTCCGACCCGGCCTGGCGTGATCGATCGAGCTGGGTGTGGCGGGAGCGCCCGATCTATGCCAACGAGTCCGTACGGCTGTTCGGTTGCCGGGTGCGGACCGCGGCACGGTGACCGCCACGATCATTGAGGCAGTTAGGAGTCCAGCTTGGGCATTCCGGGCTCGTGCTCGAAGTTGATCCGCTCGCGTTCCACAACCAGCGGCCGCTTCTGCACGTAGGTATGCACGGAGCCGATGTATTCACCGATGATACCCAGCGAGATCAGTTGCACCGAGCTGAAGAGGAAGATGCCGATCACGATTGGGGCCACGCCGAGCGAGAACCTTTCCCAGAACAGGAGCTTGTACACGAGATAGACCAGGCCCACCAGAATCGAGACCGCCGCGCTGAAGAAGCCGAGGAAGGTGACCAGGCGCAGCGGCACCTTGGAGAGATTGGTGATGCCGAGCATCGCCATGTCGTACAGCGTGTAGAAATTGTTCTTGGTGATGCCGCGCTTGCGGCGCGGCTGATCGTAAGGCACGGCTTTCCAGGGCAGGCCGATTTCGGCAATCTGGCCTCGAAAATAGGGATACGGGTCGCCGAAGGACTTGAGGATCTCCAGGACGCGGCGGTCGTACAACCCAAAGCCGGTGAAATTCTCGAAGGTCTGGATGGAGGAGAGCTGATTGACCAGGCGGTAGTAGCGCTTGCGGATCCAGAACATCAAGGGATTCTCTTCGCTGGTTCGCTTGACGGTCAGGACCATCGAGTAGCCCTTTTCCCACTCGTCGATCAACTGCGGAATCATTTCTGGCGGGTCCTGAAGGTCGGCGACGATGCCGATGACGGCATCGCCCCGCGCCTGGAACGCGCCGTAAATGGGCGAGCGGATATGGCCGAAATTGCGCGCGTTGACGATGATCCTTACGTTGGTATCCGCGGCTGCGATTCTCTTGAGGATCTCGACGGTGCGATCCGTGGAGGCATTGTCGATGAAGATGTGCTCATAGCGGAACCGCCCGAGCGAGGCCATGACGTCGCGGACGCGGCGATAGACCTCTTCCACGTTGGCTTCTTCGTTGTAACAGGGCGTGTTGATACTGATCGTCTTCATGGCACGCTGAATTTCGGGGAGCCGGAGATCGTGCGCGCCTAACCGGCCGTCTCGTGGTCCATAAAGTAGTAGCCGATCATGTGCATGACTATCATGTGCACGTCTTCGATCCGGCCCATGTGCGGTTCAAAAGCCTGAATGTTGAGCTGGGCCAGGGGGCCCAGCTTGCCGCCATCGCGGCCGGACAAGGCGATGGTCACGCAGCCGATGGAGTTGGCGTACTCCACGGCGCGCAGCACGTTCGGAGAATTGCCGGAGCCGCTGATGGCTACCAACACGTCTCCGGGCTGGGCGAAATTCTTCAATTGCTCGACGAAGACGCACTCGTAGCTCACGTCGTTGGAGTAGGCGGTGATCGTGGGCAGCGAGTCCGTCAGCGCCATGATGCGGAAGCGCCTGGAGCGCTTGTAGCTCGCTCCCTTTACCATGTCGCAGGCGAAATGGGACGCCGTAGAGGCGCTGCCGCCGTTGCCGCAGACGAAGATGCGGCGCTCCTCGTCGCGGGCGCGGCGAAGGACGTCGATCGCCCGGCCGACCTGCTCCAGGTCCACCGTCTCGATTGCCTTCAATAGCGCCGATTTGTACAAGCCGGGGAAACCGGCAGTCATTCTACCCCTCCGTATTGTTGGATGACTCGGTCAGAGAAGGACACTGTTCGGAAGCCAGCAATTCGTCCCAAGTGACCTCACGCTTTGTCTCATAGGCCATGCGGCCGAGCAGGCATGTGAGCGTGCTCTCCGCGGCCTCATTTGTCATATTAGCCGGTTTCCCCGAGACGATGCGCCGGAAAAACGCCTCGACGGCGTCGATGGTGATTTCGCGCTTGGAAACCACGTGTTCGAGGAGGCTGCGATCCCGCAGATCGTCGTCGTTCGGCGCCGCGGTACGCGGACCGGTGCCGAAGTGCTTGAAGTAGGAGCGGGCGGTCTCCAGGACGCCGTCGGAGCCAAAGAACATTTCGCGCACGTCACGGTAACTGACGACACTCCGCTCCTTGACGGAAGTCAGGTGTCCTTCGATGCCGCCGGGATAGTAGTAAGTGATGTTGTGGTGGTCGCTGGTCCAGTTGCCGTAGGGCAGGGGGTAACGCAGCCCGCCGGTGCCGACCGCTTTCAAGGGATGACTGCCGGCGAACCAGTTCATGGCGTCGACGCCGTGACAATCCTGCTCCACGATCGGGCCGCCGGAGGTCTCGCGATAGAACTCCCAGCGGCGGATCTTCTCTTCCTCCGGCGGAAGTTTGTGCGCAAACGGACCCATGAGCATATTGGCGAGAATCCAATAGCTCATCATGAGCTTCACCTCGCCGATCCGGCCCTGGCGGAGCAGCGCCTGGGCGCGAAGGTATTCGGGGCTGAAGCGCTGCTGGAAGCCGAACTGGATGGTCTTGGAAGGGTCGGCGTGCGCGCCGGCGGCCAGAATCTGCTTCACCCCCGCGACGCTGGGTGCACAGGGTTTCTCGCAGTAGATATGCTTTTTCGCCTTCACGGCGGCTTCGAAGTGGTCCGGGTGCAGGAAGACCGGCGTGGCGATGAGCACCGCATCGAGGTCGGGGCGGGCCAGCATTTCGTGGAGGTCCTTGTAGGCCGGGACCTGGCCGGCGCCGGGGATCGCGCCGCGGCCGTCCTCGATGCGGTCGTCATAGATATCGCAGATCGCGGCCAGGCGCGCACGGGGATCTCTTGCCATGTGGGCGCCGACGTAGTTGCCGCGGCGGCCCAGTCCGATCACGCCGAAATTGATCAGGGAGTTGGCTTTCGAGGTGCAGGCGGTCTCGGCGGAGACCACCAGGCCGGCAGCCGTGGAAAGGAGAGCGCGGCGCGTCAGCGGGCCGGCGGACGCGGACGATGGGGCAGTGAAATGCATGGCACTACGTCAATTACAGATGGCGACACAGGAGAGTGTCAATGTGATCTTTCGGGAGGAATGGCATAGTACACAGTCTCCCAACAGCCTTCCGCATAGCGGCGGAGATAGATGCGATAGTCGGGGTTGCCTGCTTTCAGAAGCTGAGGAATCAGCCACAGGTGATCGCAATTGTGGTAGGCACACACCGCCATCACCGGCCGGGACTGCGCCATGATCGCGCGGGCGCCCTGGAGCGCTTCCAATTCGGCGCCTTCGATATCCATCTTGATCAAGCTGGGACGCGATCCGGCGAGAGCGCTGTCCAGGCTGCGGCATGCGACCTCCTGGCCGGTTTCGTCGACGCGGGAGCCCACTGTGCCCGCGGCTGAGAAGCGAAGCGTTCCGTCCTGGCGTCCGACCGCGTAGGGCAGCACGGTAATCCGCTCTTTCGTCGACGGCTCCAGGGTGTCCAGATATCGGTGGAGAGCGACTAGGTTCTGCTGGTCCGCTTCCCAGGCGTAGACGCGGCCGAAGCGGCCCCCCGACCGTTCCAGGAACGTACGGATGCTGTCGCCATCGAACGCGCCGCAATCGACGAAGCGTTCCTCGGGGAGCAGATCGAAGAGATCAGCCGGATAGTACATTTCGCGGGCGTCGCCGGGAGGGGCAAGAGAGACGCTGTCGAGCAGGCAGCGCCAGCGGATCTGGGCACAGAATTCCTGGCGGGAAGCTTCGTCTTGCAGCAGGTCGTAGCCGGCGGGCATTTCCGGCGCGCGGGCGAGAATCCGTTCCGGCAATTCCAATCGGTCTTCCGCCGGCATGTACCGCCAGTGTTTCCAGAACAGGACCGGGTAGGGCACGATGCGTGCGCATCCGAGGGCTCGCAACTGGTTGCGCGGAGCTGTGTCGTTGTACACCGCGACCACCACCGCGGCGCCGGGGTAACGGGCGAGGGCGTCCGCCGGCGGCAGGACGGGGAGCGCCATGACTTTCGTGCCCCAGAAGCGAGGATTGTTGTCGCAGCACGCCGGCACGCGAACGCCCGCCTGCCGGAGCGCCGAAACGGACCATTGGCCCAAGTGTCCGATGCCGAGCACCAATACCGGGTTTCGTGCGGGGTCGGCGATGCGGTCGAATTCACCGGCGGTACTCAGGGGCTGGGCGAGCAACTCCGCAAGAGTCTCCTGTAAGTTCATGCCAGGCTCCTTTGCGGCGGGACGGCATAACAGACGAGGTCTTCGACGAGTTGTATGTGCGGCCGGAGAAAGATGCGGTAATCGGGATTGAGCGAGTGAATCAGGGCGGGCAGTGTCCAGAGGTGATCCTGCAAGTGGTAGGCTGCAATGGCCAGGACCGGCGCGTGGCTGTGAAGAATCTCGCGGGCTCCGGAGAGGGCATCGGGCTCGGCGCCTTCGATGTCCATTTTGATGTAGGTGGGTGCCACGCCCGACAATTCGTGATCGAGCGTGATCTCACGAACCTGATCCGGGCCGGCTCCCATGACAGCGCTCGGCAAACCGGTGGCATGGAATCGCGCGGTCCCTTCGTGCGCGGCGGCGGCCGCCGCGACGACGCGGATTCGGGCGCGGACAGATTCCGGCAGGCCGGCCAAGGATTGATTCATGCGATTGCGGCTGTTCGAGTCCGGCTCGAAGGCAATCACCTGAGAGAAGCGCCGGGCCGCGAATTCGAGGAAGCTGAGGATGGTATCGCCATCATAGGCGCCGCAGTCGACGTAGACTTCATTCTGGAGAGGCGCCACCAGAGAGCGAGGCCAGTAGATCGGCTCCGGGATGGGAGCGGGCAAGCCGTCGAAATCGCAGTAGAGGCGCCAGCGGAGCTGAGCGATAAACTCCCGGCGCGAGCGCTCGTCTGCCAGCGCCTGGAATCCGGAGCGCACAGAACCGGCCTGTTGCAGAACCTTGTGGGGCAGGTCCATGGCCGGAATATGCGGCAGGAAGAGCGACGGGTATTTCCAGAAGAGAGGGCCA
The DNA here is from genome assembly GCA_035499435.1 of Candidatus Acidiferrales bacterium. Taxonomy (GTDB): domain Bacteria; phylum Acidobacteriota; class Terriglobia; order Bryobacterales; family Bryobacteraceae; genus Solibacter. The sequence goes on along the minus strand of DATJYW010000407.1, from coordinate 2,192 downwards.
AAGGGCACCACCTTGCGGCAGCCGAGTTGGCGCAGTCGGGCGGCACGGGCCTCCATGGAGTCCGGCGCGCCGCGGCCCCAAATCGCGATGACGAACGCGGCGGAATCTCCGAAACGGCGGGCGGCATCCGCGGGCGAGAACACCGGGATGCCGGCCACGTCTTGGCCCCACAGGGCGGAATTGTTGTCGGTAAACGCGAGCGGCTCACAGCCGGCACGCCGAAGACCGGCGAGAATCAGTTGCCCCAGACGCGCCGCGCCGAACAGCACGATGTAAGTGGAAAAGGGATGCGCCTGGCGGTCGAATTCCGACTGTTCGCGCTCCATCGCGTCTTCCGCGCTCTCTGCGAGCAACTCATCTAGCAAGCGGCTGACATCGGGCATAGGCGCGCAGGGTTATTCTTCCAGCGGCGGAATGATCATGTTGGCCAGAAATTCTTCCCGGGGGAGGAACGGCCACAGGTCTTCGAGCGGCTTGGAGACCAGCGACCCATCGGGACGCTGCATGGACGACAGGCGCGGCCCGCGAACTTCATCGGGAATCACCTGCACATCGCAGACGACCGGCCCGGGCATGGCGAGCACCTGGCGGACCTCGTCGCGGAGGTTAGACTGCGAAGCGATTCGGGCCGTTGAGAGGCCATAGGCGGCCGCGACTTTGCAAAGGTCCGGAACGGTGAGGCCGCTACGGCTGTCGCAGCCGACTTGCGGCGCGCCGAAGAAGTTGGCTTGGGAGGCGCGGATGGAAGCGTACCCGTCGTTGTTCAGCACGAAGAACTTGATGGGCAGATTGAGGCGCGCGATGGTTTCCAGCTCCTGAATGTTGAACTGGAATCCACCGTCGCCATCCACGCAGACCGTGCGGCGCCTGCCGCCGGCAAGACAGACGCCGATGCTTCCTGGCACGGCGTTGCCCATGGAACCAAGGCCGGCCGTGTGATAGATCCGCTGCCCGGTGCGGGTCGGACAGGCGAAGAGGAAGATTTCAATGCCGCTGCCGGAGCTGCCGGAGATCATGATGTCTTCGGGCGTGGTCTCCTGACCGATGATCTCCGCGAGATGGAAGATGCTGACGCGACCCTCGGGCTTGCGGTGTTCGGCGAGAATCACGGGGTAGCGGGTCTTCCAATCGGCGCAGCGGTCCTTCCAGCACTTGCGATCCTTGGCCTGGATGGCATCGGCCTGGCGCAGCACTTCGCGCAGGAAGTCGCCGGCATCGGCACAGATCTCGGTGTGAATGTAGGGTGCCAGCTTGCGGATTTCGGCAGGGTCGATATCGACCATCACTCTGTGCGCGGCGCGGGCGAACTTACCGGGCGCATAGCCGGTGATGGCAAAATCCAGTCGCGCCCCGATGCTGAGCAGGAAATCGGAATTCTGCAGGGCGAAATTGGCGCCTCGGGAGGCGAGCGAGCCCGGGCGGCCGACGAACAGAGGGTCTTCCGAGGATATGATGTCGGCGGCGCACCAGGTGGCTTCCACGGGGATCTGGAGGAGCGCGATCAGCTTGCGCAGCTCGTCTTCGGCACGCGCCAGGCGGACCCCGTTGCCGATGAAGAGCAGCGGCCGCTCGGCGCGGTTCAGGGCGCCGATGGTGTCGCGCACTTTCTCCGCCAGCCCGGCCGGAGCGCCCGCGGATGACTCCGGTTCGAAGCCGTCGAGAGCGGTCTCGTCGATGGGGCTGGCCTGCACGTCGAGCGGGATATCGATCCACACCGGCCCTGGCCGGCCGTGCAGCGCCAGGTAGACAGCTTTTTCCAGGTGGTACCGGATGCTGGCGGGTTCGAGGACCGTGACGGCGTACTTGGTGAGCGGCTTGACGATGGAAACGATGTCGATTTCCTGCACGCCGAGCTGGCGCATGCCGAGCGGGGTGCCATCCGGGGCGAACATGCGGTCGGGGCGCTTGACCTGACCGGAGAGAAACAGGACGGGCGTGGAATCGAGCCAGGCGCCGGCGAGGCCGGTGATGGCGTTGGTGCCGCCTGGGCCGGTGGTGACCATGGCGACGCCGAGATGGTTGGTGGCCTTGGCGTAGTTTTCGGCGGCCATGGCGGCGGCCTGCTCGTGCGAGTTGCAGATTGGCTCGAGAGCCTTGCACTGCGCGAGCGAAGCGTTCAAGTGCATGGCGCCGCCGCCGGTGACCAGGAAGACATGCCTGACTCCCTGGGCCGCGACGAATCGCAGAACATA
>DATJYW010000406.1:0-11656 GCA_035499435.1 Candidatus Acidiferrales bacterium | reverse complement strand
TATATCCGCCAATACGCCCGAGCGATCGGGTTTCCGGAGGACCACCTGCTCAGGGTATATCGAAACACGTATTTGCCGGAGTTAGCTCTGAGCATCTGCCAAAGTGAGTAGAAGGAAGATCCTGGTACCGGAAATTTTTCCCATTCACCCCCCGATAATCCCTTCACACCCCCCACATGGCGCACTTCGGTGTGCCTAACTATCCAGCTCCTCCTACCGGCCCTACAATGGCTCATCATGGCGCAATTTCAGGTAATACAACCCGAAACTACCTATACGGGCTCTCCCATCCAGCCTCTCCAGAAGGGACTGCCCAGGCGCACCCAGTCGCTTTGTCCCGACTGCTCGCAACTGATTGATGCCACGATACTTGAAGACGGCGGCAAGGTGGTCATGGAGAAACACTGCCCCAACCATGGCGATTTCCGCGATATCGTCTATTCCGATGCCAAACTCTATTTGAAGATGGAGGAGTGGACTTTCGGGGACAATCGCGGGCTGGAAAATCCGGTGGTTTCGGACGCCACGCGCTGTCCCGATGATTGCGGCCTGTGCAACCTGCATACCTCCCATACCGGGCTGGCCAACGTCGACCTCACCAACCGCTGCAATCTGACCTGTCCGGTTTGTTTTGCCAATGCTAACGCCAGCGGGTACGTCTACGAGCCAGATTTCGAGACTGTCCGCAAGATGCTCCAGGCGCTCCGCGACGAGCGTCCAGTGGCCTGCCGCATCGTGCAGTTCTCGGGCGGTGAGCCCACGATCTATCCCCGGTTCCTCGACGTGCTCCGCCTGGCGCGCGACATGGGCTTCTCCCACACCCAGGCGGCCACCAACGGCATCAAGTTCACCGACCTGGAATTCGCCGAGCAGTGCAAGGAAGCCGGCCTGCACACCCTCTACCTGCAGTTCGACGGCGTCTGCGACGACGTCTACCGGCGCACCCGCGGCGCCTACCTCTGGGAGCAGAAGCTCAAGGCCATCGAGAACGTGAAGCGCGCCGGACTGAAGATCGTCTACGTCCCGACCATCGTCAAAGGTCTCAACGAACACCAGATCGGCGACATCATCCGGCTGGCGCTGGAATACATCGAGTGCTCGAGCGGCATCAGCTTCCAGCCGGTGGCGTTCACGGGCCGCATCGCGCGCCACGAGCTTTTGGCCAAGCGTTTCACGCTCGCCGATTTCGCGCACGCCGTGAAGCAGCAGACGGGAATTGCCGATCCGTACGAAGACTGGTTCCCGCTGAGCTGCGTCACGCCGTTCTCCAAGCTGCTGAGCGCCCTGCGCGGCGAAGAGACCACCCAGTTGAGCTGCCATCCGCACTGTTCGCTCGGCACGTACCTGTTCGTGGATCAGAACCGCCACGCGGTACCGATCACGCAATTCGTGGACGTCGGCCCGATGCTCCAGGAAATGGACATGCTGTCGCGCAAAGCCGGCAAGCGCCGCTTCCAGCTCTTCACGAAGTTCGAAGCCTGGAACGGCCTGCGCAAGTTCTTCCACGAGGAGAAGGCTCCGGCCGGCCTCACATTCCCCAAGTTCCTGCAAACCTTGCAGGGCATGACGGACAAACGCTATGGCCGCGGCGACCGCGAACAAACCGGCTTCACCTATCGCACGCTGATGCTGGCCGGCATGCACTTCATGGATTCGTACAACTACGACGTGGAGCGCGTGAAGCGGTGCGTGATCCACTATGCTGCCCCCAACGGCAAGATCTACCCGTTCTGCGCCTACAACTCGGGTCCGGTCTACCGCGAAAAGATCGAACGCGAATTCAGCGTGCCGCTGGAGCTGAGTGACGCGGACGATCGAGTTTTGTCGTCCGCGCTCCCGACCGTGAGATAGAATCTCCCAAAGGAGTTCTATCCCGTTTGCCCTGGACACGCCTGGAAGGAGCCGTCTACTGGATCACCCTTGCGGGTGTCTTTCTGGGTGTCGCCATCTGGGAATCGATTGCGCCCTGTCGCAAGCTCAGCATTCCGGCCGAGCGCCGCTGGTCGCGCCACGGAATGCTGCTGGCGATCTCTTTCGTGCTGGGCAGCCTGGTGCTTCGGATCAGCCCGGTAGCCCTTGCGGTGCTGGCAGCGGCCAACCCATTCGCGCCCTTGCGACGCCTGCCTTTCGCCGCCAGTTGCTTCGCCACCGTGATCGTCCTTGACCTGGTCCAGTATGCGGCCCACTGGAGCCTGCATCACGTGCCGGTGCTCTGGCGGATTCACGAGGTACACCACTCGGATCCGGATTTCGACGTCTCCACCGGAGCGCGCTTCCACCCGATCGAAGTTCTACTCACGCAAGCTGCTGCCGGCGGCGCCATCCTGGTGCTCGCGCCCCCACCGGCGGCCGTGCTGTGCGCCGAAATCCTGAAGATCGGGTCCAACCTGCTGGAGCATGCCAACGCCTCTCTGCCTGCGCGCGTCGAAGGTCTGATACGACGGGTGTTCGTCACACCGGACCTGCATCGCATTCACCACTCGGCGGACGCCGCCGAGCAGTCGCGCAACCTGGGCCAGATCTTTCCGTGGTGGGATCGCCTCTTCGGCACGTATGTAGGCAGGCCCGCGGCGGGCGCGGCATTCAAGACCGGTCTGGAAGGATTTCAGAACTCGGGCAGCCTGAACCTCGGCTTCATGCTGGCCGAGCCATTCCGGACGCAACGCTAAGTTGAGTTATTTCTTCCGGCGTGCGCGGAGAACTACCAGGCCGCCAGCAATCAGCGCCACCGCCCCAGCTCCCGCGGAAGCATCGATTTCCGGCACGGACGCCACCGAGCCCGCGAAGGCCGCAGTCGTCACAAATAATAGAGCGGTAAACCCAAGGACTCTGGACATTGTTCCCTCCTCCAGCCACCTAACTTTGGTCTGAGTACTTTGGTTAACCGTAACAGAAGAGTGGTATCGGTTCAAGACTCGCGCGCAAGGGATAATCCTGATAGTACTACCAGAACCCCCACTTGCCCATTCCCATCACGTACGCCGCCAGGAGCGCATTGGTGGCGGCGTGCGCGACAACCGCATCTCCCAGCCTCCCGCGCCTCGTCATGACAAACCCGTAGAGCACTCCAGCCAGCGTGCCGGCGAGCCAGCGGTGGCCATGCATCAACCCGAACAGCAGCGACGACCCGGCAAGCGAAAACCACGTGAGCGTACGGAAGCTCACCGCAGAGAAATCCGCTGACACAAGCCGCCGCATCAGGTACCCTCGGAAAGCCAATTCTTCGACGATGGGCACAGTGACTGCCGCGGACAGAATGCGCACCGCGATCCAACCGTACCGGAGCGCCTCCGGAGCTCTCGCCAGATCCGCGGGCATTGCCGCTGCGCTCCCGGTACGGTCCAGTGCGATCCAGATAGCGAAGACCGCCGCGCCGGCCAGCGGCGCCATCCATCCGGCACGCCACTCCAATTGGCGATAGGTTCTCCGGTATGTCCAGAGCGCCACAATCGCTGCCAGGAGCCGCAGCCCGTAGAGCCACTCGAAAGTCCCCGTGGCCGCGCGCGAGATCATCCCCGCCGCCAGCACGCAGAGGAAAGGCACAAGGAACGCGCTGGTCGGGTCTTCCTGCGCCGCCGCAGCATCGGCCGCCGGGTGCGTGGAAATCCACGGCCAGCGCTGCGCCGTCACTACGAGTCCGAACAGCACCGCGTTGAAGGCCAGCCATCCGGCCTGCGAATGGAACCCACCCTTGGCAATCTCCCGCGCGCCCGCGCTTCCGATCAGCAGCAGCGCCGCGATGCGAGCCGCGTTGAGTAGGTAGAGCGCCAGAATCCCGATGGGGAAGAGCACGAGCGCCCGTGGCAGCCGGATCTCGTCGCGAAACAGAACCAGAAAGACGGCGCCAAAGACCAGCAGCAACCCGATACCTTCCAGGCCCGAGCACTGGCCGCTGATGATGACGCCGAAGCGGGGCGTCGCGATCCGGTAGGCCGCCGGCTGCACCGCCACGTGCGGAGCAAACGGGCGCACGAACATGGCAACCAGCGAGAGCGTCAGCCGGCTGGCCGGCCGCCACAGCGCGCGGAACACGCTCTCGGCCGAAACCGCCGCCACCGCCGCCGCGGCCGAGTACGCCCACAGCCACCCGGTAGCGCGCAACACGCCGGTCCACAGTCGCCATGGCATCACGGCCAGCGCGGCACAGGCGATCGCCGCCCCCGCCGCGATGAGCCACGTTCCGGACAGCAGGTCGAGCCACGCCGGCGCGACTCTCTGGCCGTATAGAAGAACCGTCAGGATGACGAAAACCGTTGTGGCCGCGGCATGCCCGATCGCAAAGACGCCGCGAACCGGCTCCAGCTCCGCCTGCTTCGAGACGCCCGCAAGCTCCCGGCCGTATCGAAGGTACGCGAAGGTGGCGAAGACAACGGCAAAGCCGATCAGGCCGCGCGCAATCGCCGAATCCGCCAGGTAGACGCCGTGCGTGAGCCATCCCCCGCCCGGCGCCGTCTCCGGCAGCTCGAAGAGCATGGTCGCGACCAGGGTCTCCGCCCCGAATAGCGCGGCCAGTACAAGCACCCGGCCCGCAAGGCCAAACCGGAAACTAGGCATACCGTGCCGCCAGTTCCGCCATTTCCTCCGCCAGGCGCTTGCGCAGCTTCGCGGGCGCCAGGACCTCCGCGCGCAGCCCCAGTCCTTTCACCACGAAGCAAGCCTCGTTTTCGTGCTGGAAGTGGACGCGCATCGTAACCCATTCTCCGTCCGAACTGTCGGGTTCCGAGGCGATCTGCCAGGTGCGCACCCATTCGGCCGCTCGCGGTTCCAGCCGCAAGGTGACCGCGTAGCCCGCGCGCTGTTCCTGAAACTGCTCGGTGGAAGCCTTCCATGCCGCGGCGAGGTCGAAATTAGGTGGCCGTTCACTGGCGTCGTCCAGCAACTTTGCCTCGGCGATCCGCGACACGCGGTAAGTCCGCATACCGTGCGGTGTGCGCGCGAAGAGGTACCACGACATACCCTTGGCCACCAGGCCCAGCGGATCCACCGTCCGTTCCACCAGCTCGCGGTCGGCCTTCCAGTAGCGGATGGCCAGCTTGCGGTCGCGTGCTACCGCCTCCTGCACCACGGGAAGGCGCGCCAGGTTCTCGCCCGTGCCGCGCCAGCCCCTGGTATCGACATACAGGCGCTGCCGGATCGATGCCGCCCGCTCGCGCATCGCCGCCGGGAGCGCGGCCATCAGCTTGCCGAGTGCGCTCTCTGCCGCTGCCGCGAGCCTGGCGTCGCCGAGCACGCGCGGCTGCGCCATCAGCAGCGCGCGCAGCTCCGACTCGTCCAATCCCGGAACCTCCGTGCGCCAGTCCTCGTCCAGCCGCCAGCCGCCCGACGAGCCCCGCAAGGCATACACCGGCACCCCCGCGGCGCTCAGAGCTTCCATATCGCGATGCACCGTGCGCATCGAGACCTCGAGCCGCTTCGCCATGTCGCGGCCGGTGAGGCGTCCGTGGGCCTGTAGCAGCAAGAGTGCGGAGAGTAACCGGTCGGCCTTCATAATTCAGGGTGACCGGACAATTATGACATGAGCTGGCATATATGGCGCCGTATGCTCCTGGAATGAACCTTAAACTTACCGACCTCTTCCTTGCCGAGCTGGAGCGCGAAGCCAAGGGCACGCGCCGCGCCCTCGAACGAGTTCCGGACAGCCGAGCCTCATGGCAGCCGCATCAGAAATCCATGAACCTGGGCCGCCTCGCCACCCTGGTCGCCGGCATGCCGGCGTGGATCGACATGATGATCAACCTGGACGAGCTGGATATCGCGCCGGGCGACAATAACACGCGTCCGCCCGAGATGACCACCAGCCGAGAACTGCTGGATGCTCACGAAGGCGCGCTGGCCAAAGCCCGCGAAGCTCTGACGCGCACCACCGACGATCACCTCATGAAACCCTGGAAGCTCCTGGTGCGGGGACAGGTGGTAGCCGAGCGGCCGCGCCACATCATGATCCGCGACACCATCAACCACCAGGCGCATCACCGCGGCCAGTTGACTGTGTTCCTGCGCTTGCTCGACGCGCCCGTTCCTGCGATCTACGGCCCTTCCGCCGACGATGCCCGCTTCGACTAGACCCGGGACAGGCTCAAGCCTGTCCCACAAAGATTCAGCCTGTCCAGGCCCCCACGCACCCCACCGGCTGGCCCTTGACGATCGGCGGCGTGGCTACGACGTAGAGCACGACGCCGCCGATGGGTGTCCGCACCACGGCGATCTCCTCGCCGAAGAAATCCGTGATCCGCGCAATCGGCGCGCCTTCGGCGACCTTCTGGTCGCGTCCTACCAGAGGATACAGCAGCCCGGTTTCGGGGCTGGTGAGCACGACCGCGGGCTCGATGTACAGCGGCTTGGCTACGGGCACCGGGCCCTCGTCCATCATCTTCAGCTCGCGCATCACGCCGTGCACGCCGGCCACGATCCGCTCCACCGACTCCTCGTCCGTCATGCCCAACTGGCCGCTCTCGATGGTCAGCGCCGGCTTACCGCGGGTGATGGCAGTAGTCGAGCAATACAGGGATGCCGCCGGATCCGTGGGCCGGTTGCGGTCGAGCAGGATATGATCGATCCCGAACGCCAAGGCCAGCCGCGCGGTCTCGGCGTTCATGCGTTCGTCCGCGGTCACCGCCTGGTACACATACGGGCGCAGCGATTCGTTGCCGTCGCCGCAGTGCAGGTCGAGCACGTAATCGGCGCGCTCGATCACCTGGGTTGTGATGGCGAACGCGATGCGCTCCGATACGGTGCCGTCCACGCGTCCCGGATATACGCGGTTCAGGTTCTTTCCGTCCGCCGGGCTGAAATACACGGTGCGCCCGAGGAAGCTCGGCATGTTGGCCACATGGACCATGATCACGGCGCCCGCGAGCCGCGCCGGGTCCAGGTGCGCGCGCAGCCTCTGCAGCGCCAGAATCGGCGGATACTCGTAGCCGTGATTGCCCGCGATCAGCGCCAGCGCGGGACCGGGCTTCGCGCCCGTGATCGTGGTGACCGGGATCGAAACCGCTTCGCCCGCGTCCATCAAGCGTGATTGGATCATTGCCGCACTGTATCATGGCAGTTTCATGCCCATCGATCCCTCCGCGGCGATCGCCGCCAGCGCGCGCGTCTCGCCTGACGCCGTCGTCGGAGCCTACGTCAGCGTCGGCGAGTTCTGCGTCATCGAGCCCGAAACCGTGATCGGACCGCACTGCGTGCTGGAGCCTTACGTCTACGTCAAGCGCTGGACCACTCTCGGCGCGCACAACGCGGTCTCCGCGGGCACCGTGCTCGGCACCGATCCGCTGGACAAGAACTTCGCCGGCGGCCGCAGCTACCTTCGCATTGGCGACCACAACAAGATCCGCGAGCACTTCACCATTTCGCGCGGCACGCCGCCCGAGTCCGCCACCGAGATCGGCAGCGGCAATTTCATCATGACCAGCGGACACATTGCGCACAACTGCAAGATCGGCAACAACACCGTGATCGCGAGCTGCGTGCTGCTCGGCGGCTATGTCGAGATCGAAGACGGCGCGTTTCTCTCCGGCGGCGTGCTGGTGCACCAGTTCTCGAAGGTCGGACGGCTGGCGATGATCAGCGGCAATACACGCGTCAATCTGGATGCGCCGCCGTTCTTCATTTCATCGGGTTTTGAAATTGCGCCCAAGGGCCTGAATCTCGTCGGGCTCAAGCGCGCCGGGTTCACTGCCGATCAGGTCGCGCCGCTCAAACAGGCCTTTCGCATTCTCTACCACTCCGGCCTCAAGCTTGCCGACGCGTTGGCGCGCATCGAAGCCGAAATCTCTACGGCGGAGACGCTGCACCTGGTGGCGTTCATCCGCTCCAGCCGGCGAGGAGTCTGCCGCCCGTGATCGCGCTTGCCGAGCCCTATAGCCGCTACCTGCGCGTGCTCGGCATCGACCATGAGCCCACGGGCCTCGACGGCCTCCGCCTCTTGGTGCGCCGCCACCTGATCCGGGTGCCGTTCGAGAATGTATCGAAACTGCTGCTTTTCGGCCGCGAAGGAGCAGGGCGATGCTTCACGCTGCCAGAGTTCCTGGACGGCATCGAGCACCACGATCTCGGCGGCACCTGCTACACCTGCAATCCCTACCTGGCGGGCCTGCTCCGCACCCTCGGCTACCACGCCGACCTGCTCGGCGCCGATATGACCAACCCCAACGTCCACACCTGCATCCGTGTGAAGGGTGGCCCTGGCCTCCCAGCCGGCGCAGGATTCCACATCGACGTCGGATTCGCCGCCCCGTTCCGCGATCCGGTCCCACTCGACTCCTTGCCCTACACGGTCACCGAAGGCACCCACCGCTACGTCTTCGACCGCCACAAGCGAGGCATAGCACTCACCTTTCAATCCGGTCCCGACCCCTCGCAAAGCTACATCGCCCATGAGCCACCGCGGAAGCACGAAGATTTCGCAGAGATCATCCGAGCATCCTTCCGCCCCGATGCCCACTTTCTCAACCGGCTGCGCATCGCCCGCTTCTTCGAAGACCACTCTGTGGAGCTCTTGGACCGCACCATGTCGATCCATCGCAACAGCGTCACGACCCAGACCGAGTTCGCCTCAGTTACCGATCTGGAACATGCGGTCCGCACCGAATTCGCGATGCCCCGCTGCCCGGTCCGCGAGGCGATCACGGTGCTCGACCGGCACACCGGCAGGCAGCTCTTCGAAGAGTGAACACCCCCGAAGACCAAGCCTCGCGCCATAGACAGGCCTCCCCGCGTTTGAATTCCGACGCGTACATCCTTTATACTAGTCGTTCGGTTTTTCTAGTAAACTCGCTTAAGCCCCGGTGCTCTGCGATTGCCCATCTGAATCGCAGAGGTGCCGGTAAGTATCGCATACGCAGTAATCTAGGGGGATTCTCTGATGTTCTCCAACTGGTCCGCGCTCAGTGTCGAGCGCTGCACTCACGTGCGAAGCCGCTCGGTTTGGCGCGTTCTCTTTGCTTTTCTTTCTCTTGTTACGCTTTCTGCAACGCTTTCCGCCGCTGAACCCACCGGCGAAGCCAATCTCAAACTGCCTCGCCTGGACTCGGTCAGCTTCCTCGGCGGCATCTCGGGAAGCAGCCTGCTCATGGGCGGATTGCTGGTCAGCGCCCTCGGCCTCATCTTCGGGCTGATCATCTTCATGCGCCTGAAGAACATGCAGGTTCATGACTCCATGCGCGAAGTCAGCGAGCTGATCTACGAAACCTGCAAGACGTACCTCTCCACACAGGCCAAGTTTCTCGGCATCCTGGAATGCTTCATCGCCGTGATCATCATCTTCTACTTCGGCGTGTTGCAGGGTTTCGAAGCCTATAAGGTTGCGATCATTCTGCTGTTCAGCCTGATCGGCATCTCGGGCAGCTTCTGTGTCGCGGCTTTCGGTATGCGCGTGAACACGTTCGCGAACTCCCGCACCTCCTTTGCCGCTCTTAAAGGCAAGCCGTACCCGTGCTACGAAATCCCGCTACAGGCCGGCATGAGCATCGGCATGCTGCTGGTCTCGGTCGAGCTGCTCATCATGCTCTTCATTCTGCTCTTCGTTCCGGGCGACCTCGCGGGCTCCTGCTTCATCGGCTTCGCCATCGGCGAGTCGCTCGGCGCCGCTGCCCTTCGCGTCGCCGGCGGCATCTTCACCAAGATCGCCGATATTGGCAGCGACCTGATGAAGATCGTGTTCAAGATCAAGGAAGACGACGCGCGCAACCCCGGGGTGATCGCGGATTGCACCGGCGACAACGCGGGCGACAGTGTTGGACCCTCGGCCGACGGCTTCGAAACCTACGGCGTCACCGGCGTAGCGCTGATCACGTTCATCATGCTGGCCGTCACCCAAGCCGACGTTCAGGTCAAGCTCCTGGTCTGGATTTTCTCCATGCGCGTCATGATGGTCATCTCCAGCGGCGTAAGCTACTTCGTCAACGGCTTGGTGGCCAAGAGCCGCTATTCCAGCGCCGATAAGTTCAATTTCGAAGCACCGCTCACCAGCCTGGTCTGGCTGACTTCGATTCTCTCCATCATCCTTACCTATGTCATCAGCTCCTTTATGATCCCCGACCTGGGCGACGGATCTCTGTGGTGGAAGCTGGCCACGGTCATCAGTTGTGGCACGCTGGCCGGCGCGCTCATCCCCGAATTCGTGAAGGTCTTCACCTCCACCAACTCGCGCCACGTACGGGAAATCGTCACCAGCTCCCGCGAAGGCGGCGCCTCGCTCAACATCCTCTCCGGTTTCGTGGCCGGCAATTTCTCCGCCTACTGGCTCGGCGGCACAATGCTATCGCTGATGGCGATCGCCTACTTCGTCAGCGGAATGGGCTTCGCCAGCCTGATGCTGGCGCCGGCGGTATTCGCGTTCGGCCTGGTGGCCTTCGGCTTCCTCGGCATGGGCCCGGTCACGATCGCAGTGGACAGCTACGGGCCCGTAACCGACAATGCCCAGAGCGTCTACGAGCTTTCGACTATCGAGACCATACCCGGCATCGAGGGCGACATTCAACAGAAATTCGGCTTCAAACCCGAATTCGAAAAAGCCAAGGACAACCTGGAAGAGAACGATGGCGCGGGCAATACCTTCAAGGCCACATCCAAGCCGGTGCTGATCGGCACGGCCGTGGTCGGCGCCACCACCATGATTTTCTCCACCATCGTGTTGCTCACCAACGGGCTCAAGGACAACCTCGACAAGCTCAGCCTGCTCCATGCTCCGTTCCTGCTCGGCTCGATCGCCGGTGGCGCGGTGATCTATTGGTTCACCGGCGCCAGCGCCCAGGCGGTCACCACGGGCGCTTACCGCGCAGTCGAATTCATCAAGAAGAACATCAAGCTGGAAGGTGCGGAAAGGGCCAGCGTAGCGGATTCGAAGAAGGTGGTGGCCATCTGTACGCAATACGCGCAAAAGGGCATGTTCAACATCTTCCTGACGGTGTTCTTCGCCACCCTGTCGTTTGCGTTCATCGAGCCCTTCTTCTTCATCGGCTACCTGATTTCGATCGCTCTGTTCGGCCTGTACCAGGCCATCTTCATGGCTAACGCCGGCGGCGCGTGGGACAACGCCAAGAAAGTGGTCGAAACCGAACTCCGCGCCAAGGGCACCGAACTGCACGCCGCCACTGTGGTCGGCGACACCGTCGGCGACCCCTTCAAGGACACCAGCAGCGTGGCCCTCAACCCCATCATCAAGTTCACCACCTTGTTCGGATTGCTGGCCGTTTCCGTTGCGGTGGATGTGGCCAGGCAGGATCCGGGCCTCAACTCGATTCTGGCGGCGGTCTTTTTCCTGATCTCGGTCGTGTTCGTGTATCGCAGCTTTTACGGCATGCGCATCGAGAAGTAACCCGGCGGGCAGAGACCATCGAGAACCCCGGGGGCTACAAAGTCAGAGTCACCTTGCTGATGGTCCGCGGCTGATCCGGATCGAGGCCCTTCTGCACCGCCAGGCACGCGGCGAAGATCTGCGCCGGAACAATGTACGGGATCGGCGTATACAATTCCGGGAGCTTGCCCGGCAGACGGATCACGCGGGTGGCGCCTGGGACAACGCGAAGAAGGTCGTGGAGGTCGAGCTCAAGGCGAAGGGTACGGATCTGCACGCCGCCACGGTCGTGGGCGACACCGTCGGCGACCCCTTCAAGGACACGAGCTCGGTGGCCATGAACCCGGTCATCAAGTTCAC
>DATJYW010000405.1:0-31235 GCA_035499435.1 Candidatus Acidiferrales bacterium | reverse complement strand
GCGCACTTCAAGCGACGATGCCTGGCGGCGCAGCGCGGACGCCTGCTGCCTACCGCGCACGAAGGCGATCAGACGCCGTTTGCGGCGCCGGTGGACCTCGAATAACTCTTCGTCGGGGATATCCTGAACCTGGTTCCAGATCGACGGATCATTGAAGCGCGAACGCCAGTCGGGATCGAGGTACTGATCGTAGAGCAGCGCGAGGTCGCCGTTGAGCCAGGTCGGCACATGGACGCCGTTGGTGACCGATGTGATGGGCACCTCCCAAAGCGGGAGCTGCGGCCAGAGGTCCTGGAACATCTCCTGGGAGACTTCACGGTGCAGCCGGCTGACAGCGTTGCGGTAGGACGACGTGTTGAGTGCCAGAACCGCCATGCTGAAGCGCTCGTCGCGATCGAATACGTTGCGGCGGCCAAGCGCCATCAATTGTTGGAAATCGATGCCGATCTCGGCGCAGTATTCGGAGAAATAGTGGTACATCAGGCCGGGGTCGAAGATATCGATCCCGGCGGGAACAGGCGTGTGGGTGGTAAAGACATTGCTGGCGCGGGCAGCTTCCAGGGCCTCGGTGAAGCTCAAACCTGCATCGCGCATGTGCAGCCGGATCTGCTCGAGCACCAGAAACGCGGAGTGGCCCTCGTTCATGTGGTAGACGGTGGGGTTGAGACCCATCGCGTGCAGCGCGCGCGTGCCGCCGATTCCAAGCACAATCTCCTGGCGGATGCGAGTATCGATGTCGCCGCCATACAGCGAATCGGTGATGTCGCGATCCTGCGGCAGGACGTTTTCGGGGATGTTGGTATCGAGGAGGTAGAGCGTGATCCGCCCGACATCCAGCTTCCACACTTGGATAAAAACATTGCCGGTCGGGAGCTTGACCGTGACCTTGAGATCGCCACCGGCGGCGTCCTTGACCGGGACCAGCGGCAGCGTGTAGAAGTCATTCATCGGGTAGCGTTCCTGCTGCCAGGCATCTGGCGTGAGGAACTGGCGGAAGTAGCCCTGTTGATAGAGCAAGCCGACCCCGACCAGAGGGTAGTCCTGATCGCTGCACGATTTCAGATGGTCCCCGGAGAGAATACCCAAGCCGCCGGAATAGACGGGCAGGCATTCCGTGAGCCCGTATTCAGCCGAGAAGTACGCGATCAGTTTGCCGTCGGCACGGGGCGGTGATTTGCGTACGCGGGAATCGTAGGTCTCGCAAGCCGAACGGTACAAGACCAGATAGCGCGGGTCTGCCGCGGCCTTTTCGAGCGTGGCCTGAGATACTCGGCCGAGCATCAGGACCGGATTGTAGCCGCACTCCCGCCACAGCGCCGGATCGAGCCGGCGGAATAATGCGCGGATGATGGGCTCCCAGCTCCACAAGATGTTGTACGCCAGTTCCATCATTCGTTCGATGGGCTGCGGCAGACTCGGACGTACCAGAAACTCGCGGAGAGGCTGGATGTGAAAGGGCATACCGAAAGGTGGTTTACCTCCCAAGATAGCAAATCGGCGGATCGCTACTTTCTCTACACGCTTTTGGTGGGAAGTGCGTCAAAATAAGTGGTACGATGCGTTCGCTCCTTCTGTTTCTTCTGCTGGCCGGAAGCAGCACTCTTTTTGCAGGCGAATTTGCCATCCTGGCAAGTGGAGCGCGGCTCTACGTGGACCGGCACGAGGCGGACGCGGCCAAAGTGCGACTGTACCATGGTACAGGTTTAGTGGAGCTGGATGCATCCGCCGTAAAGGGGTTCGAGCCGGATGACGCGGCGCCGCCGGCGACAGCGCCAGCACCGGTTGCAGCTCCCGCGCAGGTTGTTCCGGCCGTGGCCGCGGTCGCAAGTCCGCGCGAGCTGGCGGATTTGGCAGCAGATAAGTATGGTCTGCCGCGTACGCTGGTGCGTGGTGTCATGGCCGCGGAAAGCGGGTTTCAGCAAGGAGCCGTTTCGCGCAAGGGAGCAATCGGCCTCATGCAGCTCATGCCTGAGACGGCACGCGACCTCGGCGTGGACCCCAACGATCCGACACAGAACGTGGATGGCGGCGCCCGGTATCTGCGCGACCTGCTGCTCAAATACGATGGCGGTCTCCGCCACGCGCTGGCGGCTTACAATGCCGGTCCTGGAGCTGTGAACAAATACAACGGCGTGCCGCCGTACGCGGAAACCGTGAACTACATCGGCAGGATCGAGCGCAAGCTGAAGCAGGAAGAGGCGGAAGCCGGCCGCTAGCCAAACCGCCGCTGCATCTTATTGAATTTCATCGAGTTTGGCCGCGAGAATAAAGTCGCTTTCCGTCAGGCCGTTGACCTTGTGTGTCCAGATTTTGGCCTCGACCCGGCCCCATGAAAGGAGCAAGTCGGGGTGATGACCTTCGGCTTCCGCGATGGCGCCAGCTTTGTTGACAAAGTCCAGAGCTGTGCGGAAATCGGAAAACGAGTAAGCCTTCACGAGGTGGTGCTCGTCAACCACCTGCCAGCCGGGGAGTTGGCTCTTCAATTGTTCCAGCGCCGCGCCCTTGAGCGGCGGGACCCCGCCGCGGCACGGGACGCAGTGTTTCTCAGCAAGACTCATCGTCGCACCCCCGAAATTGGCTCCCGGATTTCCGGGAGAAAATTAGACAAGTTCTAAAATTGGAGCGTATCTAACTCCTGGAACGCTGTCAACTCAGCGCGCCTGTCCCATAGTGCCGGCCGCGAACAGCCGGTCGTCCACCTTGCCCAGGCGCGCGATCAGTTTGGGTCTTAGAAGCGGGGTGTGGCTGATCGTGGTCAGGTAGTTCGGAATGTCCCACAATTCCTCCTCGCTGGTCATCCAGCGGATATCGTCGAAGCGTTTCAGGTTCACCGGACGGGAATAGTTGCGAAGAGTCTTCTCGCGGCGGTGGTTGTAGTAGTGTTCGAAGTAGCTCATCGCCAGCTCGCGCAGATTCCGGTAAACCGGCTCGCGGTAGCGCAGGCCTGCATAATTGGACTTGGCGATAGCGCCCCAGTGCGCTTCGCGCCGGAAGAGCGCGATCACGTGGTCGTCATCGCGCACGGCCTCGAAATCCAGCAGAAGGGGAGGGTCTCCCAGCATACGCAGGGCCGCGGCGCCGAACAGGGCGCCTTCCATGCAGTGCGCCGTCCGGTCGCGGAGCACTCGCCGCGGCGACCGGCAGGTGTCGCCGCCGGTCTCTTTGTTGTACGCCAAAGAGTCGATAAACGCCTGAATCCTTTCAGGCGTCTTCAACGTGCGAAACACCGCACACTCGGCAGGCGTGAAGGCGCAAGAAGCCATCTCGAAACAGGGTAGCGCATTGCGGCCAAAGCTCCGCAATACGGTACACTGTGGCATCCGAGGTCTCCGAATGAAGCTGAGCCTGATCATCTGGTGTGCCCTTTCCGTTGCCGCGCAACAACGCGGCGGCGTCAGCCGCGAGTTGGTCGCCGCACGCAACAAGAGCGAGCAGGAGCTCGAATCGATCGCCATTATCGAGCGCAAGGTCATGGTCCCGATGCGCGACGGCAAGCGCATGGCCACCGACATCTATCGTCCCAAGGACACCTCGAAGAAATATCCCATCATCTTCGTGCGCACGCCGTACAACTTCAACTTCTGGGATGTGCGCAATGGCGCGCCGCGCGACATGGCGGCCGAAATCGCTGCCGTCAAGCGCGGCTACGCCTATGTGGAGATGAACGAGCGCGGACACTCTTTCTCCGAGGGCATTTATGACATTCTGGGTCCGCCGCTCACCGACGGCACCGACGCGATCACATGGATGGCCAAACAGCCGTGGTCCAACGGTAAGGTGGGCACCATCGGGTGCTCCTCGACCGCCGAATGGCAGCTCGGCGTGGCCGCGCAGGGCAATCCGGCGTTCACCACCATGATCCCGCAGGGATTCGGCGCCGGCGTCGGACGCGTCGCTCCGTACTGGGAGCAGGGAAACTGGTATCGCGGCGGCGCCGTGCAGATGCTCTTCATCGCGTGGATCTATGGCGAGCAGAACCAGGTGCGGCCCATGTTCCCGCCCAACACGTCCCAGGAGGACCTCATCCGCGCATCGCGCATGTTCGACCTGGCGCCGCAGATGCCGCCGGTCGACTGGTCGCAGGCGCTGCGCCACCTGCCGGTGATCGACATCATCGAAGCCGTGGACGGACCTCACGGAATCTTCGCCGACCGCGCCGAAGTCTCCACCGGCGGGGCCATGATCAAGCGGACGCCCAACGATCCCGCCTGGTATCGCGGCGGACTTTGGCACGACGACATGAAAATCAACATCCCCGGTTTCTGGTTCATGTCCTGGTACGACGTATCGATCGGTCCCAACCTGGCGGCGTACAATTACGTGCGCCGCACCGCGTCGCCCGAGGTCGCCGACCGGCAGTACGCGGTGATCGCGCCGACGCTGCACTGTGCCTATAAACGCGCCACCGAGAACACCATCGTGGGCGAGCGCAGCATGGGCGACGCGCGCCTCGATTACGACGAGCTTACATACGACTGGTTCGACCACTTCCTCAAGGGCGAGGACAATCACCTCCTGGAGAAGATGCCCAAGGTCCGATACTTCACCATGGGGATCAACAAGTGGCAATCTTCCGACACTTGGCCGCCCCGGGGCGCGCAACCGATGACGTTCTACCTGGCGAGCGGCGGCAAGGCGAACACGCTGACCGGCGATGGCGCGCTGGCGGCGTCCGCTCCCGGGGCCGACAGCCCCGACAATTTCACCTACGATCCCATGGATCCGGTGCCCTCGTATGGCGGCAACGTGTGCTGCACCGGCAACGCCGTCACCGGCGGTGCCTTCGATCAGCGCAAGATGGAAGCGCGGCAGGACATTCTGGTCTACTCGTCCGAACCGCTGGCCGATGGCATCGAAGTCAGCGGACCGATCGACGTCACGCTCTACGTTTCTTCCGACGTGAAGGATACAGACATCACGGTGAAGCTGATCGACGTCTACCCCGACGGCACGGCGTACAATCTCGACGAGACCATCCAGCGGCTGCGCTATCGCGAAGGATACGAGAAGCCGCCGGTATGGATGCAGCCCAGCATCGTGTATAAAGTGGCGCTTCAGCCCATGACCACGAGCAATTTCTTCTCGGCCGGCCACCGTGTCCGGATCGAGGTATCGGCCAGCAACTTCCCGCGCTTCGACCGGAACATGAACACCGGCGGGAATAATTACGACGAAGTCAAGGGCCCGGTGGCGCACAATTCGGTACACCACTCGCGTCAGTACGCATCCAAGGTCACCCTGAGCGTGGTGAAGCACTGAGTCACATGGTCGGGCGTGGGTGGACAGCACGAGGCGGGTTCGGGATTCCGGCATTGCTGGCGTGACCGTCGACGTGAGCGAAAAGGACGGGCACTACGTGGGCTCGGCCGTCCTCAAGCAAGCCGACTTCGGAATGAAGCCCGTACGAGTCGCCGGGGGCACGGTGCGCGTGAAAGATGAAGCGCGTATCGGGTTCGATATCCGGCTCGCGCAGTAGCCGGACCTACCTCGCGGCGTCGCGCAGCTTCTGATCGAACATGGAGTACGGCATGGCGCCGACGACCAGTTCCCCATCTACTCCGTCTCCGCTGCTCTTGCCGATAATGAACGCGGGAGTTCCATTGGCGCCCAGCTTCATGGCTTCCGAAACATCGGACTCCACGCGCGCCTTGTACTTCTCGCTGTTGATGCATTCCTGCATCTTCTGCGTGTCGAGCTTGAGTTCCGCCGCGAAGCCCATGATGTGTCCCATATCGAGCTTGTCGGGGTTAGAGCCCATCACGTCGCGCAACTGCCAGAACTTGCCTTGCTCGCCGGCGCAGTGCGCGGCCTGCGCCGCGCGCATGGCATTGGGATGGAAGTCGAGCGGTAGGTCCTTGCTGTAGAAGCGCGCCTTGCCGGTGTCGATATAGTTCTTCTTGATCTCCGGGTAAGCGCTGAGGTGGAACCGCTGGCAGAACGGGCACTGGTAATCGGTGTATTCGACGATTGTGATGGGCGCGTCCTTGTTCCCGAGCATCGAGACCGCGCTCAGGTCGGGAATCTTGGCGCGCGTGGGCTGTTCTTCCTGCGGCCCGGCCGGCTTGGCCTGCTGCTTTTCGAGTAGCTGGCGGATCTGGCGCAGCTCCTTGATGATCTCGTCCGCCTGCTCGCGCGTGATGGTCTTGTCCTGCGCCGCGAGCGGCAGCGCGGCCAGCAGCAGAAATGCGAAATGCTTCTTCATGTCTTACCTAGTTCTTTCTCAAGACCAGAATGTACTGGCTGTTGGGGATGTGTTCTTTCTCGCTGAGCAGATGGAAGCGGTTGGCCTCGACTTCCTTGATCAGCTCCGGCATGTCCAGCCGGATATGAGTGATGGCGCGGCCGCCCGGCATGGCCTCCGACCGCTTGTAATATTCCACGATCACCAGCTGGCCCTCGGGCTTGAGCGACTTATAGATCGCCGCCAGCATTTTCTCCGGGTAATCGAAATGATGATAGACGTCGAGCACCAGCACCATGTCCACCGCTCCCTCAGGCAGCATGGGATCGGTCTCCGTACCTTTGATAAATGTGACGTTGGTCAGCTTCTGGTTCTCCGCGCGCTGTTTGGCGCTGGCGAGAAAGTCGTCGAAGATGTCTTCCGCCAGCACTTTTCCATCGGGCCCGACGCGGCGGCTGAGGAACGGGAGCATGTAGCCGACCCCGGTGCCGACGTCGGCGACCGTCATGCCGGGTTGAAGGCCCATGTAGCGGATCAGTTCGCCGGGCTTCTGCTTTTCGTCGCGGGCGGGGTCGGCCAGTCCGTTGGCGACGCCCTTACGCTGCTCCTCGGTTTTGTACCCGGAATTGGCCTGTACCGCGACCTGCGCGGACAGCCCGCAGGCTGCGATCAACACGATGCAAAAGACAATGCAAAGGCGTTTCATAGGGCGGTCTCCAGGGGCAGCGCCAGCGGCGCCTCACGCATGAAATCGAGCCGGGCCATTTCCTCGATCGCCTCGACGATGGATTGCTCCGTCGTCCGCTCCGTGGTAATCACGAAGGGCAGATCGTGCTTGGTATCGCAGGGCTCCTGAAGCACTGCTTCGAGCCCGATATTCTTGCTGGCCAGGATGCCGGCGAGCTTGGCGATGATCCCCGGGCGGTCGTCGACCCGGAAGCGCAGGTAGTAGGCCCGGTGCTGAAGCTTGATCGAAACCGGCTTGTTCTCGCCGAGCTGCTCGTGGGCGAAGGGCGAAACGCGGTCCGGGCTGCCGCCGCGAATCTCGCGCGCCACGCGCATCAGGTCGCTGACCACTGCGACGCCCGTGGGATGTCCGGCGCCCCAGCCGTAATAGAAGGTATCTTCGCCGAACATACCCTTCACCCATACGGCGTTGTACGGCCCCTGCACCCCGGCCAGAATGGTCGAGGAGGGAATGAGGGCAGGGCGGACAAAGAGAATCAGGCCTTCCGGCGTCTTGCGCCCGCCGCATATCAGACGGATCGTATGCTTGAGGGTGTGCGCATATTGGAAATCCAGGGGCGTAATGCGGCGAATGCCTTCCATGAAGATATCCGCGGGCAGGATCTTTTCGCCGAACGCGAGCGCGGCCAGCAGGACCAGCTTGCTGCGCGCATCGTAGCCATCGACGTCCGCCGAAGGGTCGGCCTCGGCGTAACCTAGGCGCTGAGCCTCAGCGATCATGGTCTCCATGCTCTCGCCGCGCTTCTCGATTTCGGTCAGGATGTAGTTGCAGGTGCCATTGAGAATCCCATAAAGCGTCTGCACGCGGTCGCCGGAGATGCCCTCGCGCAGCACGGCGTGAATCGGGATGCCGCCGCACACGCTGGCTTCCATCGCGAGATTGATGCCGGCCGCAATGGCGCGGTCCCAGATTTCCGGTCCGCATGCGGCCATCAGCTCCTTGTTGGCGGTGACCACGCTCTTGCGATTGGCAATGGCGGCTTCGACGATGTCGGACGCCACCGACGTGCCGCCCACCAGCTCCGCGACAATGTGCACATCGGGATGCGCCACCACTTCGCGCCAGTCGGTGGTCTTCAAAACGGGCCCGAGACTTTCGGGAATGTTCTTCGACAACACCGAGCGGCTGCAAACCGCGGCGACCTTGAGACGATAGCCGAGCTTCTGCGCGATCTGGTCCCCGTTTTCCGCCAGGATTTTAAGGGTGCTCGAGCCGACACTGCCGACGCCCACAATGCCGACGTTGACTTCCTGCATATCCTTCAATAATAGCTGGTGCCGTGCCGGACTCGCCGGCGCACTACTGAAGTTACAGTCCGCTGCTATCTCTTCCAGTCCGGCAGCCGCCCCGGAGTCGGCGGCGCACCAGCCGCGTCGAGCTGTTTCTCGAGCGCCTTGATGTCCGTCTCGACAAGCTTGCGCACTTTCGGGATCTCCGCGGCCAGCAGGTCGCTGGCGATCTGATACTGCTCCATCGCCGTCCTGGTTGGCCGGCCGGTTGTTCCGCGTGTCGGCCCGGCGGCCGATTGCACATGTTCCGAGATTGATGCCGGGACGCCTTCGTTCGTGGCGCGCCAGACGCGGTCGCCATTCAGCGCCATGTTGATCTCATTCAACTGGCGCTCCAACCTGATGCAGTCTTCGCGCAGCTTCAGCGACAAAGACGGAGTAGCGTCGATGGCGCGGCGGATAGCATTCAGCCGCGTGCCGGCTTCGGTCGCCGTCTGCGTAGTCGCTGTCAGCGCCTTCTGAAGTTTCGCCAGCTTCTCCTGGAATTCCGCCATAGCCACGCGGTCCTCGCGCGTAGCCGGACCTTCAGCGAGGACCTCGATGGTCTGCGATCCCTGCAAGGGCGTGACCGCGCCGTCGATGCGCTTGGCGAGCGTCACTGTGTACTTGCCCGGCACCACCAGGGCGCCGGCGTTGCCGCGCCCGAACAGGGCCATCATCTCGTCGTCGGGAGGCTCGCCGCCCCCACCTCCCGCGCCACCGCCGGCACCGCCCGCGCCGCCGCGTCCGCCGCCGCCACCCGCACCGCCGCGCCCGCCGCCACCGAATCCACCGGCGGCCGCCGGAGCCGCGGCCGGCAGATTGATGCTCTGTGCGCGCATGTCCCACGTGATGCGGTGCAGTCCTCGCGTGGCCGGCTCCTCCAGCCTCCGCACAACCCGGCCGGAAGAGTCGCCGATCGACAAGATAATCATCGGCGCCTCTTCCTCGGCCTCGGCCCGGAGTTCATCCGGCGTGGGATACGGGGGCGTCTCGCCGCGCGCCACCGCCGCCCTGTCACGCCGCTGCCGCTCGGCCCGCTTCGTGGAGTAACCGCTCGCGAGGTTATACGTGATCTGCACGCCGACCGGCGGATTGGCCGCCGTGAAATGCGACGTGCCCAGATCGCCGCCGCGATTCTGCGGCAGGAAACTCAGTCCCGGCTTCGACGGAAACAGCGCCGACTCCTTCTGAAGCATTTCAGCCGTGGCATTGCGGAGCGGGCTGTAGTCGTCGAGCACGTAGATGCTTCGTCCAAAGGTGCCGATCACCAGGTCGTCCATCTGCTTCTGGATGGCCAGGTCGCGCACCATGATGGTCGGCAGGCCGATGTTCAGCTTGATCCATTTCTCGCCACCGATTTTCGTGAAGTACAGGCCGAACTCCGTGCCGGCGAACAGCAGCTTCGAGTCCACATGATCCTCGGCGATGGCGTATACCCCGCCGCGATCGGGCAGGTTTCCCGAGATATTCGTCCAGTTCTTCCCGCGGTCCGAACTCTTGATCAGGTAAGGTCTGAAATCGCCGTTCTGGTGATTCTCGTAGGCCACATATACCGTGCCGGCGTCGTGCTGCGACGCCAGGATGCGCTGCACGTAGGCATCCTCGGGCACTCCGGCAGGCTTCTCCACCTTGCGCCAGTTCTTGCCGCCATCTTCGGTCACCTGCACCAGGCCGTCGTCGGTGCCGACGTAAATCAAGCCTTCGACCTTCGGCGACTCGGCGATAGCGCTGATGTTGTCGTACAGCGCCGTCGACACGTTCTTCTGAATCGCGTCAATCGGCCAGATCTTGCCCATGAGCGGCAGCTTGTTCCGATCCAGAGCGCGCGTCAGATCGGGCGACACCGGACGCCACGAATCGCCGCGGTCATCGGAGCGGTACAGCCGCTGCGCCCCGAAATACAGGCGCGTGTTGGAGTGCGTGCTGATGATGAGCGGCGTGTCCCAGTTCCAGCGCATCGCCGGATCGCCCTTTACAGGTTGCGGCTGAATCGAGACGCGCTCGCCCGTGCGCTTGTCGAAGCGCACCATGTTGCCGTTCTGCATGTTGGCGTAGATCGTGTTGGGGTCTTTGGGATCGACGCGCGAATAGAACCCATCGCCGCCCATGGTCACGAAACAATCCGCGTTGGTCAGATTGGTGAACTTGTTGCGCGCCGGGCAACCGAACGAGTTGTTGTCCTGCGTGCCGCCGTAGACGTAGTAGAAGGGCGCGTCGTCGCTCACCGCCACGTCGTACATCTGCGCGGTCGGCAGGTTCTCCTTGAAATTCCACGTCGCTGCGCGGTCGAAGGATTCGTACAACCCGCCGTCGCAGCCCACCAGGTAGTGATTCGGATTCTTGGGGTCGACCCAGATATCGTGATTGTCCACGTGCTTGTTGCGCGTGCCGAGGGAAGTCAGTGTCCGGCCGCCGTCGTCCGACACCATGATGTTCACGTTGTGGATATAGACGCGATCGGAGTTGTGGGGGTCCACTTGCACTTTGGAGTAATACTGCCCCTGCGAATCGGAGCTGTTGCGCTTCTCCCAGGTGACGCCGTTGTCAGTCGAGCGATACAGCCCGCCGCGGCCCTCCGGCCCTTCCACCTGCGCGTAGATGATCGAGGGATTCTGAGGAGCGTAATTGACTCCGATGCGTCCCAGATCGCCGGTGGGGAATCCGCCGCGAACCGGCGTCCATGTCTTGCCGGCGTCGATCGAGCGATACAGCCCCGATTCCGGTCCGCCGTGAATCATGCCGAAGTAGCGCCGCTGCCGCTGGTGGGTGGCCGCCAGCAGGATGTCGGGATTGCGCGGGTCGAGAATCACGTCCGAACAACCGGTGTAGTCGCCGACCTTGATGAGGCTCTGCGACCAGGTCTTGCCGCCGTCCGTGGTCTTGAAGAGGCCGCGCTCGCCGCCGCCCTTCCACAGCGGCCCGGGCGCGGCGACGTAGACCACGTTCGAGTCGCGCGGGTCCACCACGATGCGCGCGATGTGCTCGGTCAGCTTGAGGCCGACGTTGCGGAACGTGCGCCCGGCGTCTTCGCTCTTGTAGACGCCGTCGCCGTAGGAGACGCTGCGCTGATTATTGTTCTCGCCTGTCCCAACCCACACGATAGACGGGTTTCTCGGATCGATGGCGATGGTGCCGATCGAGTACGACCCGTAGTTCTCAAACATCGGCGTCCAGGTGGTGCCATTGTTGTAGGTCAAGAAGATGTTGCCGCTGGCCAGCGCGATCATGTAGTGGTTGGAATCGTCCGGGAACACAGCGATCTGTGACACGCGTCCCGAAACGAACGCCGGCCCGATCAGCCGCGCCCGCAACGACGAGAACGTGAGCTCGTTAATCGGCTCGCCCGATCCCGGCCCGCCGCGTCCGCCGCGTCCGCCACCGGGAGCCAAGGGTTCATCCTGCGCGAATGCGCACAGCGAAACACACAGAAAGAGCGGAATTAGCCTCATGGTGGGTGAGTATAACTCGCGGCAGCATAGGCGTGCGGCGACCACTTACCGGAACAGCGGTTCCATCAGCCTCGCCAGCAGTTGCGCGTCGATCTTCCCCGTGCTGCGCGTGCGCCAGTCGAAGAAATACCAGGCCGCGTTCTCTTGTTCCACGCAGTAGAACAACAGAAGGCTCTTGATCTCCGACCGTTCCAGCATCTGCTGGTTGTAGGTCCGCACCTCGCCTTCCAGAATATGCGGGATCGCAAACTTCTCCGTGGACACCGACTCTGCCGTTGCCTCGAACGCGATCTG
The DNA here is from genome assembly GCA_035499435.1 of Candidatus Acidiferrales bacterium. Lineage (GTDB taxonomy): Bacteria > Acidobacteriota > Terriglobia > Bryobacterales > Bryobacteraceae > Solibacter. The sequence goes on along the minus strand of DATJYW010000405.1, from coordinate 19,292 downwards.
CATCTCGCGGCCTTGAGAGCTGACCTGGAAGAGGTTCACCCCGGACTCGCGGAACAACTCGGGCGAGTACGTCTCCGGCGAGAGCTCCACCACCGGTTCGGCCAACTTGCCGTTCAGCGCAGACACAAAGTCCGCACAAATCGCGTGCAACTGGCTTGCGCCCAGGCGACGGAGTGACTCGACCGCATCGCCGTCGACCAAGAACCGTTCCGCCTTTCTCGTCGCATCGATCTGCCGGGCGAGCCTGACGATTGCATCTTCCTGGGCCATCTGGGTGAAGTACCCATTGTAAAGCACCTGGCGCGGACTCGCCCTGCACCACAGTCCTGTATCATGTGGAGATCATGGACAGACGGACCTGGATGCAACTCGTCACCATCCTCGCCGCCGCCCGAGAGGCGCAGCCTCAGCAGCGCGGCGGAACAACCGACGCAGGTGGCCGCGGCGGCGGGCGCGGGCGCGGCGGCCTCCAGGACCAGCCCATGCGCGTCACGAAAGACCAGGTGGCGGCTGCCCTCAAGCTTCTCGGCCTGGAATTCCAGGATGCCGAGATCGACATGATGATGCGCGGCGTCAACCAGGCGCTCTACAGCTACGAAGCGCTTCGCAAAGCCGATGTGCCGTTGGATACCGAGCCCGCCTTCTCCTTCAAGCCTGGCCTGCCCGACCGCACGCCGATCAAAGGCCCGCAGCGCTTCGAGACCAATCTGCCCCGCCCCATCACGAAGCCCGCCGACCTCGAAGACGTGGCCTTCTGGCGGGTGGTCGACCTCGCGCCGCTCGTCAAATCGCGCGCGGTCTCCTCCACCGATCTTACGAAGATGTATGTCGAGCGGATGAAGAAGTATTCGCCCAAGCTGCTCTGTCTCATCACGCTGACCGAAGAGCTGGCCATGGAGCAGGCGGCTGCCGCCGACAAGGAAATCCGCGCGGGCAAGTATCGCGGCCCGCTGCACGGAATCCCGTTCGGCCTGAAGGACCTCTTCGATACCAAAGGCATTCTCACTACGTTCGGCGCCGAGCCTTACCAGACCCGGGTCCCCGACAAGGACGCCACGGTGGTCGAGCGTCTGCGCGCGGCCGGCGCGGTGCTCATCGCCAAGCTCTCGATGGGCGCGCTGGCGCAGGGCGGACTGTGGTTCAAGGGTATGACCAAGACTCCGTGGAACACCGAGGCCACCTCCAGCGGGTCGAGCGCCGGCTCGGCATCCGCCACCGCGGCAGGCCTCGTGGGGTTCTCGCTCGGCACCGAAACGCTGGGCTCCATCGTCTCGCCCAGCCAGGCGTGCGGCACGGTCGGACTGCGCCCGACATATGGACGCATCAGCCGCTACGGCGCCATGGGCCTGAGCTGGACCATGGACAAGATTGGTCCCATCTGCCGCGGCGTGGAAGACTGCGCACTGGTGCTCAACGCCTGTTACGGCCCCGACGGCAAGGACCGCACTGTGGGCGCCGACCCCTTCCACTGGGAGCCGCGCAAGCCGCTCTCCGCCATGAAAATCGGCATCCTTCAGAAGGACTTCGACCGCTACACCGGCGATCAGAAAAAGGTCTACGACCAGGCGCTAGCCGATCTCAAGCGGGCCGGCGTGAACGCGACGCCCACCGAATTTGTGGAGGATGGGCCAACCATCCGTTTCCTGCTCAGCGCCGAAGCCGCCGCCGCCTTCGACGACATCACCCGCGACGGCCAGGTGCGCAATCTGCGCGGGCAGGCGCCCAACGATTGGCCCAACTCCTTCCGCACCTCGCGCCTCATTCCCGCCGTGGAATACATCCGGGCACAGCGCGCTCGCACGCTGCTCATCCAGAAGTTCGAGCACTTCATGTCCGAATGGGACGCGATCGTGATGCCGCCCAACTCTCTGCTCACCACCACGAACCTGACGGGCAATCCGCAAGTGGTCATGAAATGCGGATTCACGGAAGCGACACGCGCGGACGGCGCCAAGGTGCAGGTGCCGCGGTCCATCAGCTTCCTCGGCAAGATCTATGATGAAGGCTCGCCGTTGCGTGTCGCGCTCGCTTACGAGAGCGTGACGGATTGGCATCGCAAGAATCCCACACTGGAGGCATGAACATGAATCGGCGCACCTTCATCGCGTCCGCCCTGGCGGCAGGCGTCGCTGCCGCGCAGGAACCCGCCGAACCGCCGGCCGGCGTCCGCGCCCTCAGGCCCATGCTGGATGGCATCAAGCCCATCACCGACGACGAGCGCGCCGCCCGCGTGGAAAAGGCCCGCCGCCTCATGGCGGAGAACAAGCTCGGCGCCATCTACGTGGAGAGCGGCACCAGCATGTACTATTTCACCGGTCAGCGCCAGCCCGGCAAGGCCTGGATTCTGCCGGCGAAAGGCACGCCCGCGTGGATCGACGCCGACCCTGCGCAAGCGGCCCGCACACTGCGCGATCTCGGCATCGCCACCGGCCGAATCGGCCTCGAAGAGCAGGTCCGCTTCGCCGCCTTCGACGGCCTCCGCCGGGAGGCACCCGCCATCGAATGTGCCAGTGCCACACCGGTCACCGCGGGATGCCGCATGATCAAATCGCTCGCCGAGATCGCCCTTCTGCAGCGCGCCAACGATATCACCATCGCCGCCTACAAGGCAGTGCTCGGTTCGCTGCACGAAGGCATGACCCAGCGGGAGCTCAGCGGCTGGATCTCCGCGGCGTATCGCAACCTCGGCGTCGGCGGCGGCGCCATGGCCATCTTCGGCAAGTACACCGCGTTCCCGCACGGCAGCATCCAACCACAGCAACTCCGGGAAGGCGACATGGTGCTGATCGACGACGGCTGCAGCATCGAGGGCTACCAGAGCGACATCACCCGCACCACCGTCTTCGGCAAGCCCACGAAGCGCCAGATCGACGTCTGGAACCTGGAGCGCAAGGCACAGGATGCCGCACTCGCCGCCGCCAAGCCCGGTGCGCCCTGCGAGGCAGTCGACGCCGCCGCGCGCAAGGTGATCACCGATGGCGGATTCGGCCCCGGATATAAGGTTCCGGGCCTGCCGCACCGCACCGGCCACGGCATCGGCCTCGACGGCCACGAGTGGACCAACCTGGTCAAAGGCAACAAGACCAAGATCGCGCCCGGCATGTGCTTCAGCAACGAGCCTACCATTGCCATCTACGGCGAGTTCGGCGTCCGCCTGGAAGACTGCATGCACGTCACCGAGAGCGGCGCCGTCATGTTCACGAAACAGAGCCCCGCGATAGACCAGCCCTTTGGATAGACCATGCCGCAATCAACTCAAGATTCCTCACCCGAGATTTTCCGCGCGCGAATCGCCAAGGCTCAGCAGGCCATGAAGGAGTTCAGCCTGCGCGCCATCGTGCTTGAGCCCGGCCCCGCCATGATGTACCTGACGGGCGTCCGATGGGGCCGCAGCGAGCGCACGTTTGCTGTAGTCCTGACGGAGACCGGCGAACCCGCCTACGTCCTGCCGGGCTTCGAAGAGATGCGTGCCCGCGAGCTGATCAAGGTCGGCGACGATATCCGCGTCTGGCAGGAAGACGAGAGCCCCTTTCAAGCCGTCGCAGAAATCCTGCGGGACCGCGGCGTGGCGCTCGGCCGCGTCGGCGTGGAAGACAGTGTTCGCTTCTTCGTCTTCGACGGTATCCGCAATCACTCGCGGCGGCAGGCAGCGAAGCTCGAATACGTCAGCGCCGAGCCCGCGCTCAAGTCGGCCGGCGTCGATATCTCACCACCCCCACCGCGCGGCGGCCGAAAACAGTAGCTTGCCGCGGACGATCGGTTTTCGCCCTTCGCGCAGGCTCTTGTCTGAAAGATAGCCGTCGCGTTTCACTGGTTCTGTGGTAGATTCCCGAGCCTGCTGAAGACCATCAATGTTTACGCGCTGGCTGCGCAAAACGGGCAGGCCGGCACGCCCGACCCGATCCTGCTGAAGACCTTCCGGGACATGAACGCCACGGCTTCCGGAGGCACGCTGATCCCGCGCGGCATCAGCAACAGCGACTACAACCGCACGGACCTGAACTACCAGCCTCAGGGCATGCAGATGCGCCATTTCCTCACCAGCCGGCTGGATTACAACATCACCAGCAACCACCACCTGTCGTTCGTTTACAACTACGATAAGTACAGCTCGGTTCCGGACTTCCTCGACAACGTGGTCGAAGCTTTCCCGAACTCGGGCGTCGTGCTCGGAACCAAGATCGAGACCGGCCAGCTCAGCAACCGCTCCGCCGGCACCCTCTCCCTCCGTTCGCAGTTCGGCTCGCACATCACCAACGAGTGGCGCGGCGGACTCAACGGCAGTACCGTCCTGTTCTTCCCCGACGTCAGTCCCGGCCTCTACACGACCTGGAAGGGCTATCGCCCGATTTTCGGGACGAGCACGTACGTTTCGAGCGTCACCACCGCCACCAGCATGCAGCGGCGCAATGGCCCGGTGAAAGATATCGCCGACAACGTCTACTACGTTCGCGGGTCTCACCAGTTCGCCGTCGGTGGCCAGTTCACGCAGGTGAACGCGTGGCAGCAGATCGCCAGCACCGATACCATGCCAGGCATCACTTTCGCGGCCGCGACCGGCGATCCCATCATTTCGAATGTTCTCAATTCAGCGAACATGCCGCTCGCCTCCACCACGAACCAGACCGACGCGCTGACACGGTATTCCGTACTGACCGGGCGCGTGTCGTCCATCTCGAAACAGCTCACCCTCGACGAAAAGACCAAGCAATACTCCGCCACCCCGACCATCGACCGCAATCAGCAGCGCGAGTACGGCTTCTTCGCGCAGGACATCGGCTCCTCGTTCGGCCAGGTGAGCGGCGCCTACCGCGACATTTCCGGCACGGTCGAGCCGGGTGGCCGCATCCTCGAATTCATGCTGCGCTTCAACTTCTGACGCTGTGCGAGCCGGCCCGCTCGTAGAAGCTCAGTGCGTTGTCGCCTTGCTTGAGAAGGCGCGTCCGCTCGAGAGGCGGGCGGGCGTCGGGCAGCGACAGGCGCACCGGATGCTGCACGATCACCAGAGAGGGCGGGTCGCTTGCCAACAATTCCAGCGCGGCGGCGTACTCGTCCTCGAGGGCATACGGTGGATCCAGGAAGACAATGTCCGCGCGATGGGCCGCGAGCGACTGCCGCACGGGACCCGGCACCACCGTCGCGCGCGCCGCTATCTTCAGAGCCGCCAGGTTTTCGCGGATGGCATCCAGTGCGTGGCGGCTACGCTCCAGGAAAATGGCACGCCTAGCCCCCCGGCTGAGCGCCTCGATGCCAACGGCCCCCGTGCCGGCGTAGGCATCGAGAAACGTCGCACCGGCGACGCGAATCTGGAGAATGTCAAAGAGCGTTTCCCGCAGCCGGTCGGGCGTGGGGCGCGTGGCCTCCCCGGAGATGCTCTTCAATCGCCTAGAACGGAACTCTCCACCGATTACGCGCATCAGCCTACCGTCACCAGTCCGTAGCGCCGCTGCCAGTGATCGCGAATGTAGGCGACGGCGCTCCGCAGCGCATCTTCCGAGGGTGGGCGGGCGACGAAGTCCACGGCTTCGCGGCGGGCGATCTCGAGGATGTCGGCGTCCCGCAGGATATTGGCCACGCGCAGGCTGGGCAGGCCGCTCTGCTTGGTGCCGAAGAATTCGCCCGGGCCCCGGAGCTTCAGGTCCATCTCCGAAATGTAGAAGCCATCGGTGGATTCCACCAGGGTGCGAATGCGCTCGCGGGCGGAATCGTTCATTTTCTCCGTTACCAGGATGCAGTGGCTCTGTGCGGATCCGCGGCCGACGCGTCCCCGGAGCTGGTGAAGCTGCGCCAGTCCGAAGCGCTCCGCCTGCTCGATCACCATCACGGTGGCGTTCGGCACGTCGACGCCGACTTCGATGACGGTGGTGGACACCATGATCTTGATGTGGCCCTCCTTGAAACGCTGCATCACAGCTTCTTTTTCGTCGGCGCCGAGGCGTCCGTGCATCAGGCCGATGGCGAGATCAGGGAAGATCTCGCGCGACAGGTGCTCGTATCCCTTCTGCGCCGCCTTCATCGCTTGGGTTTCGGATTCTTCGATAACGGGATAGACTACGTAAGCCTGCCGGCCCTCCTCGACCTGCCGCTTGATGAAGCTGTAGACCTGCTCGATGCGATCGGCGGTGGCGTGTCTGGTGATGATCGGCTTACGGCCGGGTGGAAGCTCGTCGATGATGCTGACGTCGAGATCGCCGTACATGGTCATGGCGAGCGTGCGCGGGATGGGAGTCGCGGTCATTACGAGTACGTCCGGAGTGATGCCTTTTTGTACGAGGCCGAGGCGCTGCAGGACACCGAAGCGATGCTGCTCGTCGATGATGGCGAGGCCGAGCTTCTTGAACTCCACGTCTTTTTCGAGCAGCGCGTGCGTGCCCACCACGACGTGCGCCAGGCCCTCGCAGACGAGCTTCTTGAGCTGCACTTTTTCGCGCGCGCTGAAGCTGCCGGTAAGAAGCAGCGTGACGTAATTCAGCTTCGACAGGATCTGTTTGAAGTAGATGCCGTGCTGCGCGGCGAGGATTTCGGTGGGCGCCAGCACCGCCACCTGGTAGCCGTTTTCGATGGCGATAACGGCGGCTTCCGCGGCCACGATGGTCTTTCCGCTGCCCACATCGCCCTGCAGCAGACGGTTCATGGGGTGCGGTTCGGCCATGTCTTTGGCGATCTCGCCCAGCACCCGTTTCTGCGCGCCGGTGGGCTTGAAGGGCAGCATGGCCTTGACGCGTTCGCGGACGTGGTCGGTGAGCGCGAACTGGATGCCGGGGAGCGTGCGCGCCTTGCCCCGCTTCAGTGCCACCCCGCACTCGAGCCAGAAGAACTCCTCGAAGATCAGGCGGAACTGCGCGGGCGAGCGAAACGCGTTCAGCAGGCGCAGGTCGGCATCCGGCGGCGGGAAGTGGATTTGGCGGATGGCCGTCCAGCGGTCGGGGAGCTTGAGGCGGTCGCGCAGGAATTGGGGGAGCGCGTCGTCCACGGGCTCGACGCTCTGCAGGATGCGGTGCGCGAACACGCGGAGCATGCGCGTGGTGAGCTTGCCGGTGCCTTCGTAGATCGGGACGACACGGCCCACGTGGAGCGCCGCGTCGCCGTCTTCGTCGTCGCCCGCCAGGATTTCGAACTCGGGATGCAGCATGGTGAGCTCGCCGGCATAGGTATCGAACTCGACCTTACCGAACAGGGCGACCTTCATGCCCTCGGCGAAGACGTTGGCGAGGTAGCCGCCGTGGAACCATTTGCAGACCAGGATGTGGCGCGAGGTGTCGGTGAAGCGAACCTCGAACAGGCCCAGGCTGCGCCGGCGGAAACCGCTCATCTTGGTGGCGCGGACGTCGGCGATCACGGTGGCCATCTCGCCCGGCGCAAGCTGGGCGATGGTCTTCATGTTGCTGCGGTCCTCGTAGCGGAAGGGGACGTAGCCGAGCAGGTCCTCGACCGTGGTCAGCCCCTTCGCCTCGAGCATGGCCGCGCGCGCGGGTCCGATTCCTTTGACGTAGGTGAGCGGGGTGGAGAGATCCATGCCGCGCTCTCAGTGTACAATGGCGCTGCATCATGCAAGACCGCTTCCTGCCGCCGGCGCTGCTCGCCGCAGTCAGCGCCGTGTTCGTCTGGTCGTTCATCGGCTGCCGCGACGTGTTCACGTGGTTCCTGGAGGTGCTGCCGGCGCTGATCGGCGTGCCGGCCTTGATCTGGCTGTATCCGCGCCTGCGCTTCACCAACCTGGTTTACTGCCTGATCGCGATTCACGCCTCCATTCTGATGATCGGAGGCCACTACACGTACGCCCTGATGCCGGTATTCGAGTGGATCAAGCACTGGCTTGGACTCGACCGCAACTATTACGATCGACTGGGACACTTCGCTCAGGGGTTCGTTCCGGCCTTCATCGCGCGCGAGGTCCTGCTGCGTATGACTCCTCTGAAGCGGGGGAAAATGCTTTCGGTGCTGGTTTTCAGCGTGTGCATGGCGATCAGCGCGCTCTACGAGCTGTTCGAGTTCGCCGCGGCCAAGATCACAGGGAGCGCCGCCGATGCCTTTCTCGGCTCGCAAGGAGACGTGTGGGATACACAATGGGACATGACGTGGTGCCTCATCGGAGCAAGCTGCGCCCTACTGCTTTTCTCCCGCGTGCACGACCGGGCCCTGGCGAGACTCAACTCGGGCAAGGGAGTACAATGCACTTCGTGAAGGCCCTCGCTCTCTTTTTCGCCTGTGCCCTGCCGGCCTGGACTGCCGACATCCGCATCGGAATCATCGGCACCGACACTTCGCACGTGCCTGCGTTCACCAAGCTGCTCAACGATCCCACGGCCCCGGACCATGTGACTGGGGCGCGCGTAGTAGCGGCATACAAGGGCGGCAGCAAGGACATCGAAGAAAGCACGAGCCGCGTGGATGGCTTCGCGGAAACCCTCCGCACCAAGTACGGCGTGGAGATCGTGGACAGCATACCCGCTCTGCTATCCAAGGTGGACGCGGTGTTGGTGAGCAGCCTGGACGGGCGCGTACACCTGGAGCAGGCGCGGCCGGCGATCGCGGCGCACAAGCCGCTGTTCATCGACAAACCGCTGGCAGCAACCCTGGAAGACGCGCGAGAAATCGCTCGGCTGGCGCGGGACGCGGGCGTGCCGTGGTTCAGCTCGTCGAGCCTGCGCTTCGGTGTGATTGGCGCCATGGGCCGCCAAACCGGCGCGAGCGCGGTGACGGTCTGGGGTCCTGGGCCGCTTGAGCCGCACCATTACCTGGAGCTGGCGTGGTACGCGATCCATCCGATCGAGGTGCTGTTCACGCTCATGGGTCCGGGCTGCGAGAGTGTATCGCGCGTCTCCGGGAAAGATCTGGATACCATCGTCGGTCGATGGAAGGACGGCCGCATCGGAACCGTCAACGCGGCCCGCCCTTACAGCGATTACGGTGCCTTGGTGTTTCAGGGCCGCAACGTGGTGGAGAATCACCCCAAAGCCGGGGCGGCCGATTACCACCCGCTGGTGGAAGAGATCGTGAAGTTCTTCCAGACGGGCAAGCCGCCGGTATCGAACGAGGAGACGCTGGAGATTTTCGCTTTCCTGGACGCCGCGCAGCGCAGTAAAGAGCAGGGCGGTAAGCCGGTGACACTGCGGTAGGTGGTGCGGACGATCGTACTTCGTCGTCCGCGCACGTCGCTCTGTTCTACACTGAAGTATTCATGTCCAAACTGCTGGAGGGCAAGCATGCCCTCATTCTGGGTATTGCCAACAAGTGGAGCCTGGCCTATGCGATCGCGCAGGCGTTTTCGCGCGAGGGCGCGGCGCTGACGCTCACCTATTTGAGTGAGCGGCAGAAGGATTCGATCGAAGACCTGGCCAAAGACCTGAACGTGGCCTCCGTCCTGCCCTGCGACGTTACCAAGGACGACGAGCTCGCCGCGTTGACCGAATCCCTCAAGTCCATGGACCGGCCGCTGCACGCCGTGGTTCACAGCCTGGCGTTCGCCAACAAGGAGGACCTCTCGCGACCGTTCGTCGAGACCAGTCGGTCGGGATTCCTCCTGGCGCAGGATGTCAGTGCATACTCGCTGGTGGCGGTGGCGCGCGCGGTGGCGCCGGCGATGACTGAAGGGGGCTCGATCAGCACGCTCACCTACCTGGGCTCCACGCGCGTAGTGACCAACTATAACGTGATGGGCGTGGCCAAGGCCTCGCTCGAGGCCGCGGTGCGCTATCTGGCGAGCGAACTGGGCCAGAGAAAGGTTCGGGTCAACGCAATCTCGGCGGGACCGGTCAAGACGGCGTCGGCGCGCGCCATCAGGGACTTCTCCACGATTCTGGACACGATTCAGGAACGCGCGCCTTTGCGGCGCAACACGGATCCTGCCGAAGTCGCCGATGCCGCCGTCTTTCTGGCGAGCGACCTCGGCCGCGGCGTGACCGGCAATTGTCTTTTCGTCGACGCGGGCATGCAGGTGATGGGATTTTGAGCCAATCCTGCCATAATAAAACTTCGGACTCCCTATGAGAGTGGAAGTAGTCTTGACTGAGGCGGATATCGCTCAGGAATTCGCCGAGGCGATCGAGGCGCGCGATCTGCCCGAAAAATTCTTCTTCTGGTTCCCGCGCTCCGCCACGGCCTGGATCACGCTCGTGGAACGCGCCGAGTTGTACGGCGGCCTGTGGGATTCCTGGAAGGAGATCGCCGCGACGGCCCCGGCGATCGCGCGTCACTTCCGCGGCCGAGTGCCGGTGATCAGCTTCGGCGCCGGCGACGGCCTTCGCGACCGTCTCCTCATGAAGGCCCTGAAAGATGCGGGGTGCGAGTCGTTGTACTTTCCTGTCGATGCCAGCCAGACCATGCTGGAATTGGCTTGCGGCGGCGCCGACGACGAGGATATCGAAACCGTCGGCATCAAGGCCGACATCTCCAGCCCCGTCCACCTCGTCTACGCCGCCGATGCCGCCGAGCCGCCGCGGCTGTTCATTCTCTCAGGCAATACGATGGGCTCGTTCGATCCCCTGGCCGAGATTCGCTACGTGGTGCAGTGCATGAAGCCGGAGGACCGGCTAATCGTCGATGGCGAGATCTACGATCCGGAGGCGACCATGGGGTGGCGCGACAATGGCGCTTCCCGCAAGTTCCTCGGCTCGCTGCTGGCCAGCGTGGGGATCGCCGAAGACGACGGCGAGATTCGTTTCGATCAGAAGATCGACTCCCGCCACGACGGCCTGCACCTGATCACGCGCTACTTCAGGGCCGGCCGTGATCTCTCGGCGACCGTCGCTGGCGAGGAGATCTCGCTGGAGCGCGGCGAGCGCATCGGAATGAATTTCCAGTACACTTACACGCCCGACGCCTTTCGCTGGCTGCTGACCGCGCACGGCGGACTGGAAGTTGAGCACGAATACCCGAGCCAGGACCAGCGGTTTCTGACGGCGGTGTGCAGGAAGTAGGCGTGAGGCGTCAGGCATCAGGCGTCAGCCGTCTGGTGTCGGAATCGCTGTTACCTGATGCCTGATGCCTTGATTACTGGAACGCCGCTACTACCGTCCGGTACCACGGCTGGCCGCTGGCGTCGTCAACGCCCCAGAATTCGAAATACTGGTTGCCCGCCGGATATCCGGTGGTGGTCAAAGGCGCGGTGATCTTGCCATTGGCCGGGATTGCGGTAGCGCCGAACCAGCCTTGGAGACTGGAGCTGTAGTCTGTACCGTTGAACTTGGCGGCAGTGACATGAGTAGCTGCACCCGCGGTCTCCGTCAGGCTGACCTGAAACGACCATTGCCCGCCACTGCCCACCACCGGATTCGGCGTGACGCCGGCCACCACGTTGGATTGATCGGCCTTCACCAACGCGCTCACCGTGATGTACTGGGGCGCGGCAGCACCGGACAGGATGCTTACCGTTGACGTGTACTGACCCGGTTGCGGAAGCTGTTTCGCGTCGATGGAGACGGTAACTGTCGCCGGCGTCTTGGCCGAGACCGTGCCGCTCATTCCGGATAGCTGGATCCACAAGGCATCGGCGCGCAGCTTGTAACTCACCGGGCTGGCGGCTTGGGTATTCAGTTGCACGGCCTGACCCGGCGGTTGAGCATGGTTGAGCACTGTGAAGCTAAGCCCTGCCTTAGCGGGCATCACCGCAGTCGCCGGCAGATTCTCGAGGTAGGTGCTCACCGCGGAATAGGTCGCGGAAAACCGGCTGTAGCCGGCCCCCTGCGGATTGATCGAGCAGACCGTGCCATCCTCCAGCACCTCGCCGTTGCTGAGCGAGCCGGCTACGATGCCGGGCGACGTAAATAGCGGCGAGCCCGACGATCCGTGCTCGACACGTCCCTGACTGTAGAGCACCTGGAAATAGAGCGCGGCAGGAGCGATGCTTCCCTCGACGTCGGTGTTGGCGTCGGTGGTGCGGGTGCCGAACGAAATCCGTTTCCACGAGCCGGAGGGATGATGAATGCCGGCGACACTTCCACCCACCGGCGGTCCGCCGGGATCCCAGCCCGCGAATGTGACGCCCGAAGGAACGTCCTGCAACAGGATCAGGCTGTAATCCCCGCCGCTGAGATCGGCGCTGGCAATCAGATGGGCGCCCAGCGTCGATTTAGCGCTGGCATCCCGGGAAGCGGGTGGCGTGCCGTTGCACGAGGATGTCTGGTAGTTCCAATATGCCTGCACGGTTCGCGCCGTGGCTTCATCGTGAACGCAATGGCCGGCGGTCAGGAAGTACGGTTTCGCGCTGTTGTCGCGGGTGGCCAACAGCGACCCGGAGCAGAGCGCCTCTACGCCGTCTTCGACGAAAGAGATCTGGCCCACACTGCTCATCGCGCTCTTCCAGTCCGGGTAACAGTTGACGTCCAGCTCGCAATAGTCCGCGGGATCGGTCTGCCCGGCTGTGCCGTCGAGCGCCGTGCGCACCTGGTGGACGATCGATTTGATGGCGAATGGCGGCTCCAGTTCGACGCCGGCGTCCAGCGCCGGTTCGTACTCCACGACCGCCGACGCTGCATAGACGGCACTGCTGAAGAAGTGGCCGTCATCATAGGGCCCGCGGCCCGTATAAGGGCCCGCGGAGTGCGTCCCGTCGTACAGCCATACGCGTCCTTCGCCGACCGAGAAGTTCTCGAACTCCACCCGCAGGCCGCGGGCATGCGGTGAGCGGATGGAGAGGCGCCAGAGGCGGGTGCCTTCGGACGTGGTTTCCCAGGTTCCGGCGGCAAAAACGTGCGGCGCCAGCACACGCTGTACCCCGGTTTTCAGCCGGGTGCTGGGCCCGGTCAGGCGCGCGGCTTCGGCCTCGCTGAGCGGAGCGAGAGCGAACTCCCGAGGCCTACGCAGACCGAGCCGCATGCCCGGCGGCCGTGCTTCGACGCGTGAAGCACGATCTGGCCCGGCATACTGGAACGGCTCTTTGCGCAAAACCTGCTGCGCGCCGGCGACGGAGAGTCCGAGAGCCAGCAACACCGGTAATTTGTGAACTCGCATGTCTACAGGTTGAGCGTAGTTTCGCAAGCCCTGTCCGAACAAGATCGATTTAGGTTATAGGACGCCGATAACAATGGATATGCGGGAAGGTTAGTAGCTTGTTGAGCCGGCGGGTCTTATTTCACATGGTAGAGGTGAAAGTCGCCGGCATAGCCCGCCGCTTCCAGGCCCCACTCGGCTTCCTTCCCCACAATCGCGTTGCCGATGGGGGCATTCCCTCCCGAGCCGGTGGGCGCCAGCAGATAGCGGAAACCGGCTTTTCGCAGGGCGCGCGCAGCGTCGAGGCGGAGGTCCTGCCGTGCCCGCCGGATCGCCTGGGGAGCCTTCGACAGTACCCTCCAGGCACCCTTCTCGTCCTGCCCGTAGATCTCCAGCGGCACGCGATACACCGGCGTATGGCTCACCAGCACAGCGCTGGTGAGGCGCTGCGGGTGCGCCAGGTCAACTTCGAAGTACATGCCCGCGCGCACCGTTTGCCAGGTGCGCCAGCGCGTGGCGAGGTTGCCGTCGAAGGCCAGGGGCGCCTCCCAGCGGTTCGGCCACCCGGCCAGGCTCCACTGCGGGCTGTTGAAAATCCGGTACTCGCCGGTGTAAAGCTGAATCTCGCTGATGTCCCACTCGCCTTCGTAGCTCATCGGCATGCGGAAGCGCAGCACCCGCACGGACTGCGCCGGCCACTCGGCCTTCCAATCGAAGTCGGGCGCGTCTTCGTAGAGGGCTGCGAGGCGCAACGTGTCCAGAAGCTGGTCGGTCTCGGCGGATTGCCAAGAGACGGTCACGTCGCGGTCCAGATAGGCGCTGGCAACGCTGGCCAGCGCCAGCGTCCGCGAATCCGGGGGCGTGGCGCGCTCGATCATCTTCGCTACGTTGTATTCGTTGAGGTGGCGTCGGCAATAATCGGCCTCCGGCTCGATGCGCAGTGCGGCCGCCAGCGGAAACTCGTGCAGCCGGAACGCGTAGCGCGTCTCCCAGGTGTCGATGACGTACGGCCAGCAGGCTACCGCCTGAATCGCGATGGTGGCGATCGCGGCAGGGCGCGGCAGCGACACGCCGAGAGCAAATCCCGCGAGCACAACCGAAGGCATCAGGAACCGCGCGCCCGTATTGGTGAGCCACGGCAGCGCCAACAGCAGAGCGGCGGCCCAAAGCAGGCGCCCTTCGCGGTGGCGCAGCGCCAATAGCCCGATCGGCAGCGCGAGAAAGAGCGGGCCGAACGTGCCCGTGAGGTGATCGCCGAACGCCAGTTCCCAGGGAACCTGCCACGGTTTGACCGCCCCTAACGAGCGCAGGCCACCGGCGAGCTCCGCCTCGGTCGCGACGTGAAAGTACGGGTTCGGGAAGAGGGAGTTCATCAGGGGCGCAAGCGGATTGCCCGTGACTACCAGGTTGCGGATCATCCACGGCGCGATCACGAGTGCAGCGGCGGCGGCCACCAGCCACGCGTGCTTGCGGTAGCGCAGCGCAAATGCGGTAGCGCCAATCGGGACCAGGATGCCGGGCATCTTGATCGCGTAACAGAATCCGGCCAGAGCACCCGCCGCCAACAGGGGAGCGCGTCCGCCCATGAGCAGAAGGTGGATCGTGGCGAGGAGAAAAAACACACCCGCCGCATCGTTGTATGCGCTGGAACCGGTGATCCCCGCCACAGGCGCGCAGAAGTAGAGGACGGCGGCGACGAGCGAGGCCAGGTCGGGCAGGCGCAATTGCCGCCCAACCCGGAAGATCAGCGGCAGGGTGGCAAAGAAGAACGCGAGCTCGACGAGTTTGGCGGCGGAGTGGCGGCCGAACGCGAAGGCCATGGTGTAGAGCATCTCCATGCCCTGCGGAATCAGGCTGAAGAAGGTGAGGTGCTGGGGAAAGCCGCCGGTGCGGAGGTACTGAAGGGGCAGTCCGAGATGGTAAGTGATGCCATCGGCCACGGTTTCCGGAGCCAGTGCATTGACGAAATACCAGGTGAAGTGGGGAAGCAGGAAGAAGATGAGCTTTGTAGGACAGGCTTTAGCCTGTCCAGGGCGCCCCGGACAGGCTAAAGCCTGTCCCACAAGACACACAAGCCCAAGCGCTAAGAAGGTCCGCCCGTTCGCCCAGCCAGCCAACAGCACTAAGAACACCAGGAAGCTCAGTGCCACCGCGCCGAGCCCCAGCTTGATCTCCGGCGGTACTTTCACCCGCCGCAGCAAAACCGCCCCGAGTGCGTACGCACTCCCCAGGGTGAGCGCCGCGCCGAAGACAATGGAAGCGAGAATCACTACAGCAGCACGGGATCGATCTGACCGTCCGCGTCAGGAGCACCCGCTACCGCGGCCTTGCTTTCGCCGCCGCGAAGATAAACGAGCAACTGCTCCTCCGACCCGTCGAAAAAACCATCCAGCAACTCGCGAACCGCCGCCTTGCGTAGCGTATCGCGCGATGCCGTCGGCGAGTACACGAACGACCGGCCCACTTTGCGCCGCGCCAGCCTGCCCTTGCGGACCAGCCGGTCGAGCACCGTCATCACCGTCGTGTAAGCCAACGGGCGCGTGGGCGCCAGCACCTGCTGCACCGCACGAACGTTGCCCTCTTCGAGCGACCACAGTGCCTTCAGGCAGGCCAATTCCAGGGGGGGAGGGACATCGCGCGCGGTTTTCGGCATCAGGATTCCTGTTTTGGACCGGCCGGCTGCAGCGCCTGCCGGAGTTTGTCGGCGAACGGCGAATCGGGAGCGGGCACGAACAGGGCATGTTCCGCCATGGGCGTGCGCACTGGTGGCTCGGGAGCGGCCGGCTTGGACTCCGCCGCGGGCGGCGGCGGATTCAGGTACCGGTCCTTCTTGAGAATCACCCGCTCCAGTGCCGCGTTGAAGCCGGTGAAGTTGCCTTCCACCTGGCGGTCGCGCTCCACCAGGGCGCGCATGCACTCCATCTTCGAATCCATGTCGTCCAGGTAATGCAGCAGCAGAGCCTCGGGAAAATGCGGCAGCTTGGGCGATCCGAACTCGAGTTGGCCGTGGTGGCTGAGAATCATGTGCTCCACCAGGACCAGTAACCTCGGGGGAAAATCAGGCAGGCCCCGCAGTTTCTCGTAGAGGATCCGGGTGCCGATCGAGATATGGCCGATCAACTGTCCCTCGTCCGAATACGAGAAGCCGCGGTCATAAGTCAGCTCGTAGATCTTGCCGATGTCGTGCAACAGCACGCCGGTGATCAGCAGATCGTAATCGATGTTGGCGTAATGCGCCGCTGCCGGCTTTGCCATTCCGCACACGCTCAGCACGTGCTCGATCAGGCCGCCCAAGAATGCGTGGTGGATCTGCTTCGCGGCCGGCGCCCGGCGATAGCGCCGCGCGATGTCCTCATCCGCGAACACGGCCTCCAGAAGGCTCTTCAGATGAGGATTGGCGACACCGTCGATAATGCCGCGCAGCTCGCACCACATCTCCTCCGGATCGCGCTTCGAAGCCGGGAAATAATCGGCGAAATCGATCTCGCTCTCGTCCATCCGGCGCAGCTTGTGAATGGTGAGTTGCGGCCGGTTGTGGAAGATCTGGACCATTCCCTTCACCTTGACGAAATCGTCGCGGTCGAAGGCGTCCAGCACGTCGTTGACGTTGTCCCACATCTTGGCGTCGAGATCGCCGGTGCGGTCGCAGAGCGTGAGTGAAAGATAAAACTCGCCGCCCTTTTTCTGGCGGATTTCCTTCGCCTGAACCAGAAAGCTGGTGGTGATGACTTTATTGGGTTCGATTTCGCCGATGTAGGGAGATTTCATGGTTTGGCGGGATCGCCTCCGGCGGGCTTCGCCGGATCGGCCGCCTTGGCAGGCTCCGTGGCAGGAGCACTGGCGGGCGCGGGAGCGGGTGCAGCGTCGGGAGTAGAATCGGGCGCGGTCTTGTGGCCCTTGGTCTTGGTATCCTTCGCGGTACCAGCCGGGATGACCCACAGGATGTGCTTCTTGCGGTGCGCGGCGACTTCCTCCTTGGTCGTGGTTTGCGGCTTCAACTGCGCCATATCCTGCCAGCGCGTATCTTTGCCGGGAACCGCCCCGCTATCCACGTAGCCTTCCTTGATCTGGAGGAACGCATCCTCGCGCAAATGGCTCAAATACTCGCGCACCTTGGGCTCGGCCTTGGGCTGCATCATGCGGTCCTGGACCTCGCTCTTGACCTCTTCAAAGCTTGCCTGGCCGGCTTCGAACCGCTCTTCGACCTTGAGTACGAGGAAACCCACCGGTCGCTTGATGGGATCGGTGACCTCGCCCTTCTTCATTTTGAAGACAAGATCTTCGATCTGCTTGTCCATCAACCCGCGCTTCATAGCGCCGATGTAGCCGCCGTTCTTTGCAGTCTCGGGATCGTCCGAATTCGCGCTGGCCAGATCGCTGAACTTGTCGCCCTTGCGCGCGCGCGCCACGAGATCCTTTGCTTTTTTCTCTGCTGCCGCTACCTGCTCCGGAGACTTGCCTTCGGTCGAAATCAGAATCTGGCTCAGGAATACCTGTTCTTCGCGAACGAACTCCTTTTTGTGCTCCTCGTAATATTTCTGCATGTCGGGCTCGGGGATGACGATAGTGCGCATCACCTCCTGGCCGATCACGCGCTGCGTGAGGATGTCGCGCCGCATGCGGTCTTTGAAGTCCTCGAACGTCATCCCGGTCTGTTCGCGGACGTATGCCTGGAATTCGTCTGGATTGGGCTTTTTCGCCTGCACCTGGATTTCGGCGAGGCGGCGGGCCACGTCGCCATCGACATTGATGTTCAGTTCCTTGCCCTTCTGCACCAGCAGAAGTTGGTCGATTTCGTCGCGCAGTGCGTTGGCGGTGACGTCCTTCACGGCCTCCTGAAGGCGGACGCCGTTGAGCCCCTGCCGGCGTGCTTCGGCTTCGGCATCGGCGCGCTTTTTTTCCAGTTCGCCGCGAGTGATGATGTCGCCGTTCACCTTGGCGGCGATTTCTTCGATGATGCGGACCGGCGGGTTGTCCGCGGCGGCACAGACAGCGAGCGTGGATATCGCGACTACTACAGACCTGCGAAACATAGTGGAACTCCTATTCTAGCAGGACGTACGCAACTGGCCGAGCCTCTCCTCCAAGGTGTGGAGAATCTCCCCAGGCGACGATCCATCTATCGGCAAGAGCAAGACGCCTGCCGGAGTGAACTGCGCTCCGCTGGTCTTGCTCACCAAGTTCATGAGACGCGCCGGGTCAACTCGGGTTTCATTGTGGAACTTTATATTCAACAGGTTATGGCGCCGGTCCACGGCCTCGATGCCGATCTGCTCAGCCAGGTTCTTGAGGGCTGAGTACTGCAGCAGGCTGCGGACGGCATCCGGCACTGGGCCATATCGATCCTCTAGTTCCTTTTCGGCACGGTCGCGGGCGGCGGCGTCGGCGGCATTGGCAATCTGCCTGTAGGCGCGCAGCCGTTGATTCTCGTCAGAAATATAATCCGGGGGGATGCGGATATCCAGGTTCAGGTTCAGCGAAGAGTGGATCTCTGGCACCACCTCTTCGCCCTTCAATTCCCGCACGGTTTCGTCGAGGAGGCGGACGTAGGTATCGAACCCGACGGAATTGATGTGACCGTGCTGCTCGCCGCCCAGCAGGTTGCCGGCGCCCCGTAATTCGAGGTCGAGCGCGGCAATCTTGAACCCGGCGCCCAAGTCGCTGAATTCCTTGAGGGCCGCAAGGCGTTTACGGGCGATTTCCGTCAACTCCGTATCCGGCGGGACCATCAGGTAAGCGTAAGCCCGTCGGTTCGAGCGACCCACTCGCCCGCGCAACTGGTAAAGCTCGGACAACCCGTACCGCTCGGCATTTTCGACGATCATGGTGTTGGCAAGCGGGATGTCCAATCCATTTTCTATAATTGTAGTACAAACCAGAATGTCAAATTCGTGCCGCATGAACTGGAGCATGGTTTTCTCCAGCTCGTGTTCGCTCATCTGCCCGTGACCGACGCCGATGCGTGCCGTCGGCGCGAGTTCCTGGATCATCGCCGCCCGGCTCCAAATGGAATCCACGCGGTTGTGCAGGAAATAGACCTGACCGCCACGCCCGAGTTCGAGTTCTACCGCCTGCCGGATCAATTCCGGCTGAAAGGGAGCCACTACGGTGTGAATCGCCAAGCGATCCTTGGGCGGAGTCTCGATCACCGACATGTCCCGGAGGCCTAACAACGACATATGTAGTGTTCGGGGGATAGGAGTGGCGCTCATGGTGATCACGTCCACGTTGCGCTTCAGGTGCTTGAGGCGCTCCTTGTGCTTGACTCCGAAGCGCTGCTCCTCGTCCACGATCACCAGGCCCAAGTCTTTGAAGTGGACGTCTTCTGAAAGCAGCCGGTGGGTGCCGATCGAGATATCGAT
>DATJYW010000404.1:0-6020 GCA_035499435.1 Candidatus Acidiferrales bacterium | reverse complement strand
AGCATGGCGGCGGTGGCGCTGCCGCCGTCGCCCGAGTAGCCGGAGGTGCCGTTGCCGGCGACGGTGCTGATGGTCCCGTCGGGAGTCACCTTGCGCACGCGGTTGCCAAGGAATTCGGTGATGTAGATGTTGCCGGCGGTGTCGGCTGCGATGCCGAAGGGCAGGTTGAGCGTGGCGCTGCCGGCGGCGCCGCCATCGCCGCCCGAACCGGCGGTTCCGCTGCCGGCGAAGGTGCTGATGGTCCCGTTGGGAGCGACTTTGCGCACCTTGTTGTTGCGCGAATCGGCGATGTAGAGATTGCCGGCGGGATCGACGGCGAGGTCTTCGGGCGTGTTGAGCTGGGCGCCGGTGGCGGCGCCGCCATCGCCTCCGTTGCCGGCAGAGCCGTTACCCGCGAAGTTGGTGATCACGCCCTTGGTGTCGACGCGTCGAACGACATTGTTGGCGCTATCGGCGATGTAGAAGTTGCCGGCGCTATCAACCGCCACGCCCTGAGGCGCATTGAGCTGGGCCAAAGTCCCCTGAAGGCCATCGCCGGAATGCGAGATCTGCCCGTTGCCGGCGATGGTAGTGACATTGCCGCCGGCGAGTTTGCGGATTCGGTAGTTGAGCGAATCGACAAAGTAGATGTTGCCGGAGGAATCGACCGCCACGCCCGTGGGCTGGTTCATCTCGACTTTGTTGGGCGGTCCGCCATCGCCCACGAAGCCGGGATTGCCGTCGCCGATGGCGGTGGTGATCTTTCCGGAGGTATCGATCTTGCGGATGCGGTCGGTGCCGAACTCGGCGATGAAAACGTTGCCGGAGGAGTCCTGCGTCACGCCGGTGGGCGCGATCATCGTGAGCGTGGTGGCGACGTCGTCGCCCGAGGCCTTGGTTCCCGTGGCGCCGGTGCCGGAGATGGTGGAGATGGTGCCGTCGGTAGCCACTTTGCGGATGGCGGCGTTGCCGGTGTCGGCGATCAGGACGGTGCCGTCCTTGTTGATCCACATGTCCTGTGGGCTGGTGAGGCCGGCCTGGTTGGCGGGTCCGGGCGTGGTGCTGGTGGTGTCGCCGTAAAAACCTTTGTAGCCCTGGCCCGCGAAAATCGAGATGATGCCGTTGACATCGACCATGCGGATGCTGTTGTCTCCGGAGGCCACGATGTAGATGTTGCCATTGGAATCGACGCCGAGAGTGACGGGCGCGTGGATCTGGGCGTCGGTGGCGTTGCCGCCGTCGCCCCAGAAGCCGGGGACCGAGACGCCGCCATTGCCGGCGAAGGTAGAGATCATGCCCTGAGGATTTACCATGCGGACGCGATTGTTGAGCGTGTCCGCGATGTAGAGGTTGCCGGCGGAATCGAAGACGAGGCCGCCGGGCGAGCTGAGCTGCGCATTTACAGCGGGGCCGCCATCGCCCGAGAACCCAGCGCGGGAGTTGCCCGCAATGAGAGTCATGGTGCCCGAGGAATCCATCTTGAAGACGGAGTTGCCGGCGCTGAAGTAGATGTTGCTGCCCGCGAGAAGGACTTTGCGCGGCAGGCCGATGGACGTGCCGGTTGCGGCCACGGGTGTGGCGGGCGGTGCGCCGCCGGCGACTGTGGTAATCGTGTATTGCTGCGCGAGGACAGGGATCGACGCCGCGAGCAGAATCAGAGGTCTGAACATGTGAGTGGTAAATTCCATTATGACGGTTTGGAGGCAGCGGTGGCGACTGCCAGCACCTCCGCGGCCGCCTCGAGAGCCTGCGCGCATTGGTCGCGGGAGACGTCGTAGTGGGTCACGGCGCGGACGCATCGGTCATTGATGGCATTCATCAGGACGCCGCGGTCTTTCAGTTGGGCGCTGATGGCGGCGGGAGAATGGCCGGTCTCCGAGACGTCGAAGACGACGACGTTGCTGTCTACCATGGCCGGATCGATCGTGGCGCCGGGGATGCGGGAGAGGCCTTCGGCGAGGAAACGCGCGTTGGCATGATCGGCGGCGAGTTTGGCGGGCGACTCTTCGAGAGCTACGAGGCCGGCTGCGGCGAGGACGCCGGCTTGGCGCATGCCGCCGCCAAGGCGCTTGCGGTAGAGGCGCGCTTTGGCCATCAGATCGGCAGGGCCGGCCAGAATGGAGCCGATCGGCGCACCGAGTCCTTTAGAGAGGCAGAACATGACGGTATCGGCAGGAGCAGCTATTTTGTGCACGGGAATGCCCAGAGCCACACTCGCGTTGAAAACGCGGGCTCCGTCCAGGTGGACTCGCAGTCCGCGCTCGTGCGCGCCGTCGCAAATCTCGCACACTGTGCGCATCGGGTACACGGTTCCACCTGCCATATTGTGGGTCTGTTCGAGGCAGACCGCGCCGGTGGGAGCGCTGTACGGATTCAGGGGGCGGATCTGCCGGCGGACTTCTTCCCAGCTCAGTAGGCCCCGTTCGGTGGGGACGGCGCGGATCACGCAGCCGCTGAACCAGGCAATCATGGAGAGCTCGTAGTCAATCAAGTGGGCGCGGGAATCGCAGATGACTTCCTGGCCATGCTCGGTGAGCAGCTTGATGGCGATGGTGTTCCCCATCGTGCCGGTGGGTACGAAGAGGGCGGCCGGCTTGCCGATAATTTCCGCGGCACGCTCTTCGAGGCGGTTGGCGGTGGGGTCTTCGCGATAGACGTCGTCGCCGACTTCGGCCTCGAACATGGCCTGCCGCATGGCGGGCGTGGGCTTGGTGACGGTATCGCTGCGCAGATCGATCATGGAACCAGAAACTCCTGGAAGACTTCGTTGGAAAGCAGGACGCCGCGGCTGGTAAGGCGGAGCGTGGCGCCGTCGGTCTCGAGCAGGCCGGCATCGAGGAACCGGCGGATGGGCCGGTCGAAGCGGCGCCAGTCGGCCGCGTCGGGGCGGATGCCGCTGGTCAAGCGAAGGCCGACGAAGAGGTGTTCGGCGGAATCGGCGGGGGTGGCGCTACGGCCGCTGCCGGCGAGATAGTCGTCGACGGATTCGCCGTTTCGCGTGCGGACCGCGCCATCGAAGGAGTGGGCGTCGGCGCCGAAGCCGACGTAGGGTTCGAGGCGCCAGTATTTCAGGTTGTGGCGCGACTCGTGGCCGGGGCGAGCGAAGTTGGAGATTTCGTAGCGGAGGATGCCCAGGGCGGCGAGGTGCTCGACGGCGATCTCGTAAAAATCGGCGACGGCGTCTTCGGACGGTGTATCGCCGGCGCCGTAGCGCGTGCCGCCAAGCAGGAGTTCTCTCCCGAGGCGGCTGTCTTCATCGACTTCGAGCATGTAGACGGAGACGTGCTCGGGGGCGAGGCGGGCGATCCAATCGAGGGAATCGCGCCAGGAGGACTCGGTCTGGCCGGAGAGGCCTGCGATCAGGTCGATGTTGATGTCGCGGATGCCGGCATTGCGGAGGAGGGCGATCTCGCGCGCGATGACGTCGGCGGTGTGGCGGCGACCGGTGCGGCGGATCTCGGTTTCGACGAAGGACTGCACGCCGAGGCTGACGCGATTGATGCCGGTGGCTACCCAGGCACGGCTGAGGCCGGAAGTGACGTTGCCGGGTGCGGCTTCGATGGTGGCTTCGTGCCAGGGGGAGCCGGGAACCAGTGCGAGGATTTCCCGCAGGGCATCGGGCGGGAGATTGCTCGGGGTGCCTCCGCCGAGGTAGACGGTTCCGGGGGTCCACGGCCAGGGACAGGCACGAATCTCCGCGAGGAGGGCGCCGCGGTAGAGGGACTCACGCTCGCGAGGGAATACCCCGGAGATGAAGTTGCAGTAGGTGCACTTCTGCGCGCAGAAGGGATAGGAGATGTAAACGCCTGGCACTTTGACCCTGAAACGCGGACGGCGAAAGAAGATCGCCCGCCATGTTCCATGGTAACGCGTGCGCGGAAGTAGTTGTGGGAATGGCGGTTAACCCCCGCGACATCCGGGGTGCGTATGATACAATCCAGCACACTTGCGTGAACCAGGCGTCGCGTAGTTCCGACGAACTGATCCGGGCGTGCATCGAAGAAGGCAACGAGGCGGCCTGGGAGGAATTTGTGCGCCGGTTTCGCGGCGTGATCGCGGGGACCGTAGTTCGGACGGCGCGCAGGTTCGGGGCCAGCGATCCGCAACTGATCGACGACCTAGTGCAGGACACGTATCTGAAGATCTGCGCCAACCGCTGCCGGGTTTTGAGGGAATTCCAGCCGCAGGCGGAGGAGTCGATTTTCGGTCTGCTAAGGACGGTGGCGTTCAGTGTGACACAGGACCATTTTCGCGGCGGCCTGGCTGCCAAGCGGGGAGCGGGCGGGCAGGAGATTCCCCTGGATCGTTATACGGAAAGTGCTCTCGCACGCCACGAAGGACTTCCCCCGATGGAACGACAGATTCTGCTGGGCCAGATCGATAAGTGCCTGGCGGGTGCTGACGAGGTGGGAGCGGGGGAGCGGGACCGGCAGATTTTTTGGCTGTACTACCGGCATGGGATGACCTCGCGCGCGATTGCGGCGATCTCCCGGATCGGGCTGACACAGAAGGGCGTGGAGAGCGTGATCCAGCGGTTGACGAGTTTTGTGAAGCGGCGTATGGCGGAAGGAAATTCGTCGGCGAATCCGTTATAGGGGTTAAGCGGTTGAGAGAAGCGACCGCTCGGGGTGGCCCGGGGCGGTTTTGGAGGAACGGGCCACCGTGACGCGCCTCTGGCGCCGGAAAGATTGTGATGCTCGAAGAGGATGACACGCGGTTTCGGAGGCTGGCCGGCGGGCCAAGAAAGGGCCCCGGCGAGGGCTGCCCCGATGCGACCGAGTGGGCTCGTTTGGCCGCCGGGCTGTTGGAGGGTCAGCGGAGCGATGACCTGCTGGCTCACGCCAGCCGTTGCGATGCCTGCGGAGCGATGCTGAATGCGGTAACCGAAGATTTTTCGCAGGAGATGACGGCCGAGGAGTCGCAGGTGCTGCAAGATCTCGGCAGCGTGAGCCCGGAGTGGCATCGCCGGATGGCGCGCAAGATGAGCGAGGCGTCGGGTCGCGGCCGGGTCGTACAAATGCGGTTTTGGCGATGGGTGGCAGTGGCGGCCGGGGTGATTCTGATGGCGGGGGCCGGCTGGTGGGCGTGGGACCGGTGGGGAGCGGACGATCCGGCGCGCCTGATCGCCAAGGCTTACACCCAGCAGAGGCCATTCGAACTGCGGATTCCAGACGCGGAAAACGCTCCGGTGCGCGTGCAACGCGGCGGAGGCGGATCGGTTTTCGGGCGGCCGGCGGCCCTTTCGGAAGCCGAAGCACGGATCGCTTTGGAGCTGGAACGGGATCCAGAGAACGTGAAGTGGCTCTCCTTGAGGGCGCGGGCGGAACTGCTGGACCGGGACCCTGACGCCGCGATCACGACGCTGCAGCGAGCGCTGGAGCGAAAACCCGACGATCCCGACCTGCTCGCCGACCTCGGCATGGCGTATGCGCTTCGCGCCGAAGCTCAGAATCGTGACGTGGACTATGCGCGCGCCATCGAGTACCTGGAGCGCTCCCTGAAGGCCAAACCGAATGCGCCCGAGGCGGTGTTCAATCGGGCGTTGGTGTACGAGCGGATGTTTCTCTACGACGACGCGATCCGCGAGTGGAGGCACTTCCTGGAACTGGGCGCGGGAGACGGCTGGAAAGAGGAAGCGCAGCGCCGGCTAGCCGAGCTCGAGCAAAAAAAAAAGCTCGGCAGGCAGCCGTAGACGGAATTTTGGACAAGGACCCCGGAGGGCTGCTCCGGAGAATCGAGAAGGGTGATGCTGTGGAGCCCGAAGACTATCTGAACGTGGCCGTTGTCGAGTGGCTGCCGCGCCGGTGGGAGGACGCCCGGTACGAACGGGCACTCGGCGCGGTGGCGGAGCGGTTGGTACAGCAGCATGGCGACCTATGGCTGCGCGACGTGATGGCGGCCAGGCGGAGCGATGGGGAAATACCAGGGCTGCGTGAATTGGCCGCGGCGACGCAGGCGAATCTCGAGGACGAAACAGAAGAGGCTCTGCAACAGTCCAGAGAAGCCGCGCGGCGTTTGCGTGCCGCGGGCGATTCCGCGGG
>DATJYW010000403.1:0-7089 GCA_035499435.1 Candidatus Acidiferrales bacterium | reverse complement strand
ACGCCAGTACCAGCGCGCCCTCACCGGTCTCCTCCGCGCCATCGCCGAGCGCCAGGGCGTCCGCCGCAAACCGCTGCAATCGCCCTTCCGCCTGCTTCTACGCTCCTGCAAAAACGAACCGGATTGGTACCGAACCCGCCCAGAATCAGCGCCGCCGGCACCCCCCTTGACCTGTGGAACATCCCCGAGCACCGCCCCTGACCTTGCCGTATCGCCTCACGCCGCCCACGCTCCCCGGACTTGACGAAAATTCCAACATGATATTAAGATATTATTGTATTAAAAATCTGCACATGACCCTCGCAAGAGCGTCCATTCTGGTGGCAGCGGCCCTGCTGGCATCCACCTTGTCGGGACAGGACACCAAGCCGTTGCCCGGCTCCAAAGAATGCCTCGATTGCCACGAAACCGGTAAGCGGATCGGACGCCGCGAACCTGGTGTCCCGCCGCCCTTCGACGCCGCCTCCCTCCAGGCATCGCCTCACGCCGGCCAGGAATGCACCGCCTGCCACATGGACGTGGATCCCAAGAAACTGCCCCACGCCGACAAACTCGCGCCGGTCGAGTGCGGCCTCTGCCACGCCGACGAACAGGCGCAATACGAAAAGAGCCTGCACGGCAAAGCCACGGCCCGCGGAGACAAACTGGCTCCCGCCTGCAAAACCTGCCACGGCACCCACACCGTCAAGCGTCCTTCCGCGGCCGGATCCCCCACCTCCACCGTCGAGGTGCCGAAGCTTTGCGGCCAGTGCCACCGCGAAGGCAGCACGGTCTCCGAGACCCACAACATCCCCCAGACCAATATTCTCGAAAACTACCGCGACTCCATCCACGGCGCCGGCCTGTTCGAAAAGGGCCTGAAAGTAACCGCCGTCTGCACGAGCTGCCACACGTCGCACCTCGTGCTGCCGCACACCGACCCGCAGTCCTCCATCGCCAGGGACAACATCGCCAAGACCTGTACGAAGTGCCACTCGCAGATCGAGACCGTGCACCGCAAAGTGATCCGCGGCGAGCTCTGGGAGAAACAGCCGCACCTGATTCCCGCGTGCGTGGATTGCCACGAGCCGCACAAAATCCGCAAGGTCTACTACCCCGAAGGCATGAGCGAGCAGGACTGCCAGCGCTGCCACGGCAACCCCGAGCTGAAGACCATGGTCGCCGGCAAGACCGTGTCGCTCTACGTCAACCTGGATGAGGTGCGGCACTCCCGCCACCAGAAGATCGCCTGCGTGCAGTGCCACACCGGCGGCACGCCCTCGCACGAGCGCCCCTGCAAGACCATGACGCCCAAAGTGGATTGCTCCATCTGCCACGAGGCGCAGGTCAGCCAGTACAAGCAGAGCATCCACGGACAGCTCTCCGCCAAGGGCAGCCCGGATGCCCCCGCATGCAGCGATTGCCACGGCAGTCACGGCGTGATGGGCCGGATGGAGCTCGCCTCGCCCACCTTCTCGCGGAACGTGCCCATGTTGTGCGCCAAGTGCCATCGCACCGGCGAGAAGGCCGCCGTGCGCTACACCGGCAAGGAGCAGAACATCGTCGAAAACTACGCCGAGAGCATCCACGGAAAGGGATTGCTCGAGGCCGGGCTCACCGTCACCGCGAATTGTGCGCAGTGCCACACCGCCCACATGGAGCTGCCCGCCAGCGACCCGCGCTCCAGCGTCAATCGCGCCAACATTCCGCAGACCTGCGCCAAGTGCCACCGCGGCATCTACGAGCAGTTCGTCACCAGCGTGCACTCGCCCGAGGCCCACAAGACCAGCAAACAGCAGCCGGTCTGCGCCGATTGCCACTCCGCCCACAGCATCCAGCGCACCGACGCCTCCGACTTCCGCCTGAACATCATGAATCAGTGCGGCAAGTGCCACGAGAAGATCACCGAAAGCTACTTCGAGACCTACCACGGCAAGGTGTCCAAGCTGGGCTATCTGAAAACCGCCAAGTGCTACGATTGCCACGGCGCGCACAACGTCCTGCCCGTAACCGATCCGCGCTCCCGCCTGAGCCGCAACAACATCGTCAAGACCTGCGCCCAGTGCCACCCCGGCTCGCACCGCCAGTTCGCCGGATACCTTACCCACGCCACGCACCACGATCCCGTGCGCTACCCCATGCTCTTCTACACCTTCTGGGGCATGACCACCCTGCTGGTGGGCACGCTGGTCGTCTCCGGCACGCATACCGCCCTGTGGCTGCCGCGCTCGCTTCAGTACCGCGCCGCCATGAAGAAAGAGCACGCAGCGGAAGGCGGGGTCTACGTCCGCCGCTTCCGCACCTTCGAGCGCAACCTGCACCTCACCGTGATTACCAGCTTCCTCGGGCTGGCCTCCACCGGAATGATCCTGAAGTTCTCCTACGCCCGGTGGGCCAGCGTCCTGGCGCGCCTCCTCGGCGGATTCGAAGTCGCCGGCTGGATCCATCGCGTGTGCGCGGTCCTCACCTTCACCTACTTCGCCATGCACATCTGGGACGTCGTCCGCAAGCGCCGCGCCAGCGGTCTTTCCTGGCGGAAATTTATCGCCGGTCCCGAAAGCATGCTCTTCAACCGCCGCGACTGGACCGAGTTCCTCGGCTCCATCAAGTGGTTCGTCGGCAAGGGACCGCGTCCCGAGTACGGCCGCTGGACCTATTGGGAAAAGTTCGATTACTTCGCCGTATTCTGGGGCGTCGCCGTCATCGGCGGAACCGGCCTCGTGCTCTGGTACCCCACGTTCTTCACCCGGTTCGTGCCCGGCTGGTTCGTCAATGTGGCCACCACCATCCACAGCGACGAAGCCCTGCTGGCCGTGGCCTTCATCTTCAGCGTGCACTTCTTCAACACGCATTTCCGTCCGGAGAAATTCCCCATCGATACCGTGATCTTCACCGGCGGCATGCCGCTCGAAGAATTTCAGAAGGACCGGCCGCGCGAATACCAGGCCCTGGCGGAGAGCGGCCAACTGGAGCAGTACCTCATGCCCGCGCCCGTCCCGCTTGCCGACAAGCTCTGGCGGCGCTTCGGCTTCACTGCGCTGGGGATCGGGCTCACCCTCATCGCGCTGATTATATTCGCCGCCGTCTTCGCGTACCGGTAATTCCTCTCGCGCATCGGTAGTATATCAATGAGCGCCTATATGAATTACCCCACGAGCCGTGTTCTGTCTGCCGTCCTGTTCGCTCTCACTTTGCGCCACATCGCCGCCCAGACCCCGTCGCCCGAACAGGAGGTGCAGGCCCTGCGCGCCGAAGTCCTCGACCTCAAGCGCCGCCTTGCCGATGTCGAGACGCGCCTGTCCGCGATCGCGTCGCCGCCCGCCGCCAGGCCCCCGGCGCCCGTACCCCTGCCCGCCCCACCCCCACCCGTAGAAACCGCTGCCGCACCCGCCGCCCCCTCCAAACCCGCGCCCTTCGCCTTCGGCGATTTCACCTGGATGAACGGCCAGAGCCGCCAGAAGTCCCAGCCCCTCAGCAACTCCTTCGCCACCGTCAACCTCTATCTCGATACTTACTACGATTACTCCTTCAATCACCCCAAAGACCTGACCATCGTGGGCAGCGGCGCCGTCGGCCGCGATACCGAATGGCAGATCAACAACGCCACCATCGGCATCGACACCAACTACAAGAACGTCCTCGGCAAGCTGACCCTCCAGACCGGCAACCAGGCCGCCGTCACCCAGGACCTCGACGGCACCGTCAACCGCGGCCGCAACCTGAGTATCTCCAACAATAAATACATCGGCGAAGCCCTCGCCGGCTATCACTTCGACAAGCTGAACGGTATCAACGTCCAAGCCGGCTACTTCTACTCCTACATTGGACTGGAAAGTTACTTGCTGGCCGAGAACTGGAATTACAACCGCTCCTTCCTCTCTGACCTCACGCCTTTCTACTTCTCCGGCGCCCGCGTCCAGATCTTCCCCACCGACAAGATCAAGATCGAGCCCTGGTTCATGAACGGCTGGCAGACTTATGGTAAGTGGAGTAAGATTAACTCCGTCGGCTTGTCCAATTACTACCGTCCGAAGGAATCTCTGGGCTTCGTCGCCAACTTCTACTACGGCACCGACACCAAGGATGATCCCCACCGCAAGCGATTCCACCACGACGACAGCATCCTGGTCCGTTACTTCAACCGCCCTGAAGCCAAAGGCGTCTCCAAAATGGCCTTCACCATGAACAATCACGTGGGCACCCAGTGGGACGGTGTCAATCCCTTTCCCGGCCGAAAGAGCTACATGCTCGGTTCCTCGCTCGCCCACCGCATCTGGTTCGACAAAGACCGCCTCGCCTGGTCCTTCCGCGCGGAAGCCGTTACCAATCCCGGCCGTTACCTCGCCCTGTCCCCTACCGCCGACGGCTTCCCGCCCGGCCCCGACAACTACAGCCTCAAGCTCTGGGACCTCACCTCCACTTTCGACATCCTGCCCACCGATTTCCTCGCCTTCCGCTTCGAATTCATCAGCCGCCACTCCAACGTCCCCTACTTTGCCGGCCGTGGCGGTACCACTTCCCCCGACGGCTGGCAGGGCACCCCCGGCTACTTCGTCCCGGATGTCTCCAAGCACGAAAACCGCCTCACCTTCGCCATCAACTGGCGCATGTAGGCACTCGTGGGGCAGGTCCCGGCCTGCCCCGTCTGAATCAGCTATAAATGCTATCCTCAGCCCAGTGAAGTTCCTCGCTCTCTTGTGCGCAGGTACTGCCCTGTTAGCGGCCCAACCCGCCGCCGAAGTCCGCGGCAACGTGGTCGACGCCCGCGGCGGTGAAGCGCTCTCCAATGTCGCCGTCCAACTCGTCGGCAGCCCCTACCGCGCCACCACCGGCAACGACGGCCGCTTCCGCATCGCCGCCATCCCGCCCGGCGATTACGTGCTCAACGTCTCCACCGTCGGCTACCACCTCGTCAAGAAATCCTTTCATCTCGACCCCGGCGAAACCAAGGACTTCGAAGTCATCCTCAGCCCCGAAACCTTCCGCCAGACCGACACCGTCGAAGTCAAAGAGAGCCCCTTCGAGCCCGCCCGCCAGGATAGCCCCTCCGCCCTCGTGCTCGGCGGCAACGACGCCAAGAACCTCGCCAGCGTGCTCGCCGACGACCCGCTCCGCGCCGTGCAGGGCCTCCCCGGCGTCAGCTCCAATAACGACTTCGACGCCCGCTTCTCGCTCCGCGGCGCCGATTTCAGCCGCATCGGCCTCTTCCTCGACAACGTCCTCCTACATTCCCCGTTCCACATGCTCGAAGGCCAGCAGGTCAACGGCTCCGCCACCGCCTTCAACGGCGATATGGTCGAAGAGCTCGAGCTCCACGAGGGCGCGTTCCCCGTCCGTTACGGCGACCGCTCCGCCGGCGTTCTCGACGTCCATACCCGCGACGGCAACCGCAACAAGAACACCTTCCGCATCGCCGCCAGCGCCTCCAACGCAGGCTTCATGGCCGAAGGCCCGTTCGGCGGCGACAAGCGCGGCTCGTGGATGGTGGCTGCGCGCAAGAGCTACCTCCAGTACATCTTCGAGCGCACCTTCCCCGACACGTCCTATATCTTCGGCTTCGAAGACGTCCAGGGCCGCCTCACCTACGACCTCACGCCCAAAAACAACATCACCCTCTACGTCCTCGAAAGCTACTCCGCGCTCGATCGCCACCAGAACACTTCCTCGCTCGGCATCAACTCGCTCATCAACGCCGGCTACCACTACACCCTCGCCAACCTCGGATGGCGCACCTCGCCCACCAGGAGTCTGATGATCGTCAACCACGCCGCCTGGATGCGCGAAAAGTACGACAACTACAACAAGCAGCAGCTTCCCCTCGGCGCCGGCTTCTACGGCGAGTGGGTCTGGAACACCGACGCCACCTGGATGTGGAACAAGCAGACACCCTTCGATGCCGGCTGGACCTTCCGCCGCCTGCGCAGCAGCAGCTCCGCCGTTCAATACCAGACCAACTCGCCCCTCCCTCGGCTGCTCGACCGCTCCGATGGCACCGCCGCCCGCGAAGGCGGCTACGCGCAGCAGTCCTGGATGCCCCTCCAGGGCATGCTCCACTTCACCGCCGGCGTCCGCTGGGACCACCACTCCACCGACCGCGTCACCGCCGTCTCCCCGCAGGTCTCCGTGTCCATCGCCCTCCCTACTGGCACCCGCGTCAACCTCGGCTTTGGCCAGTACGTGCAGTATCCCGAGCTCTCCGTGCTCACTTCGATCCTCGGCAACCGTGGGCTCCTGCCCACCCGCTCCAACCAGCTCATCGCCGCCGTCGAGCAGCGCCTGGGCGCGCGCACCCGCCTCCGCGCCGAATACTACGACCGCGTCGATCGCGACCTCGTCTACCAGCCCCTCTACGATCCCCGCCTCATCAACGGCAAGGCCTTCGCGCCTCCGCCCAATCCTCTCTACCTGAATTCGCTGCGCGGCTACTCGCGCGGCTTCGAGTTCTTCATCCAGCGCTCCAGCGCCAATAAGTTCACCGGCTGGGTCTCCTACGCCTTCGGCCGCACCGCCATGCGCGACGGAATCACGCTCGATCGCTTCCCGTCGGATTTCGATCAGCGCCACACCTTCAACATCTATGGCGGCTACCGCCTCAAGCCCACCGTCAATCTCAGCGTGAAGATGAGTTACGGCAGCGGTTTCCCCATCCCCGGCTATCTCACCATGGTCAACGGCCTCTATTACCTGACCACCATCCGCAATCAGCTCCGCATGCAGGCATACGAGCGCACCGATTTCCGCGTCAACAAATCCTGGACCAGGGACAAGTGGAAGTTCACCCTCTTCGGCGAAGTCATCAACCTCACCAACCGCACCAACTACATCTTCGATAGCTTCGATGGTTACAACTCGCAAACCCATCAGGCTTATGTAACGCTCGACACCATGTTCCCCATCCTCCCCAGCGTCGGAGTGGTCTTCGAGCGCTGATTACCTTGGATAGCACTGCACCTCACCACCCGCCGCACGTATACTGGGCAGAGCAGGTTCGCGCATGACGTTAACTGACTGTCCCGAGAGCCGCGCGGGTGAATGGTGCTTCTCCCTGTTCGGCATCGAGGTCCGCGTCAAGTTCTGGTTCTGGTTCGCCACGCTGCTCTTCTGCGGCAG
>DATJYW010000402.1:0-13025 GCA_035499435.1 Candidatus Acidiferrales bacterium | reverse complement strand
TTGGGATAACTGCTTGAGCGTGCAGTTTCGTGCGCGCCATTCCGCATAGCAACATCTTCACCCTTCGGGCACGCCCGAACCTCCCCCCATGCTTCAGTTCTCGACCGGCACTTTCTCGGCGTGGTCGATCACCACCAGGTCGACCAACATTTTCTTCGCCTCCAGCTTCAACCCGAGCTCTTCCTGTAGCGCCCGCGTGACGATGCTCATCGGGTCCGGCGGCGCCTCGTGCGTGCCCCCCGCCCCCGGCGGGTTGATGTCGCCGATATATTTGGCCACATTCACCGTGATATCGTACTTCCCTTTCAGCCCCGTCTCGTCGATCACCGGCGCCCGGAAAATGTTCGACAGTACGTCGATCAACTGCGCAACCGGGGTGCGCTGCACCGAAACCGTCATCCTCTGCTGATCCGGCTTGATGTCCGGCTCCCCCTCCGAGGTCGATTCCTTCAGCTTCACGCCGCCTTTGGCCGGCTGCAGAACATACGCCTGCATCTCCTTGGTCATGCGATGCACCGTCATCTTGAAGCGCTCCGCCAGGAGCGTCTGCATCATCAGGCGAAGCTGCTCCTCCGCCACTTCGCCGCCGGCCTTGGCCGTGATCATGTAACGCTCGGCGCCGATCCAGTCGGGTCCAGTGACCTGATAATCCAGCACGTGATACGCCCAGGCCACGCACGACCTCAGGCTGTTGTTGCGCATGATCACGCTGTCCGGCGACACCACCACCCGGTTCGCCAGCGGATTCATTCCGCGCCCACCGCCCTGGCTGGCCCGTACCGAAGCCACTTCAAAGGCCGGAGCCTGGCCCCAAGCCGCGGACGCGAGCAGCATCGATGCCGCGAACAGTCTGCACCTCATGAGTTCTCCTGGAAACATGACGGTCCGTCTGATAAAAGATTAACTGATGCTCACTTCCAGACGTACCTTTGTGCAAATGGCCGCCGCCGGGCTCGCCATGGCCGCCCCCAGCGACCGCGTTCGGATGGGTTTCATCGGCCTCGGCGGCCAGGGGACCTCACGCCTCACCGAGTTTCTGCGCCACCCCGATGTCGACGCCGGCGCGGTCTGCGATGTCGACGCCGCGCACGTCGACCGCGCGGCCGAAATCGTCTCCAAGGCCCGAGGCCAGGCCCCGGCAAAATTCCACGACTTCCGCAAGCTCCTCGAGCTCAAAGATCTCGACGCCGTCATGATCGCCACCCCGGATCACTGGCACGCCCTCCCCACCATCCTCGCCTGCCAGGCCGGCAAGGACGTGTTCGTCGAGAAACCGCTCTGCTATTCCATCGGCGAAGGCCGCGCCATGGTCGCCGCCGCCCGCCGCCACGATCGCATCACGCAAATGGGCAACCACATCCACAACGACCTGCCCACCTACCGCCGCGTGGTGGAGGTGATCCAATCCGGCGCGCTCGGCAAGATCCATCGCGTGGATTGCTCGCTCGCCGACGCTTCCAAGCCCCTCGGCAAACCCGCCGACACCGCCCCGCCCGCCGGCCTCGACTACGATTTCTGGCTCGGTCCCGCTCCCAAGCGGCCCTACAATCCCCTGCGCTCGCACTTCACCTACCGCTACTTCTGGGATTATTCAGGCGGCTATCTGATCGATTTCTGGTGCCATTACACGGACGTGGTTCACTGGGCCTTGAACCTGCCCGCGCCCCACAGCGTGTCGGCCTCCGGCGGGCGATGGGCGGTCGATGATCTCGCCGAGACGCCGGACATCCTGGAGGTGGTCTGCCACTACCCCGACCTGTTGCTCACCTGGACCCTGCATCCCAACGGCCGGCCGGGCTTCGATCACATGGGCAGCAGCGTGATCTTCGAAGGCTCGGCCGCCACCCTGGTGACCAACTACAACCGGTACGAAGTCTACGTGAAGGGTAAACGCGACGAAGATTTCAAGCCTCCCGCGCCCAGCATTCCCGATTCGCCCGGCCACATCCGCGAGTTCCTCGACGCCATCAAGTCGCGGCGTCGAACCACGTGCGACATCGAATACGGCCATCTGCTCACCAAGGGAGGCCTGTTGGCCAATGTCGCCTACCGCACCGGAGAGCGGCTCTACTGGGACGACGCGCACGAGCGTTTCACCGGCCACACTGATGCCAACCGATACGTGACCCGCCGCTACCGCAAGCCCTGGAAACTGCCGGTTTGAACCGGGCAAACGAGAGCTGCCTGCAACTGCAGGTGCGTACCCCTTTGTGTTACGCTATTTCGTTCCATAGAGATCTCTCGTAACCGGGATCTTCGGGTGGGGTCTCTGCGCCAATAAAATATAAAATATGGACGTCTTGTTGCATGCCCTGAGTGGGATTCTACTGCGAGCCATCCCCACTTTATTGCTGGTCGTTCTGCTCAATTTTTACCTGAAGAGAGTCTTTTTCAAACCGCTCGAAAAGGTCCTCCGCAAACGCTACGAAGCCACCGAAGGCGCGCGCAAGCTCGCCCGGCAGAACCTGGAACAGGCGGCGGCCAAGACCGCACAATATGAGGACGCCATGCGCGCCGCGCGCGCCCGGCTCTACCACTCCCAGGAAGAGATGCACAAGCAGATGCAGGATCACCAGTCTGCCGTGGTCGCAGAGGCGCGCGGCAGGGCCGAATCGGCCGTCAAAGCCGCCAAATCGCAGCTTGCGTCCGACGCCGCCGCCGCGAAAGGATCGCTTGCCGCGCAGAGCGACGCGCTCGCCTCCCAAATCGCTGAATCCATTCTGGGCCGGAGCGCGGCATGAAGCGCATCGGACTCCTGGCCCTGGCACTCGGCCTGACGTTCGCGGCGGTGCCTCTCGCGCTCGCGCAGGAGCCCGAAGCCGTGAAAAACCTGCCGGGCGAGGTCCGGAAAGAAGAAAGTTGGGCCGAAAAGCACGAGCTCGAGCTCAAAATCGCCAATTTCGTGATTCTCGCCGGCCTCATCGGATACTTCATCGGCAAGAACGCCGGCCCGTTCTTCGCCAACCGCTCCGCCGGCATCCGCAAAGACATGGACGATTCCTTGCGGCAGAGCCAGGAGGCCGAAGCCCGCGCGGCCGCGGTCGAACGCCGGCTTGCCAGCCTGGAAGCCGACATCGCCGCCATGCGCACCGAAAGCGACCGCGAGATCAAGGCCGAAACCGAGCGCATGTCGCACGTCACCGCGCAGGAAATCGCCAAGATCCAGGCCCAGTCGGAAGTCGAAATCGCGGCCGCCGGCAAAGCCGCGCGCATGGAGCTGAAGCAGTACGCCGCCCAACTGGCCGTCGATCTCGCCGCCCGCAAGATTCAGGCGCAGATGACGCCCGCCGCCCAGGACGCCCTCGTCAAAGGATTCGTGCAGAAGCTCAAATGACCATCTCCGCCGTAGCAACGCGATATGCCCAGGCTCTGGCCGACGCGATCATGGCGCCGGGCAGCAATCTTCGCGCCGAAGATACCCTGGCCGGGCTTAGCGCCTTCGAGGCCGCGCTCGCCGGCTCCGCCGATCTGCACAACGCCCTCGACTCGCCCGCGGTGCCGCCGCCCCGCAAGCGCGCCGTGGTCGGCCGCATCGCCGAAGTGTTGAAGCTCTCTGCCATTGCCCGCAACTTTCTGTTCGTGCTGATCGACCATCGTCGCATTCCGGAGCTGCCCGCGATTCTGCATAGCTTCGAGCTCATCATCGACCAGCGCCTCGGTTTTGCCCGCGCGGACGTCGCCTCGGCCCGCGAATTGACCGAAGCCCAGCGCACCGCGCTCAACGCCGTATTGGAGCAGATGACCGGCAAGCGCATTCGCATGCGCTTCAGCGTGGATCAGGGCCTCATCGGCGGCATCGTGGCGCGAATCGGATCCACGGTTTATGACGGCAGCGTGCGCGGCCAGCTCGATTCTCTCGGCCGCCGCCTCGCCTCGGAGAATTGATCGGAAGGAATTATGGCCCAAATTCGAGCGGATGAAATCACCAGCATCCTGCGGCAGGAAATCGAGAACTACGAGCGCGCCATCGACGTGGCGGAAGTCGGCTCGGTCATCTCGGTGGGCGATGGCATCGCCCGCGTTCATGGCCTGGAAAAGGTCATGTTCGGCGAAATGGTCGAGTTCCCGGGCGGCGTCGCTGGCCTCGCCATGAACCTGGAAGAGGACCAGGTCGGCGTCGTGCTGCTCGGCGATTACACGGAAATCAAGGAGGGCGACGAGGTCCGCCGCACCGGGCGCATCATCAGCGTGCCCGTCGGTGAGGCCATGATCGGACGCGTGGTCGACGCCCTCGGCCGGCCCATCGACGGCAAAGGCCCCATGGCCACCACCCAGTTCAATCCCGTGGAACGCCTCGCGCCCGGCGTGGTCTGGCGACGGCCGGTGAAGGAACCGATGATGACCGGCATCAAGGCCGTCGACGCCATGATCCCGATCGGCCGCGGCCAGCGCGAGCTCATCATCGGCGACCGGCAGACCGGCAAGACCGCCATCGCCATCGACGCCATCATCAATCAGAAGGGCGGCGACATGATCTGCGTCTATATCGCCATCGGCCAGAAACGCTCCACCGTGGCCCAGGTGGTGAAGACGCTGGAAGACTACGGCGCCATGGACTACACCATCGTCGTCTCGGCATCGGCCTCCGACCCCGCGCCCATGCAATTCCTGGCGCCCTTCGCCGGCTGCGCCATGGGCGAGTACTTCCGCGACAGCAAGCGTCACGCCCTGTGCGTCTATGACGATCTTTCCAAGCACGCCGCCGCCTACCGCGAGATCTCGCTTCTGCTGCGCCGCCCGCCCGGCCGCGAGGCCTTCCCCGGCGACGTGTTCTATCTCCACAGCCGCCTGTTGGAGCGCGCGGCCAAGCTCAACGACGAGCTCGGCGGCGGCTCCCTGACCGCATTGCCGTTCATCGAAACCCAGGCTGGCGACGTTTCGGCCTACATTCCCACCAACGTCATCAGCATCACCGACGGCCAGATCTTCCTCGAAGC
Source organism: Candidatus Acidiferrales bacterium (assembly GCA_035499435.1). Classification (GTDB taxonomy): domain Bacteria; phylum Acidobacteriota; class Terriglobia; order Bryobacterales; family Bryobacteraceae; genus Solibacter. Next base: position 8,088 of record DATJYW010000402.1, on the reverse strand, counting down.
CGATCTGTTCAACAGCAACCAGCGCCCGGCCATCAACGTCGGCATTTCGGTGAGCCGCGTCGGCGGCAACGCGCAGACCAAGGCCATGAAGTCGATCGCCGGCGGCCTCCGACTCGACCTTGCGCAGTTCCGCGAGCTGGCTGCCTTCGCGCAGTTCGGCAGCGATCTCGATAAGGCCTCGCAACAGCAGCTCAATCGCGGCCGCCACCTGGTGGAGATCCTCAAGCAGGGCCAGTACGAGCCGCTGCCTCTCGAAAAGCAGATCATGATCATCTGGGCCGGGACCCGCGGCTACCTCGACGATCTCCCGATCGAACAGTGCCGCAAATTCGAAGCCGAGCTCTACCGTTTCATGGACAATGCCAACCGGCCCATCCTGGAGGAGATCGCCGCCATGAAGGTTCTTGACGATGCCTTGACCGCCAAGATCAAGGTCGCCGTCGAAGAGTTCAAGGCGCGGTTCGTAGCCGAGAATAAGACGGTGTCCGCCCATGCGTAGACGACGTGGGGCAGGTTTCCGACCTGCCCAGCCAGTGACCGGTCTCGCGGGCAGGTCGGTAACCTGCCCCACGGTGTCCCATGCCTAACCTGATCGACATCCGCCGCCGCATCCGCTCGGTGAAAAACACCCAGCAGATCACCAAGGCCATGAAAATGGTCTCGGCGGCCAAGCTGCGCCGCGCCCAGGACCGCACCATCGCCTCTCGCCCCTACGCGGCCATCTTTCGCAAGATGCTCAGCGATGTCGCCGCCGCCGTGGCCGGCGATGAGCGCGTGGCCGCCAACCCCCTGCTGGCCCGCCGCGAAGAGAACCGCATCCTGCTGGTCTTGGTTACCGGCGACAAAGGTCTCGCCGGCGCCTTCAACACCAACCTCATCAAGGCCGCGGGACGCTTTATCGCGGAGCGTCCGAACTCCCGGGTCTCGTTCGTGCTGATTGGCCGCAAGGGCCGCGACTTCTTCCGCAAGCGCGGCGCCGCCACTGTCAGCGAGCACGTCAACCTGGCCGCCAAGCTGCGCTTCGAAGATACCGCCGCCATCGCAGGCAAGGCCATGGAGCTCTTCTCCGGCGAAGAGATCGACGCCGTCTACCTCCTCTACAATGCATTCAAAAGCGTGGTCGCGCAGCAGCTCACGCTCACCCGCGTCCTGCCCGTCGAGCTGCCCCAGCAGGCCGCGCCGGCCGATTACATCTACGCCGATCCGCCGGTCCAGATGATCGGCGTCCTCCTTCCCAGGTACGTGGAGATGGAATTTTACCGGGCGCTGTTGGAATCCGCCGCCGCCGAACATGCCGCGCGCATGACGGCCATGGACGCGGCCACTTCCAACGCGGCCGATATGATCGACAAGCTCACTCTGTTCATGAATCGCGTGCGCCAGGCCAGCATCACCAAGGAAATCATCGAAGTGGTGAGCGGCGCGGCTGCCGCGGAGTAAGGATATTATGGCGACGAATACTGCAAGCGTGGTCGGCAAAGTGGTCCAGGTGGCCGGGCCGGCCGTCGACTGCGAGTTCCCCGAAGGACACATTCCGCTGGTCTACACGGCCATCCGCGTGACCAGCGAGGGATTCGACGTCCCGGAACCCATCGACATTATCTGCGAAGTGCAGCAGCACATCGGCGAAGGCCGCGTGCGCACGGTCGCGCTCCAGCGCACCGAAGGCCTGGTGCGCGGCATGAAGGCCACCAGCCTGGGACATCCCGTCGAGGTGCCGGTGGGCTCCGCGACTCTCGGCCGCGTGCTCAATGTGATCGGCGAGCCCGTGGATGAACGGGGTCCGGTGAACGCCACCAAGTTCTATCCTATCCACCGCCATGCGCCTTCGTTCGAGGACCAGTCCACGCGCCTGGAAATGTTCGAGACCGGCATCAAGGTCATCGACCTGCTCGAACCCTACCTGCGCGGCGGCAAGATCGGCCTCTTCGGCGGCGCCGGCGTCGGCAAGACGGTCATCATCATGGAGCTGATCAACAACATCGCCCTTAAACACGGCGGCGTTTCGGTCTTCTCGGGGGTGGGAGAGCGCACCCGCGAAGGCAACGACCTCTGGCTCGATATGCAGGAAAGCGGCGTCATCGACAACAAGGACATCACCAAGAGCAAAGTCGCGCTGATCTACGGCCAGATGACCGAGCCGCCCGGCGCACGCCTTCGCGTGGGCCTCACCGGCCTCACCGTCGCCGAGTACTTCCGCGACGAAGAGGGCCAGGACGTGCTCCTCTTCATCGACAACATTTTCCGCTTCACCCAGGCCGGCTCCGAAGTGTCGGCGCTGCTCGGGCGCATGCCCAGCGCGGTCGGCTACCAGCCCAACCTGGCCACCGAAATGGGCGAATTGCAGGAGCGCATCACCTCCACCAAGAAGGGTTCCATCACCTCCGTCCAGGCCATCTACGTGCCCGCCGACGATTACACCGACCCCGCCCCTGCCACCGCCTTCGCCCACCTCGACGCCACCACCAACCTCTCGCGCGACATCGCCGCGCTCGGCATCTACCCCGCGGTTGATCCGCTCGCCTCCACCTCGCGCATCATGGATCCGCATATCGTGGGCGACGACCACTACTCCACCGCGCAGTTGGTCAAGGGGATCCTCCAGCGCTACAAGGACCTCCAGGACATCATCGCCATCCTCGGCATCGACGAGCTTTCCGACGAGGACAAGCTGGTGGTTGCCCGCGCCCGTAAGATCCAGAAGTTCCTTTCGCAGCCCTTCCACGTGGCCGAGCAGTTCACCGGTTACAAGGGCAGGTACGTGAAACTGGCCGACAACATCAGGGGCTTCCGCGAAATCGCCGAGGGCAAGCACGACGATCTGCCGGAGCAGGCCTTCTTCATGCAAGGCACCATCGAAGAAGTGCAGGAGAAGGCCGAACAGTTGAAGCAGGCGTAGCCATGCCGGAGACGTTGGAACTCGAAGTCGCCACCCCTGAGCGCGAGCTGGTTCGCGAACAGGTCACGGAAGTCCAGGTTCCAGGCACCACCGGGTACTTTGGAATCCTGCCCGGCCACGCGCCGCTGGTCGGCCTGCTCGGCACCGGCACGCTCACCTACGATGTCGACGGGCAGAGACGCTATCTCGCCGTGCACCAGGGCTTCCTCGAAGTGGCCGCCGACCACGTGCGCGTGCTCGCCAACACCGCCGAGCCCAAGGCGGAAATCGACGTGCAGCGCGCCCGGCGCGCCCTCCAGCGCTCGCTCGAGGAAGCAGTGAACCCGGCGCTTGGCGTCGATCCCGCGGTCGCGCTGGCGGCCCTGGCGCGCGCCCAGGCGCGCCTCGATACCTCAGAACGATAGCCGTGGCGCCCCTTCTTACTCCGCTCACCATCCGCGAAGTCGCGTTCCGCAACCGCATCGGCGTATCGCCCATGTGCCAGTACTCGGCCGTGGACGGTTTCGTCAACGATTGGCACCTGGTCCATCTCGGCAGCCGTGCCGCCGGCGGCGCCGGACTCGTCATGGTAGAGGCCACCGCAGTCGAGTCGCGCGGCCGGATTTCGCCCTCCGACACCGGTATCTGGAAAGACGATCACATCGCGCCACTCGCGCGCATCGCGAGCTTCATCCGCGGGCAGGGTGCCGTCTCCGGCATTCAGATCGCGCACGCCGGGCGTAAGGCCAGCACCCGCCGGCCCTGGGAAGGCGGAACCGCCATTCCCGAATCCGAAGGCGGCTGGCAGACCGTCGCGCCCAGTGCCGTTCCATTTCGCGATGGCGATCCCGCGCCGCTCGCGCTTTCCATCCCGGAGATTCACGGCATCGTCGATGCCTTCCGCGCCGCCGCGCAGCGCGCCCTCGCAGCCGGCTTTCAGGTCGTGGAAATCCATGGTGCGCACGGTTACCTGATCCACCAGTTTCTTTCTCCGATCAGCAACCGCCGCGATGACGAGTATGCCGATCGCCCGCGCCTCGCCCTCGAGGTCGCGGCAGCCGTTCGCTCGGTCTGGCCCGCCAATCTGCCGTTGTTCTTCCGCGTCTCGGCCACCGATTGGGTCGAAGGCGGCTGGACCATTGACGATACCGTCGCGCTTGCCCGCCGTCTGGGCGCACTCGGGGTAGACCTGGTCGATTGCTCGTCCGGCGGTTCTTCGCCCCATGCCAAAATTCCAATGGGGCCGGGCTATCAGGTGCCCTTTTCGGAGAGGATTCGCCGCGAGTCGGGTGTACTCACGGCAGCGGTGGGGATGATCGTCACGCCCGACCAGGCCAACGCAATCGTCGCTGCCGGCCAAGCGGATATGGTCCTGTTGGCCCGCGAGCTCCTGCGCGATCCCTACTTCCCTCTGCGGGCGGCCAAGGCGCTGGGTGAGGAACCCAAACCGCCCATCCAATACGCTCGGGCGTGGTAGCCGTGGGGCAGGTTCCCGACCTGCCCCGCTACCAACGAACTACGTCGTCGACTTCTTCGCCGTCACTTCGTTCGTCATCGGACCATTCTGCGTATCGCGAGTGATCTTGAACTTGATCTCGTCACCGTTGATCGTGCCTTCGAACTTCTGCACCATCGTGTTGCCGTTGTATTCACGCTTCACAGTGAAAGAGATGTTGTTGCCGTCCACCTTGCCGTCGGTAATCTCCGTCGGAGGAGGAGGATTGTCACCCCCGCGGCCCATTCCCGGAACGCTACCGGTCAGCTTCATGCCGTCCTGCTTCAAGGTGATCGTCACCGGACGGCCGGGTCCGCCGCCGCGCCCCGGCTGTTCATACGTCCACTTGCCGGTCACATCCGCCGCCATAACGACGAAAGCGAAAACAAGCGCAATTGTTGCTACAAAGAGCAGCTTTTTTGTCATAGTGACCGTTTAGGCGTCACGCGCCGCCGCGACGTTACAAGGCGGCGAGCCCGGACTGGCATTTTTCACCCGATGCGGCAAGTTGCCGCCCCACGCGTCCCATCCAGTTAAAATCATGTTGAAAATAAACGACTTACACATGGTGACCGACGTGCCATTAAGCTGGTTGTAACTTCATGCCTTCGCGCGCCAGAGCTGCCACCGTCCTCTCCACGCTCGCGATTCTGTTCGTCTCGGCGGCCGTGGGCCTGATGGTTGATTGGAACGCTTCCGGCCTGGGCCGCTACGCCCGCGATTGGCTCATGCGCGCCCGCGGACCGCTCCCCGTGCCCGACGACATCGCCATCGTCGCCATCGACGAGGCCAGCATGGCCCGCTTCGGCCGCTTCCCCTGGTCGCGCCGCGTCCTCGCGCGCACCGTGGATGCCATCGCCGCCGACAAGCCCAAGGTCATCGCTCTCGATATTCTGTTCACCGACCCCACGGCGCAGGACGATGATGATGCCCTCGCCCGTTCCATCGGCCGCGCCGGAAACGTCGTGGTCGCCGCCCAGCTCACCGACTCCCCGGTCCACGGCGGTCCCTCGCGCTGGCTGTTGCCCATCCCTTCCATCGAGCGCGCCGCGGCTGCCGTCGGCCACGTCAACGTCCAGACCGAGCAGGACGGCGCCGCCCGCCAGATCGCCGTCCGCCTCGCCGATGATTCCGGCCGCGCCATCCGCGCCATGCCCATCGAGACCGTGCGCGTCGGCGATGGTATTCCCGAAGAGGGCGTCACCGATACCGGCAGCGCCCTCCTGGTCGGCCCGCGCATCATCCGCGTCGACACGACCGCGCCCAGTGTGCTGATCGAGCCGTCGCATTCGATCAAGGTCCTGCGCGGTGGCCGCATGACCATCGACTACATCGGACCGGCGGGCAGCTTCAACCCCGTCACCGTCAGCCTCGCCGATGTCGTGTCCGGCAGCGTGCCCCCCGACAAGCTTCACGACAAGTACGTCCTGATCGGTGCCACGGCGGCCTCCATCGGCGAGCGCCTGGCCTCCCCGTTCGTCCGCTACACCGACGCCCGCGCCGATCAGCACGGCGCTCTCATGCCCGGCGTCGAGGTGCTGGCTAACGCGGTCAACTCGATCCTCCGCGGCCGGTTCTACACCGATGTTTCCTCCGGCGCCGCGTTCTTCTGGGCCGTTATTGCCGCCGCGCTCACGCTGTTCCTTCTGGAAGGCGCCCAGGGCGGACACGAGGTGCTCAAGCAGACCGGAGCCCTGGTTGGAGTCGCCGCGCTCATTCTCCTCGGCTGCTATCTCTCCTTCACCCTCGCACTGGTCGTTCCCCCCATCGTTCCGTGCTTCGTGGCCTACGGCTGTGCCGGCATTCTGACGCTCCTGCGCCGCTCGCTGGTCGCCAGCGCCCGCCTCGATCGCAATATCACCGAGTTGGCGGTCTCCGGCGACCTGCTCGCGCCCGCCGGTCCCGGCATTCCCGGCGCATATCAGTGGGGCGAAGGAGGGCCGGTGTCGCTCGCCCGCGGTTGGCTGCCCAAGGGCCTGGAGTGGAAGGCCCGCACCCTCAGCGAGCTCAACGCCCGCCTCCTCGATCGCGCCCGCTTTGTCAACTTTGCCCTCCGCTCCGTGGAAGACGGCCTGATCATCGCCGGGCCCGGCGGCGTGATCACTTTCGCCAACCGCGCCGCCGGCGAGATCCTCGGCTCGCCCGCGCGCGGGCTGGTCGGACAGGACCTGGCGCAGCGCCTCGCCGGCACCATCGATGCCGGCACCCTGGAGCGCCTGCTCGCCGAGCGCGGCCGCATCGAGCGCGAGTTCACCGTCCGCGATTCCCGCCCGCGGCACTTCACCCTGCGGCTCGCCGCTGTTTCGGCCGACGAGGCCGGCGCCGGACCCCTTCTCGGCATCGTAGCTTCCTTCTCCGATATCACCCGCCAGCACGAATTGCAGCAGACCAAAAACGACGTGATTTCGCTGGTTTCCCACGAAATGCGCACGCCCCTCACCGCCATCCAGGGCATGACCGAGCTGCTCGCCAATTACGACGTGCCCGGCGACCGCCGCCGCGAGATGAACCTCGCCATCAACGACGAGGTCAAGCGCCTCACCCGCATGATCACCGAGTACCTCGACATTACGCGGCTCGAAAGCGGCGCCACCCAGATGAGGCTTTCTGCGGTCCGCGCCGAAAGTCTGCTCGAGCGGATCCTCATCCTGCTGGATCCCGTGGCCGCGGCCCGCCACATTCGCCTCACGCGCAGGTTCCAGCCCGGCCTGCCCCCGATCCTGGCCGATCCCGACCTGCTGTCGCGCGCCCTCGAAAACTTGGTCTCCAACGCCGTCAAATACAGCCCGGACGCCGCCGAAATCATCATCTCCGCGCGAGCGGAAGAGGAGGCCCTGCTAATCGAGGTCATCGACCACGGGTACGGGATTCCGCCCGCGGATCTCGAGCGCGTCTTCGAAAAGTTCTACCGCGTCCCGCGCGTGCAGGACGCGGGCACTCCCGGAACCGGACTGGGGCTTGCCTTCGTCCGTGAAATCGCCGAGCTGCACCGTGGTACGGTCGCCGTCCGCAGCGAGCTCAACCACGGTTCCACCTTCAGCCTCAGGATTCCTCGCGAGAAAACCTCATGAATACATCGACCCAACCCAACATTCTGGTCGCCGACGACGAGCGCTCGATTCGCCTCATGCTCGAAACCGGCCTCAGTCTCAACGGCTTTCGCGTAACCGCCGTGCGCACCGGCCGCGAAGCCCTGGCAGCCGCCGCTACCGGCCAATACGACGCCGTGCTGAGCGACATCTACATGCCGGACGGCGGCGGGCTCGAACTGGTAGACTCATTGCGCTCCAGCGATCCCAACCTGCCCATCGTGCTTATGACCGCACAGGGATCGCTCGAAGTCGCCGTGGAAGCCGTGGCCCGCGGCGCCAGCGATTTTATCGGCAAGCCCTTCGAGATTTCCGCCGTGGTGGAGCTCCTGCGCCGCATCCTCGACGCCCGCCGCGAAGCCGCGGCCACCGCCGGTGCCGATCAGGCCGAGTCGCAGCTCTCCAACGCCGGCCTGGTCGGCCGCAGCGCCCCCATGATCGCGGTCTACAAGCTGATCGCCCAGGCGGCCCGCACCGACGCCACTGTGCTCATCTTGGGCGAATCCGGAACCGGCAAAGAACTCGTGGCCCGCGCCATCCACGATTTCAGCGCGCGCCGCGGCAAGCCCTTCCTCAGCGTCAACTGCTCCGGCCTTACCGATACCCTGCTCGAAGCCGAGCTCTTC
>DATJYW010000401.1:0-17476 GCA_035499435.1 Candidatus Acidiferrales bacterium | reverse complement strand
TCGAAGGTAGCGGCACCGCATCGGCGTCCGGCGGTTTTTCAGCGGCTTTCGGCGGCGCCTTCTTCTCGGGAATCGGCGTGGGCACCTGCGACGGCGTATCCCGTGCCACCGGGTTGATCTGCCCCCCGCGGTTGGGCAGCGGAATGCTGACCGGGTTGACGATCACCGAGCCCATCCGGCCGCCCTCGCTCGATCCCAGCGTGAAGCCCGGCCTCTGTTGCACCCACGTGACGCCGCCGATCACAACCGCCAGCCCGGCGTGGAACAGGATCGATCCGAGCAGAGGCCTACCCAGGCGTTCCGGCTGATCCAGGATGTCAATGTGCGGAGACATTACCGGCGACCCTTGACGGATTCGTCCTCCGGTTGGGTCACCATGTTGACCTGCAGCTTGGCCGCGCCCAACTCGGCCGTGACCTGCGCGATCGGGTCCCAGATGGTCTGCTTGTCGGCGCGCACGTAAACACCCTTGGCCTTGCCGTACTGCTGCTTGATCGTCTCCGGCAGATCGTTGATGTTTACCGGTTTGCCGTTGAGCGTGATCTCGCCGGCACGGGTGATGGTGACCACCGGCATCTCCTGCGCCGTCTCTTTCACGTTGCGCGTTTTGGGAACATCCACCTCGATGCCGAACTCCATGACGTGCGCGGTCAGCATGAAGATGACCAGCAGTACCAGCACCACGTCGACAAACGGCGTGACGTTGATCTCGGCGAGCGATCCCGTGCGGCCGCGCCGCAGCCTGCCGTTCCCGCCGCCGTTGGACATTGAAATGGCCATGGCCCTAGCGCTCCCCGAAACTCCGCTCCGCCATGTTCATGAACTCGAGCGAGAAATCTTCCATGCGCGCGCCGATCTCGCGGATTACGCCGCCGAAGTAGTTATAGAAAATCGCGGCCGGAATGGCGGCGAACAGGCCGACGGCGGTGGCCACCAGCGCGACCGAAATCCCCGGGCCCACCGCCTTCAAACTCGTTGAGCCCATCTGGCCCAGCTCGTGGAAGGCCGTGATAATACCCATCACGGTGCCCATCAAGCCGATGAACGGCGTCACGCTGGCGGTGGTAGCCAGCCAGTTCATGCTGCGCTCCAGCTTGGCCAGTTCCTCGCTGATGCCGAGCTGCAACGTGCGCTCGATGGCGGTGCGGTTGGTGACCGAGCCGCGCGCCTTCACCTGCCGCTCCAGTTCTTCGTAGCCGAAGTCGAAAACCGCGACCAGCGGCGATGGCCGGAATTGCTCGCTGGCCACCATCACGGCGTCCAACCCGCTTGCCTTGCGGAAAGCACGCAGAAAACGGGTGTTCGCGGTGCGCGCGCCGCGCAGCGCGCCGAGCTTGGCAAAAATGACGGTCCAGGAATAGATCGAGAAACAGACCAGGATTGCCAGGATCGCATTCTCTACCGGCCCATTGTGCCGGATCATCTCCAGGTAATCTGTCTGCAGGAGGAGGGCAACGGGAGCTTCGAAGGTCAATTCGTCTCCTAATCTCAAATCTAACAGTTAGGACGCCGGTGGGGCAACAAAAGTCGGTGCGGAGGGGTGACCGTGCTACAGCAGCTATAATCGCCAACAGCATGCTGCTGGAACTCGTGGTCGAGAATTATGCCGTGGTCGAGCGGCTGAGGGTGCATTTTCATACGGGTCTGAACCTGCTGACCGGCGAGACCGGCAGCGGCAAGTCGATCGTCGTGGATGCCCTCGGCCTGCTGCTCGGCGGAAGAGCGTCGGCCGATATGATCCGGACGGGCGAGACGCGGGCGCGTGTGGCCGGCATCTTCGAAGTGCGCGACCAGCCGGCGGCCCGGCGCCTGCTGGAGCCCGCGGGCCTGGAAATCGAAGACGGCGAACTGCTCATCGAACGAGAGATCCTGGCGAGCGGCAAATCGCGGGCATTCGTCGGCAGCCGTCCGGTTTCCGCCGGCCTGCTCCGCGATCTGGCGCCGCTCCTGGCGGATATCCACGGACAACATGATCAACAGCTTCTGTTTTCGCCGGACGCGCAGCGCGACATGCTGGACTCCTTCGCCGGCAAGAGCGAGCTGGTGGATCGTGTCGCGGCCCTGTTCGGACGGTGGCGCGAGACGATGGCGGAGCTGGACGAGCTCGAGCGCAACGAGCAGGAAAAGCTGCGCCTGCTCGACCTGTGGAGCTTCCAGCGCAAGGAAATCGAGAGTGCCGCCCTGGAGCCGGACGAGGACACGGCGCTGGAGAACGAACGCCGCGTGCTCCAGAACGTGCAGAAACTCCAGGAAAGCGCGAGCACCGCCTACGAAGCCGTGTACGAGAGCCCGGAATCCGCGCTGGCGCTGGCGCGAATCGCGGCCAAACGCGTGGAGGAACTGCTGCGCATCGATTCGACGCTGGAAGGGTTGCGCGACCATTTGAAGTCGGCACAATTGAGCTTGCAGGAGGCCGGATACGGGCTCCGGGACTACCTTTCGCACCTGGAGGCCAACCCCGGCCGGCTGGAGGAAGTCGAGAACCGGCTCGCGGCAATCGGACGCCTAAAGCGCAAGTACGGGCAGACCATCCCGGAAATACTGGCGTTTTTGGAGGACGTTCGCGCGCAGATCGCCGGTGTGGAGACCGCGGGCGAGCGCATGGAAGCGCTCCGCAAGGAGCAGAAGCGGCTCGCGGCGGAGTTCGAGAAGGCCGCCGGGGAATTGACGGAGACCCGCAAGGCCGCGGCGCGGCGGCTCGAAAAGCGCGTGGAGGCCGAGTTGGCCCAACTTGCCATGGAGCGCACCGTTTTTCGCGTGGAGATCACCGAAGGACCATGGTCCGTCAGCGGCGCCGACGCAATCGAGTTCCTGGTCTCTCCCAACCTGGGCGAGGAACCGCGCCCGCTGGACAAAGTGGCATCGGGCGGAGAGATTTCGCGCATGGCGCTGGCCCTGAAGACCTGCCTGGCGGGCGGTAAATCGGCGGCGGGCCGGACGCTCGTGTTCGACGAAGTGGACGCCGGCGTGGGCGGGAGCGCGGCGGAAGGCGTCGGGCGCCGGCTCAAGAAACTGGCTGGGGCCAACCAGGTGCTCTGCGTCACGCACCTGCCGCAGATCGCGGGATTCGCGGACCATCACTATCGTGTGGAGAAGCTGGAAGAACGAGGCCGCACGGTGGCGGTAGTGGAAGAATTGCACGGAGAAGCGCGGACCCGGGAAATCGGCCGCATGCTCAGCGGCCAGAAGCTGACCGAGGAAGCGCTCCGCCACGCCGAACAATTGATACGCGGAAGTGTGTGATGGATTTCAATCGATTCACCGAGAAACTGCAGGAAGCCGTGCGGTCGGCGCAGGGAATCGCGGTGCGGCACGGGAATCAGCAAGTCGATCTGGAGCACCTGCTGCTCGCCCTGCTCGAACAGGAGGGCGGTCTCGCGGGGAGCATCCTCGCTCGCGCGGGGGTAAACGTGGACGGGCTCGCCGCGAGGCTGCGCAGCGACATCGACCGCCTGCCTAAAGTCTCCGGCACGACCGGCGGCCCGGACCAGGTTTACGTCACGTCGCGATTGAGCAAGATCCTGGTCGCGGCCGAAGACGAAGCCAAGAAGCTCAAGGACGAGTACATCTCGGTGGAGCACGTGCTGCTGGCGGTTGACGCCAGGGTCCTCGGCGTCGATCGCGACCGCCTGATGCAGGCGCTGCGCGAAGTGCGCGGCAGCCAGCGAGTGACCTCGCAGAACCCCGAGGCCACCTACGAGGCGCTGGAACGCTACGGCCGCGACCTCACCAAGCTGGCCGCGCAGGGCAAGCTCGACCCCGTGATCGGGCGCGACGAAGAGATCCGGCGCGTCATCCAGGTACTCTCACGGCGCACCAAGAACAACCCGGTGCTGATCGGCGAGCCCGGCGTGGGCAAGACGGCGATCGTCGAAGGATTGGCGCTGCGCATCATTCGCGGCGACGTACCCGAGGGCCTGAAGAACAAGCGCATCGTGGCGCTGGACATGGGCGCGCTGATCGCCGGGGCGAAGTATCGCGGCGAATTCGAAGAACGCCTCAAGGCGGTGTTGAAGGAAGTGCAGGATTCCGCCGGCGAGATCATCATGTTCATCGACGAGCTGCACACGGTGGTGGGCGCGGGCAAAACCGAGGGGTCGATGGACGCGGGCAACCTGCTCAAACCTATGTTGGCCCGCGGTGAGCTGCACTGCATCGGCGCCACCACGCTCGACGAGTATCGCAAATACATCGAAAAAGACGCCGCGCTGGAGCGCCGCTTCCAGACCGTGCTGGTGGACCAACCCACCGTCGAAGACACGGTCTCGATCCTGCGCGGCCTCAAGGAGCGCTACGAAGTGCACCATGGCGTGCGCATCAAGGACGCGGCGCTAGTGGCCGCCGCGGTCATGTCCAACCGTTACATCAGCGACCGCTTCCTGCCGGACAAGGCCATCGACCTGGTGGACGAGGCCGCCGCCCGCCTGCGCACGGAGATCGATTCCATGCCGGCCGAGCTGGACGAGACCCGCCGGCGGAGCATGCAGCTCGAAATCGAACGCGAGGCGCTGCGCAAAGAGACCGACAAGCCGAGCCGCGAGCGCCTCGCCAAACTCGAGAAGGAGCTGGCCGACCTCCGCGCCGAAGGCGATGCCTTGATGGCGCGCTGGCAAGCCGAGAAATCCGCGGTCGAGCGCGTGCGCACGCTGCGCGAGCAGGTGGAGCAGACCAAGGCCGAGATCGAGCAGGCCGAGCGGCAGTACGACCTGAATCGCGCCGCCGAGCTGAAATACGGCAAGCTGGTCACACTGGAGAAGCAGCTTGCGCAGGAAGAGGAGAAGCAGGCGCAGAGCAAGCTGATCAAAGACGCCGTCGACGAAGAGGACATCGCCGAGGTGGTGAGCCGGTGGAGCGGCGTCCCCGTTACCAAGCTGCTCGAGGGCGAGATGCAAAAGCTCCTGCACCTGGAAGAGGAGCTGCACAAACGCGTAGTCGGCCAGGACGAAGCGGTCACCGCCGTGAGCGAAGCGGTGATCCGCGCGCGCAGCGGCTTGAAGGATCCCAACCGTCCCATCGGCAGCTTCATTTTTCTGGGACCGACCGGCGTGGGCAAGACCGAACTGGCTCGCGCGCTCGCCCAGTTCCTGTTCGACGACGAGCACGCCATGATCCGCATCGACATGTCGGAGTATCAGGAGAAGCACACAGTCTCCCGGCTGGTGGGCGCGCCGCCCGGATATGTAGGCTACGAGGAGGGCGGCCAGTTGACCGAAGCGGTGCGGCGGCGGCCCTACTCGGTGGTGCTGTTCGACGAGATCGAAAAGGCCCACCACGATGTCTTCAACGTGCTGCTGCAACTGCTCGACGACGGCCGCCTCACCGACAGCCAGGGCCGCACGGTCGATTTCAAGAACACCATCGTGATCATGACGTCGAACCTGCCGGAGGACGAGCTGCCGCATCGCTTCCGGCCGGAGTTTCTCAATCGCGTCGATGAGATCATCGTCTTCCACGCGCTGAACGAGGAGCACCTGAAGAAGATCGTCGAGATCCAACTGGCGAACCTGCGCGCGCGGCTGGCGGACCGCCGTATCAAGCTGGACCTGACCGATGCCGCCCGGGCGAACCTGGTGCGCTCCGGCTACGATCCGCGATACGGCGCGCGGCCGCTGAAGCGGGCCATCCAGAAGAGGATCGAGACGCCGCTGGGACGCATGCTGCTTCAGGGCGCCGTCAAGGACGGGCAGACAGTCCGCGTGGACGCGGATGGGGTGTCCGGGGAGCTGAAGTTCTCGTAACGCGCGTCCAGGTCCGCCGGGGAACGAGCAAAGCTCGCGGCGGGCCGCTTCGCGGCACGGCCGGCGGGTGCGGGCCTGGAGGCCCGCGTTACCGCATCGTCTCCAGGTAGTCTCCCGTAGACGCGTCGATCAGCACCGAGAAATTCGATGTGCCCGCGGACTCTCCCCAGATGATGCGCCACACCGGATCCGGATGTTTGTTGGTCTTCTCCAGGAGGATCGTAATCGGCTTGCCCGGGTTTTTCTTGTCGTAATCCGCAGCCTTGCTGCCCGGCGTGTCCATCGCCTTTTTGTATGCCGTGTCGGTATCCACCTTCACGGCGGCCATCAGAAAAGGCGATTCGACGCCGCGCGCACCGGTCCAGCCCGATTCCGGACCGGCGAACGCTCCCTTGTGCAGGTTGCCCTCGCTCTCCACGATCGAGTATGTGTAATCCCGCGACTGCCCCTTCGAGGAGGAAACCATGGTCGCCTGCCATGCTCCGGCGGTGCCGGGAGGTGTATCTTTGACCTCTGGAATCCGCACGCTCTGCATCTTGAGAATCTGCGTCTCGATTCCCCCCCACGACCGCGCCATCTGGTACATCCGGAACAGCGCGGTTTGCCCGGTGGCGGGCTCCAGCTTTTCGGGCTCCTTCCTGGCGACAGGCGCGGCTGTATCGGAGCAGGCCGCAAGGAGCCAAGACAGAGCGGCAAGCGTGGCAATGGAGAGCATTCGCATATTGTTGTCGGTCCTGCCATTCTATCAATAGGACACGCCGGCCCGCGCAATCGTCCGTTAACAACCGTCACTTGAGTTTAGTGGGATAATGTGGGCAGTCGATTTGGGAGGCAGTATGACTCCGACGGTTTGGGTGAGGGCGATCACGGTTGCGGCGGCATCCTGCCTGCTGCTGATTCCTGGCTTCGGACAAAGCAAAGGCGGCGCGACACCGACCACCCCGACCGGCACCGGAACTACCGGGAGCACGGGCACGCCGACCAATACGCCCGGCCGCATCGGCACACCGACCACGCCAAATTCAACCACGACTACGCCGACGCAGCCTTCCACCGGCGTGCCGCAGCCGATCTACGTGAGCGGACGCGTCACTCTGGAGGACGGAACGCCCCCGCCTCAGCCGGCGGTCATCGAGACCGTCTGCAGCGGCGCGCCTCATGGCGAAGGCTACACCGACGCCAAGGGCTACTTCGGAATCGAGCTCGGCTCGCGCAACAACGCCATGATTCAGGACGCGAGTGAAATGGGCTCGATGAGCGGGATCAACAACCCGATGATGTCGTCTGCCGGCGCAGGAGGCACCAGCCCGATGTCCTCCGGATCGCGTCTTGGCGGCATCGACGGCGCCGAACGCAAGTACATGGGCTGCGATCTCCAGGCCAAGCTGGCGGGATACCGTTCGCAGCAGGTGTCGCTGACCGGGCGGCGCCCGATGGACGATCCCAACGTGGGCGTGATCCTGCTACACCGCATCGGCGCGGCCGAGGAAGGCCAGACCGTCAGCATGGTGTCGCTGGCGGCTCCCAAAGATGCCAAGAAAGCCTACGACAAGGGGATGGACTCGCTGAAGAAGAAGAAATTCGACGAGGCGGAGAAGAATTTCGAAAAAGCGGTGGAAGCTTATCCCAAGTACGCGGCGGCGTGGTTCGAGCTCGGCATGCTCCAGGCCGGCGCGAGCAAGATGGACATGGCTCGCGGCTACTTCAACCGCGCCCTCGAATGCGACGCGAAGTTCATAAGGCCCTACCTGCAACTGGCGAACCTCAACATGATGGAGAAGCGCTGGCAGGACCTCGCCGACGTTACGGACAAGACGGTCAAACTCGATCCGTTTTCCTATCCCCAGGCGTACTTTTTCAATTCCGTTGCCAACTACAACCTGCACAACCTGGAAGAGGCAGAAAAGAGCGGGCTCCAAGCCGAGCACCTGGACACACGGCACCTGTATCCGCGTGTGAACTATCTACTGGGATTGGTGGCGGTGCAGCGCAAGGATTACGAGACCGCGTCGAAGCGCTTCAAGGCCTACCTGCAACTCGACCCCAAAGCCGATGACGCGGCGACGGTGCGCTCGCAGATCGAGGCCATCGATAAGGTCACCGCGTCGGCGCCGGCGAAGAACAAGGACCAGCAGTAGCTACTTGCCTGGCACGCCGAGGATGCCGCGCGTCAGGAAATCCGACATTGTCAGGGTGAGCAGGATCAGCAGCCACAATAATCCGCCAACCACTACCAGTCGCGTCAGCTTGGTGCTGTGGCGGATGTGCATGAAGAACAGCGCCACCAACAGCATCTTGACGCAAGCGATTGTGAGAGCCACCACGGTGCTGAACGGGCCGAGATCGACATAAGCCACCGCCGTGGTGATGATGGTCGCCGCCAGCAGCGTCAGCAGCACGAGGAGATAGGTCTTGGTGGAGTCGATGTGCGTGTGTCCGTTGCCTGTCATCTCATTTCCCCAGGTGGCGATCGATCAGGTATAGCAGCGGGAACAGAAAGATCCAGATGATATCGACGAAGTGCCAGTAGAGTCCGGCCACGTCGACGGGCGTGTAGTAGTCGGCAGAGTAACGGCCTTTGCGTGCGTGCACGATCAGAAAAATCAAAATGCCCGCGCCAACTACCATGTGGGCCGCGTGCAGACCCGTCATGGCGAAGTAGAGCGAGAAGAACAGTTGCGCGGTCGCCTGCTGCGTGGCGGGCAGGCCCTCCAGGTGAAACTCGGCCTGGCCGGGAATGTGATGCTCGTCGAACTTTTCCTTCCACTCGACCGCCTTCACACCCAGAAACGCGAAGCCGAACAAGAGTGTCAGCACCAGGAAAAACACGATCATCCTCTGCCGTCCGAGCTGCCCGGCGCGCACCGCCATCACCATCGTGAAACTGGAGAACAGCAGAATACAAGTATTGGCGGCGCCAATCGGAGCATTGAGGCTGGTGGAGGCCACCGCGAAGACGGTCGGATACCAGGTGCGGTATACGGTATAGGCCGCGAACATGCCCCCGAAGAACATGATTTCCGTAATCAGGAAGATCCACATCCCGAGCGTGGATGCGTCCTTCTGCTGCTCGGCGGTATCGAACTGCACCCGCAGGGCGAGAGTCTCGGCGCGCGCGTGATCAGCCAACTTCGATCTCCTCTCCCATCACCGTGGTGTAGTCGTAGGCTCCGTGAGTGACCACCGGCGTCCCATCGAAATTGTGCAGCGGCGGGGGCGAGGACGTCTTCCACTCCAGCCCGGTCGCGCCCCATGGATTAGCCGGCGCGATCTTGCCATAGCGCAGGCTCCAGATGAAGTAGATCATCGGCATCAGGTAGCCCACGGCGAGCACACTCGCCCCGGCCGTGGAGAGCACGTTCAGAACCTGGAACTCTTCCGGGTACGCGTGATACCGGCGGGGCATCCCGAGATAGCCCAGAATAAACTGTGGAAAGAACGTCAGATTGAACCCGAGGAAGATGACCAGCGCGCTGAGCCTGGCCCAACCCTCCGGATACATACGACCGGTCATCTTGGGCCACCAGTAGTGCATGCCGCCGAGATACGCCATGATGGTGCCGCCTACCATGATGTAATGAAAGTGCGCCACCACGAAGTAAGTGTCGGTAACATGCACGTCGATTCCGAGCGCCGCCAGAAAAAGACCGGTTAGTCCGCCGATGGTAAACAGGCCGATAAAGCCGAAGGCGTAGAGCATCGGCGTGTGGTAGGTGATCGAGCCCTTATATAGAGTCGCGGTCCAGTTGAAGACCTTGATTGCCGACGGAATCGCGACAAAATAGCTGAGGAAGCTGAACACCAGGCCGGCATATAACGACTGGCCGCTGACGAAAAGGTGGTGCCCCCAGACCAGGAATCCGAGTACCGCGATCGCCAGGCTGGAAAACGCCACGAAGTGGTATCCGAAGACCGGCTTGCGCGAGTAAGTGCTGATCAGCTCGCTGATCACGCCCATCGCGGGCAGCACCATGATGTAGACCGCGGGATGCGAGTAGAACCAGAAGAGGTGTTGGAACAGCACCGGGTCGCCGCCGCGCGCGGGATCGAAGATGCCCAGGTGGAAGACGCGCTCGACGAAGACCAGGACGATGGTTACCGCCAGCACCGGAGTGCCCAGGATCTGAATCAGGCTGGTCGCGTAGTTCGACCATACGAAGAGCGGCATGCGGAACCAGGTCATGCCCGGCGCACGCATCGTGTGCACCGTAACCACGAAGTTCAGCCCGGTCAGAATCGAAGAAAATCCCGCGATGAAGATGCCGAGCGCGGTCGCGATCACCCAACTATTCGAATATGCGGTCGAGTACGGCGTATAGAACGTCCAACCCGTATCCACGCCGCCCGCGATCATGGCGAAGAGGCTGAACAGGCCGCCGATGACCAGCAGATACCAGCTCAGCAGATTGATTTTCGGAAAGGCCAGATCGCGCGCGCCGATCATGATCGGCAGAAAGAAGTTACCCAAGACCGCCGGGATGGACGGGATCATGAAGAAAAAGATCATCGCCACCGCGTGCATGGTGAACAGCTTGTTGTAAGTCTCGGAGCTCACCAGGTCGCCCTGCGGAGTCAACAGCTCGACGCGAATCAACGTGGCGAACGCACCCCCGAGAAAGAAGAACAGCGTGATGGTGGCGAGGTAGAGCAGGCCGATACGCTTGTGGTCCTTAGTCAGGAGCCACGACTTGAGGCCATAGCTGGCGTTCAAGTAATGCTCGCGTTCTTGTACCGCTGTGGTAATCATAGTTATTTCTTCGCCGCTGGGGCTCCGGCGGCCTGCGCGGACGGCTTCGGACCCAATGACTTGACGTATTCAACCAACTGCACCACCTGGTCTTCGTTCACCAGGCCGGTGAAGGTCGGCATCACCGGCTCGTACCCGGCGACAATCTTGGCCTGCGGCTGCAGAATGGATTCACGAAGGTACGCCTCGTCGGCTTTCACCTTGCCGCCGCCGCTCAACTGCACATCCTTGCCGAACAGGCCGACGAGGGTAGGACACCGGCCGCTGTTGTCATCCTTGTGGCAGTTGCTGCAGGCGAGCTGCTGAAACAGCAGCTTGCCGTTTTCGGCCAGCGACCCGCCGCCTGTCCCGCCGCCCAGCCAGTCTTCATAATCCCGCGGCTCCATCACATAGACCCAGCCGATCATTCCGGAATGACGCGTACCGCAATATTCGGCGCAGAAGAGGTGATACCTGCCGACTTTGGTAGGTGTGAACCATGTCGTGGTATAGCGCCCCGGAACCACGTCCTGCTTGGTGCGGAATGCCGGCACGTAGAAGCTGTGGATCACGTCCTCGCTCGCCATCGTGATGCGCACCGGACGGCCGACCGGAACGTGCAGCTCGTTGATCTCGCGCACGCCCTCCATGTGCTCCAGCTTCCACATCCACTGCTTGCCGACCGCGTAAATCTGCATGGCGTTGTCCGGCGGACGCGCGCCGGTGAAGAACACGCTCGCGCCCCACGTGAACATCACCATGGTCAGGCCGAAGGGAATCACGCTCCACAGGATCTCCAGCGTGTAGCCGCCATGCACTACGTGCGGCAGTTCTTTTTCCGAGCGGCGGCGGTAGCGAATCGCGAAATAGAAGATCGCGCCAAAGATCAGCAGCGTGAAAAACACCGTGACCGCCAGCAGAAAGTACAGCAGGTGGTCCACCTCGGGAGCCAGCGTGGACGCCTGAACCGGAAATAGTTGGAATTCGCCCATGTGTCTTAGCCGGCCCGCCTGACCTGTCCGAGGTCCGCTGATGCGCGGCGGCCGGACCGGAAATCGCGCCGCAGAAAAATTGCGAGGACCGTGCCCAAGAGCAGCACGAACGCCACACCCGCCAGCCGCACGATATTCATGACCACGGCGCCATACTTGCCCGTGGCCGGATCGTAGTGATAGCAGAACAGCAGAATTTCATCCACCGGGTTGCCGATCCTGTTCTGCGACGCTTCCACCAGCCCCAGCCGCACATCGCGCGGGGCATACTCCACACCGTAGAAGTAGCGCGAGAGCCGCCCTTCCGGGGTCACGATCATGATTCCGCTGGCGTGCGCGAACTGGTCTGTCTTCGGATCGTACTTGTAGTGGTAGCCGATGGCATCGGTGAGGGCCTTGATATTGGCCGCGTCGCCCGTCAGCAGGTGCCATCCGTTGGCCGTCCCAGGGCGCCCGTAGCGCTTCAGGTACATCTGCTTTTTCGAAGCGGCCGTCTCGGGCGTGTCCTTCGGATCGAAGCTGATCGCGACCACTTCGAAGTCCTTGCCGGGATCGAGCGACACGGCTTTCAGGCTGCTGGCAGTGCCCGTCAGAATCTGCGTGCACAGCATGGGGCAGCGGTAGTAAACCAGCGCCAGCAGCACCGGCTTGCCGGGCCGGAAATAAGTCGAGAGAGGAGCCTGTTTGCCGTACTCGTCGGTGAAGACGAGACCGAGCGGGACCTGCTGATCCAGCTTCTGGTCGATCCCCACGCCCTGCAGCGCACCGGGCAGAGCGGGCTTGAGGTTCGTGTCCTGCATCGCGGATTGGCGCGGCGGCCCAAGAAGCTGCTGCGCGTGCAGAGACGCCGCGGCGGCGGCAACCAATATCGCAATTCTCATTTGGCACCACCCGCGCGCGAGGGCAGCCCGCGCTGCGCCAGCACGTCAATGGCGCGATCGATCGGAATCCGAACGATCCCCTTCGGCTGATCGACCCAGCCGTAGCTGTCGAGGATCTTGTCTTCGCCGGCGTGGAACTGCCGCAGGTCGGGCATCGGCGTCTTCTGCAACTGCGGCTGCGGGAAGACCTGCGCCGGGTCCACGGTCTTCACCACTTCGCTGGTTTCGCGCGACTGGAAATACTTCATCAGACCGAACAGCAGAACGAGGCTCACCGCCGTCACTACAACCAGGGCGATCGCGAACTTGCCGACTGCCCAGACGTTGATGTCGCTGGTCTCGTGGCCCGGACCTTCGTACGGAGAGCGGAGATTAGTCTCGTCCATGTTCCAGGACCTCCTCCAGGTGCGGAGCGTTGCGCGGCATCAGGGGCCGTTTCTCCAGTTGCGTCAGAAAATAGGCCAGCCACAGGCCGAGCAGGCCGAGCGGTATCGTGAAATCCATCCAGCTAATGCCGAAGCCCTGCTTGCGGAAGGTCGGCATGACGATCCAATAGAGATCGACGCATCGCATGCAGAGAACGAAGACGGCGATGCCGCGCAGCAGCCGGAAATTGCGTTTCAAATCGCGCGAGAGCAGCAGCGCGAACGGCAGTGCGAAGTGGCCTACCACCAGGAGGAGGCCCACGAATCCCCATCCGTTGTTCAGGCGGATGAGGTACCAGGGAATCTCCTCAGGCAGATTGCCGGCCCAGATGATGAGGAATTGCGAGAACGAGAAATACGCCCAAACCATCACCAGCGCCAAGAGGAACTTGCCGAGATCGTGCAGGTGACGCGGCGTCAACACCGCCGACATCGGGCGGCGGAACGAGAGCATCACCATCAAGGTGATGAGGAATGCCATCGACGTCAGGCCCTGGCTGGCAATGAACAGGAGCCCGAACATACTCGAGTACCAGTGCGGATCCACGGACATCACCCAGTCGATCGCCAGGAAAGTGACGCTGAAGCCCCAGAACAGGATTCCCGGCGCCGCGGCACTGGACAGCTTGCCGTGCACCGCGTCGTGGCCTTGTTCGTCCTCGATCGCCGACAAGCGATTGAGCCGCCACGAAAGCACCGCCCAGCCGGCGAAGTAGATCGCCGCGCGTAACAGGAAAAACGGGACGTTCAGGTACGGCGCCACGTGATGCATGTGTGCATCGGCATCTACCAGCTTCTTGTGGGCCCACGGGTACAGATTGTTGATCCCGATCACGATCGGCAGGAACATCACCGCGGTGAGCGGCAGTGTGCGCGTGGCAGCCTCGCAGGGGCGGCGAACCACCAGTCCCCAGGCGCCCCCGGTAACGTACTGCAGCATCAGCCAGGCCAGCGGCCCAATGGTCAGCCCAAGCACGTAAATGTAAGACCACAGGTACGACCGGTAGAACTGGTCGTGATCCACGAAAAAGCCGATCGCGGAAAGCGCGGCGCCGGCCGCGCCGGCCATCAACGCCCGCGTGCGCCAGCGCCGCAGGTCCGACTGCAACTCCGGAGAGACGGCGAAATCTACCGTTTGCGCGGTCATTTCCCGCCCCCGGTGGAGAGCTGCCCGCGGGCATCCGCCGGCACGTCGTTGACCGACGCCTGCTGGCTCAGTTGCAGCGCGCGAACGTAGCTGACAATCGCCCAGCGATCCGCCGGCGGAATCTGCGCCGCATAATCGGGCATCGCCCCGAATCCGTTAGTGATCACGTCGAAAATGTATCCGTTTGGAACCTGGCGCAGGCGGTCGCTGTGATAGGTTGGCGGGTGCCGGTAGCCGCGCTGCACCACCATTCCGTTCCCGCCGCCCGTGCGGTCGTGGCACGGCGTGCAGTAGATGTTGAAGCGCTGCTGCCCGCGCTGGATCACCGCCTTCGTCACCGGGAACGGAAATTCATTGACCGGCTTCCCGTCCGGACCCTTGCCGGTGTAGAACAGCGTGTCGTCGTTGAGGTGGCCGCGGGCGACGGTGCCCTCGGGAATCGGGCGCGCCGACCGCCCGTCCGCGAAGAAGTTGCTGGGCCGCAGCGGGATAAACTTGGGCTGATCCTGCATGTCCTGCCGGCAACCGGCCAACAGGATCGCGATCACCGACCCGCACACGTAGAGGCCTCGCATTCTGAATTGTGACTTCCGAATTCCGACTCCTGTTTCAGTGCGCAACTTCGGACACCTCTCTGGGCTCCAGCGTCTCGAGAAACTCGCACGTGCGGTCATGATCGAACAGGGGATCGGTGGCTTCGATGCACAGGAAAAATCGATTCCGGCTGGCCAGCGCGAAGCGCGGCACGTTGAACGTCGGATGGTAGGGCATGGGCAGCCCGCACAGCCCCAACAAACCGAACACCGCCGACAAAGCAGCCAGCAGAATCGTCATTTCGAAGGTGATGATGATGAACGAAGGCCAGCTATGCAGCGGACGCCCGGCGACGTTGATGGGGTAGTAGTCCACCGCGATCCAGTACTGCATCAGGTATCCCAGCGTTCCGCCCACGATCCCGCCGATCAGCACGATCAGCGGCAGCTTGTTGTGGTGCAGGTGAAGCGCATCGCTCAACTCTTCGATCGGGAAAGGCGAATAGGCGTCGAGCTTGCGGTATCCCTTTTCGCTGGCGGCGCGCGCGGCCGCCACCAGCGCGGACGGACTGTCGAACTCGGCCATCACTCCGTAGATGGGCTTGTTCATCCTCCGGCCTCCTCTTCCACCTTGGCCTGCGGAAGCAGGGTGCGGACCTCGAAGATCGAAATCATGGGCAGCAGACGAATGAACAGGAAGAACAGGAACAGGAACAGCCCGATCGAGCCCAGGTACGTCGCCCAATCCCATCGCGTAGATTCGAAAATACGCCAGGAGCCCGGCAGGTTGTCCTGCGCCAGGCTGCTCACGATGATGATGAAGCGCTCCAGCCACATACCCACCAGCACGATCAGGGACCAGATGAATAGCAGCACCGGACTTCTGCGGACCTTCGTGAACCACAGCGCGTTCGGCGCGATGACGTTGCAGGCCACCAAAACCCAGTACTCCACCCTGTATGGCCCGAACATCCGGTTGGCGATTGCGGCCTGCTCGAAGACGTTGCCGCTGTACCAGGCCAGGAAGGCTTCCAGGATGTATGCGTATCCGACGATCAGCCCGGTGGCCATCATCACCTTGCCGCAGTAGTCCAGGTGCGTATCCGTGATCAGGCCCTGCAGTCCATAGACCGCACGCAGCGGAATCGCCAGCGCCAGAACCATGGCAAAGCCCGAATAGATGGCGCCCGCGACGAAGTACGGCGGGAAGAACGTGCTGTGCCAGCCCGGCACGATCCCGATGGTGAAGTCGAAGCTGACTACCGTGTGGACCGAAAGCACCAGCGGCGTCGCCAGTCCCGCGAGCAGCAGCGAGGCCGTCTCGTAGATGCTCCAGTGCCGCGCCGATCCGCGCCAGCCCATCGCCAGGATGCCGTAGGCGAATTTCAGGAAGCGGTTGTTGGACCGGTCGCGCAAGGTCGCCAGGTCAGGTATCAGGCCGACAAACCAGAACAGGGCCGAAACCGTCGCGTAGGTCGAGACCGCGAACACGTCCCACACCAGCGGACTGCGGAAATTAGGCTCGATCCCCATCGTGTTCGGATAAGGGAACAGCCAGTACATCAGCCACGGACGCCCCAGGTGCAGGATCGGGAACATGCCCGCGCACGCCACGGCGAAAATCGTCATCGCCTCGGCGAAGCGGTTGATCGAATTGCGCCAGCGCTGGTTGAGCAGCAGCAGGATGGCGGAGATCAGCGTGCCCGCGTGCCCGATACCGACCCACCAGACGAAATTCGTGATGTCCCATGCCCAGAATGTAGGCGAGCGCAGTCCCCAGATCCCCAGACCCTTGGTGAACAGGATCGCGACCGCCAGCAGAAACAGGAGCAGCAACCCAATGCCAACCGCAAAGGTCGCGAACCAGAAGATCGGCGTCTTCTTGGTCAGTACGACCGTGGCGATCTGGTCGGTAACCGTACCGAAGGTGTACCCCGGAGCGATGATCTGCTGGGGAGCCGGCTTGTCGATTACCTGTTGTTCATCGGCCATTGGCTAGGACTCCAGATCCTGGTTGGGATTGCGCAGCGTGGCAAGGTATGTGGTCCGGGGCCTCGTGTTCAGGTCCGCCAGCAGCGAGTAATTCCGCTCATCGGCCTTCAGTTTGGCCACGCGGCTGTTCTTATCGTTGATATTGCCGAAGACGATCGCCTCGGCCGGGCACGTCTGCTGGCACGCGGTCTGAATTTCGCCGTCGCGCACCTGCCGGTCTTCGCGCTCGGAATCGATCTTGGCTTCGTTGATCCGCTGCACGCAGTACGTGCACTTCTCCATGACGCCGCGGCTGCGCACGCTGACGTCGGGATTGCGCACCAGCTTCAGGACCGGCGTCTCGAAATCGCTGAACAGGTAGAAATTGAACCGCCGCACCTTGTAGGGGCAGTTGTTGGCGCAGTAGCGCGTGCCCACGCAGCGGTTGTAGACCATGTCGTTGAGACCCTCGGAGCTGTGCGTGGTGGCCTGCACCGGGCAAACCAGCTCGCAGGGCGCGTTCTCGCACTGCATGCACGGCACGGGCTGATTGTAGATGGCCGGATCGTTGGCCTCGCCCTGAAAATACGAATCGACGCGCAGCCAATGCATCGCGCGGCCGCGGCGAACCTGGTCCTTGCCCACGACCGCGATGTTGTTCTCGGCCTGGCACGCGGTGACGCACGCGCCGCACCCGGTGCACGCGTTGAGGTCGATGGCCATGCCCCACGCGTAGCCTTCGTACTTCCACTCGGGGTACAGCGTGAGCTCTTTCGGCGGACTCTCCGCCCCTGCGTGCACGCTCTCCGGCTTCTTCTTGAAATCCTCCAGGTCGCCTTTATGGATGATGTGGCGGCGGTCCGGGGTGTCCAGCGCGTGGAAGTTCTGCGTGTCGGCGAACTCGTATTTTCCGGAGGTCTTGGCGGCGTCCAATCCCACGTCCTGCCACATCGCCTTAGCGGTGCGGAGACCGTACGGATTGAATCCCATGCCGGTGCCGGCGCGTCCGGCGCGCGTGCGGCCGTAACCCAGGTGCAGGGTGATGGCGCCATCGGCGTGTCCC
>DATJYW010000400.1:0-5457 GCA_035499435.1 Candidatus Acidiferrales bacterium | reverse complement strand
GAGCGTGCGGGCATCGTAGCCGGAAATGATTTCCGGATGCTGGATGGGCGCGGACTCGTCTTCGCCGAGGAAGCGGCGCATCCAGGAAATACCGTCGCCCTTGACGATATGATCGGCGTCGATCATGGTCTCGATGCCCGGAATGGCGGCCACGTGCCCGCCGACGACGACCGTGGTCCCCGGCGAGATTTCACGCACCATGCGGCACATCTCGCGCACCTTGCCGACGTTGACGATGATGGAGGAAATGCCGACGATGTCGTAGCGGTTGGCCTTCAATTCGGCGGCGAAAGTCCCGCGGGTGGGGAAGTCCAGAACCGTCGTGGGAGCGGAGATGTTCTGCTGAATCATGAGGATGCCCCAGGAGCGGTGGAACATGCGGAGCGAGAACGGACCCTGCTCGCGGGTCACCTGGTTGTGGTACAGCTCCATGGGGTTGATCCGGCGGCTGCCGAATTCATCGTCCTGGGCGTAGGGGCCGAAGACGCTGGAGAGCAGAATCCGGGCGCGAGTTCCTTTGGGATGGATGGGCATTTTTCGGAGTTTGAGTGCTCTAAATCTGTAATTTATCATTATTAAATCGCGAAATTCGGGCGGCGACAAAAGAATTACATTGGCGCCCAAAAAGCCCCCCAAAACTATGCCCTTGACATCGGCCGAAACATCGTCAAAAATCAAGTTGTAGGCGAACAAAAGGCGAACATGGCTGCCGCGGCAACTCTCCCCAAACAGTTCGAATCCTTCCTCGGCTGGCAACCCCGCCCGGAACCCGAGCTTCTGCCTTCGGGGGTTGCGCAGATCGATTTGCCCCGCGGTTGCCTCACCGAAATCATCGGCCCGCCCTCTTCCGGGCGCACCAGCCTCATGCTTTCCATCCTGGCGCAGGCCACCGCTCGCGAGGAGGTCTGCGCGGTCGTGGATGCCGAGGACGCCTTTTCGCCGCATGCGGCGGCGGCAGCCGGGGTCGAGCTTTCGCGCCTGCTCTGGGTTCGCTGCGGGCATAACGCCGAGCACGCGCTGCGCGCGGCAGATCTGCTGATTCAAGGCGGCGGCTTCGGCGTGGTGGTAATGGACCTGGGAGATACGCCCGAACGGACCGCGCGCCGCATCTCGCTCACTTCTTGGTTTCGACTGCGGCGCGCCGTGGAGCACACGCCTGCCGTGCTGATCTCTCTGGCGCGGCAATCCAATGCCAAAACGTGCGCGTCGCTGGTGATCGAATGCGGGCGTACGCGCGCCAACTGGAGCGGGGCGCGCGGCGTTTCGCGCCTGCTGCGCGGTGCGGAAGTGCGCGCGCGCGCCGCCAGACGGAGAATCGAATGTTCGCCTGTCTTCACGGCCAGGGCAATCTGACCGCTCTGGCGTTCGAATTCTCGCCCGCGGTGGAAGCCACCTCCGCGGATACGGTCACGTTCGACGTCTCCGGGCTCGATCGTCTCTTCGGCCTGCCGCAGGAGATCGCCGGCGCCATCGCGCGCCGCGCCCGCGAGATCGGTGTACAAGCGAGCGTGGCCATTGCATCGAACCCCGATGCGGCTATCTGCGCGGCGCGCGGTTTCCGCGGCACCAGCGTGATCCCGTACGGCGACGAAGGGAAATTTCTGGGGCCGCTGCCGCTTTCGCTGCTGGCGCCCACACCGGAGCTGCTGGAAACGCTGGAGCGCTGGGGCATCCGCCGTTTTCAGGAGATGGCGGCGCTGCCTCCGCTGGGAATTGCCGAGCGGCTCGGGCCGGAGGGACTCCAGCTGCGCGTGCTGGCGCGCGGCGAGGCGGACCACAAGCTGCGCCTGGTGGAAGAGCCGCTGTGCTTCGAAGACGAAATCGAGCTGGAGTACCCGGTGGAACTGCTGGAGCCGCTGGCCTTCCTGCTGGCGCGCATGATCAACGGGCTGGCCACGCGGCTGGCCACGCGCGCGCTGGCCACCGACGAGCTGCGCCTGCGCCTCGCCCTCGAAGACCGCACCACCCACGAGCGCACGCTGCGGCTGCCCGTGCCGTCGCTCGATACCAGGGCGTTTCTGAAACTGATGCAGCTCGATCTGGAGCAGCATCCGCCGGCCGCTCCGCTGGTGAAGCTGTGGATGAGCGTGAACCCGGTGAAGCCGCAGGCGGCGCAGAACGGGTTGTTCGTTCCGCTGGCGCCGGAGCCGGTGAAGCTGGAGCTGACGCTGGCGCGGATCCGGTCGATCGTCGGCGAAGACCGCGTGGGCTCGCCGGAATTACTGGATACGCACCGGCCGGACGCGTTCCGTATTGCGCCGTGGGGCAGGTTTCCGGCCTGCCCAAGCCTGCGGCAAACCGTGCAACTAGCCATCCGCATCTTCCGCCCGCCACTCGCGGCGCGCGTGACGCTGGCTTCCGGCCAGCCGGATTTTGTGACCGCCGGCGCCATCCGCGGTAAAGTCCTGGAGTACGCCGGCCCCTGGCGCACTTCTGGCGATTGGTGGACCGCCGATCCCTGGACGCGCGACGAGTGGGATATCGCGCTCTCCGACGGAGCGCTGTATCGCATCTATTGCGGCCCTCTCGGCTGGTTCGTGGAGGGCAGCTATGATTGAGCTCCACGCCCGTTCCGCCTTCAGCTTCCTGGAAGGCGCCGTCGTGCCCGAAGAGCTGGCCGGCGCCTGCGCGCAATACGATATGCCCGCCATGGCGCTCGTCGACCGCAATGGCGTCTACGGCTCGCCGCGCTTCCACATGGCCGCCAAGAAGGCCGGCGTGCGGGCGCACATCGGCAGCGAAATCACCTGTACTAACGGCCGCACCTATCCGCTGCTGGCGGAGACGCGCGAAGGCTACCGGAACCTCTGCCGCCTGGTGACCCGCATGAAGATGCGCGCGCCGAAAGGAGAGGGCGCGGCAGCGCTCGAAGAGATCGCCGAATTCTCGCGCGGGCTGATTTGCCTGACGCAGCACCCCGACGAGCGCCTGCTCGAGATCTTCGGCAGGCAGAATCTCTACGCCGAACTGCAACGGCACTTCAACCGCGAAGAGGAGGCGCACAACCAGGCCACAATCGAGCGCGCGCGAAGCCTCGGCATAGGCCTCGTCGCCACCAACAATCCCGCCTATGCCGTGCCCGCGCAGCGCGAGCTGCTGGACGTATTCACCTGCATCCGCAATCACACCACGCTGGCCGAAGCCGGCCGTTTGCTGGAGCGCAACCACGAGCGCCACGTGAAAACGCCCGCCGAAATGGCGCGCCTCTTCGCCGATCTGCCGGAAGCCATCGCCAACACGCACGAGATCTCCGCGCGTCTCGATTTCACCCTCGCCGATCTGGGCTACGAGTTCCCGCATTACCCCGTCCCCGAGGGCGAAACCGAGATGAGCTTTCTGCGCAAACGCGCCGAGGAGGGCGCGCAACGCCGCTTTCAGCCCTATCACGAGCGGGCGCGGCGGCAGGTCGAGCGCGAGCTGGCGCTCATCGAAGAGCTCAAGCTGCCCGGCTATTTCCTGATCGTCTGGGACATCGTGCGCTACTGCAGGGAGCACGACATCCTGGCGCAGGGCCGCGGCTCGGCCGCCAACAGCGCGGTCTGTTATGCCCTGGAGATCACCGCTGTCGATCCCGTCGGCATGGACCTGCTCTTCGAGCGCTTCCTCAGCAAGGAGCGCGGCGAGTGGCCCGATATCGATATCGACCTGCCCAGCGGCGATAAGCGCGAGCAGGCCATCCAGTACGTCTACCAGCGCTTCGGCAAGCTCGGCGCGGCCATGACGGCGAACGTGATCACGTATCGCGGGCGGTCGGCGGCGCGCGAGGTGGGCAAGGCGCTGGGCTTCGAAATCACGTCGCTCGAAAAGCTCTCCAGCCTGGTGCGCCACTGGGAATGGAAGGACCCCAACGAAACCACCGATCGCACCTTTCGCGACGCCGGCTTCGACCTCAAGCATCCCAAGGTGCGCAAATTTCTCGAGCTGTACGAGATGGCGCAGGACCTGCCGCGCCATCTCGGACAGCACTCCGGCGGCATGGTGATCTGCCAGGGCGCGCTGGATCAGATCGTCCCGCTGGAGCCGGCCACCATGCCGGGCCGCGTGGTGGTGCAGTGGGACAAAGAAGACTGCGCCGACATGGGCATCATCAAGGTCGACCTGCTCGGCCTGGGGATGATGGCGGTCATCGAGGATTGCCTCAAGATGGTTCCCGAAGTGGATCTGGCCCACCTGCCGCAGGACGATCCCGCGGTGTACGACGCGTTGCAGCGCGCCGATACCATCGGCATGTTCCAGGTGGAGAGCCGCGCGCAGATGTCCTGCCTGCCGCGCATGAAGCCGCTGCGCTTTTACGACATCGTAGTGCAGGTGGCGATCATCCGGCCGGGGCCGATCGTGGGCAAGATGGTGCATCCGTATTTGAACCGGCGGCAGGGCAGGGAAAAGGCCGATTGCCTGCACCCGTCGCTCGAGTCGGTGTTGCAGCGGACGCTCGGTGTGCCGCTGTTTCAGGAGCAGTTGTTGCGCATGGCGATGATCGCGGCCGGATTCACCGGCGGCGAAGCCGAAGAACTGCGCCGCGCCATGGGTTTCAAGCGCAGCGAAAAGCGTATGAAGGACATCGAAGTGCGCCTGCGCGCCGGGATGGAGAAGAACGGCATCACCGGCGATGCGCAGGAAGCGATCGTCCGCTCCATCACCTCATTCGCGCTCTACGGCTTCCCCGAATCGCACGCCGCCAGTTTCGCGCTGATCGCCTACGCCAGCGCGTATTTGAAGTGTCATCATCTTGCCGCCTTCACCTGCGCCATGCTGAACAACCAGCCGATGGGTTTCTACTCCCCCGCCATCCTGATCAAAGACGCGCAGCGTCACGGTCTTCGAGTTCTTCCCGTAGATGTCACCATTTCCGACTTGCAGTGCACAGTGGAAGCCCCGACCCCCGACCCCCGACCCCTGACCCCTGTTCTCCGACCCCCGACTCCTGTTCAGGTTCTCCGTCTCGGCCTGCGCACCGCCCGCGGCCTCCGCGAGAGTACCGGCCGCGCCATTCTCCGCGCCCGCGCCGATCGTCCGTTCACCAGCGTCGATGATCTCGCGCTGCGCGTTCCCGAGCTGCGCAAGGACGAGCTCAACCGCCTGGCCGAGATCGGCGCGCTGAACACGCTCGACAGACTCCACCGCCGCGACGCCTTGTGGCAGGCGCAGCGCGCGATCCTCCCGGTCGGCCCGCTGCTCGAGCCGCTGGAGGAAACCGGCGCGCCATCCCCGCTGGCGCCCATGAACACCGAAGAGCGCTTATGGGCCGATTATCGCGGCACGGGGCTGACCATAGGCCGTCATCCCATGGCGCACCGCCGCGCGGAGATGAACGCACTCGGCGTGACGCCGGCCCGCGACCTGGCGCGCGTCCCCGATGGCCGCGTGGTGCGCATCGCCGGCAGTGTCGTGGTGCGCCAGCGTCCCGGCACGGCAAAGGGTTTTGTGTTCCTCAGCATGGAGGACGAGACCGGGATC
>DATJYW010000399.1:0-30106 GCA_035499435.1 Candidatus Acidiferrales bacterium | reverse complement strand
TTGGTGAGGCCCTCGTAGACCCAGAGGAGGTCGCCCTTCATGGGCACGTCGTATCCGCCGTCGTGACCGTTGGCGGTAAGCCCAGCGGGACGACGGTACTTTCCGTTCCAGGAATGCGCCATCTCGTGGGGCAGCAGGTAGCCGGTGGAGCGGAGGATGTCGGGGTCAATGAGCGAGCGCTCGGCAGTGCGGTCGTCGCTGGATTCGTGGTGCTCGAGCCCGAAGTGCGCCACGTGATCGCTCAGCGTGTAGAGGAAATGATAGCTGCGGTAGTGGCGGGCACCGAAGAGTGCGCCGGTTTCTTTGACGAGACTGCGGAAGTGTTCGACGACTTCGTTGGGAGCTTCCAGCGCGCGGTCGCTGTCCGCGGCCACGTGTAGGTAGTGCGGGATGCCGCCGTCGGTGCCCAAGTCGAAGGTCTTGTAGTGGGCCCCGGCGGAGACGGGGGAATCCACCATGGTGGTGAGCGAAGCGGGCTGGAACTCGATCTCGTTTCCCGACTCGCGCTGGATCGGAAGCGCGGTGCCGTAGCGCCAGCCCGCGGGAACCCTGAGGGTCGCCTGGTATTGCAGATCGTCGGCTTGCGCACCCTGCGGGTACAGCAGGAGCTGGTTCCAGTTCAAGACCGCGAGTTCGGTGGTCGTCGACGCGCCGGAAGAGAAGCCTTCCGCATCGGGCGGTGAGATGAAATCGAAGACGACGTCGAGAGACGTGACTCCCGCGGGAACATCGAGGTGGAACGCGAACATGTTTACGCTGTCGCGCTTCCAGGCGATCGTCTTGCCCCCACCCTGTACTTTCAGCCCGACCAGGTTTGCGATCGGACCGGTTGGGCTATGCTCGCCCGGAATCCACTGCGGATAGAGCAGCGTCATCGGACCGGATTTGGCCGGCATGGACATCCGCACATGAAACAGGCGGCGCGTGGCGTCTGTAGCGTCCACACGGAGCTTCACCTGGGTCTGCGCGTGTAAAGGGGCCCACAGGGCGAGACAAACGAAAGTGGCAAATCGCATTTCTACCGATTCTAACAGCCGCCCCTCTCAACTAATTGAAACCAGTCTTGGAAACAGTCATCTCATTGCTTGAGGAGAACCCTGACATGCAACGCACGGCACAAGCCCAATGGCGCGGCGATCTGCGATCCGGCTCCGGCCAGATATCTGTTGCCAGCCGCACACTATCGAATACCCCCTACTCTTTCGTGAGCCGGTTCGAGCACGGGCAAGGCACCAACCCGGAAGAGTTACTCGCCGCGGCGCACGCGGGATGCTTCACGATGGCGGTGTCGGCGCAACTGACCAAGGCCGGCCTGAAGCCGGAGTCGCTGGAGACCACCTGCACCATCACTTTGAGCCAGCAGGATGGCGGCTTCGCGATCACTGAGAGCCATTTAGAGTTGCATGCCAAAGTGCCCGGGGTCACACAGGACGCATTCGACCGGGCGGTCCAGGAAGCGAAGTCGGGCTGCCCCGTATCGAAGCTGTACAAAACCAACATTACGCTCGACGCGCACCTGGAAAGTACGAGCGCACACGGCAGCTCACCCGCTTAAGTACTCAACGTTCGGCTGAATCAGAACTGTCCGACTCGTGCGGCAAAGGCAGTTGCTCGGACGCCTGGCACAGCGCCTGCTGAAGCCGGTCGATTTCCCTGTCTTTCGCAGCGATGTTGACCACCAGATCACCCAGAGCCTGCCGCAGATGGTTGTTGGCCGTGGTTGTGGCCTTCAGTTCCCGACTGCCTTGCCACCATCCGTAGCCGGAAAGAAGCAGTGCGAAAGCGAATACGAGAATCAGGCATCGTTCAATCGAAAGGCGGCGCATTGTACGTTCCGCAACTCCTCTGGTGTGTGCAGATGGTCGCTACTGAGTGCTTGGATGCTGCCTCGACTGTAACCGGTTTGGTGTTCAGTTGGTTTGTTCTTTGGATAATCGTTCGATTGAGTCGGTTGGCGCCCACTCACAACAGGCTTCGGTACTGTTCGAGGGCCACGCGCACCAACTGGCCGCGCGTGCGAACTCCCGTCTTCGCGAAGAGTTGTTGAATCGTGTTTTTCACGGCGCTCTCTGAGATCTCCATCCGGGCGGCGATCTCTTTGTTGGCCAGTCCCTGCACCAGCAGCCGCAGCACTTCCGCCTCGCGATTGTTCAATGCAGCCCGGTCCCGATCGGAGGCGTGGTGGTTCCCTGCCCCGGCGGCGGCCGCGGCTGCAGTTTCGACGGCTTCTTCGCTGACATCGGCAACGATGGCGGCCAGCTTCGGAGCCGCACCTTCTTTGTACGTAGAGAACCAGACATCGGCGGTGAACGTCTCTCCGTTGCCGCGGTGACCCCGGCATTGCATCGACGCGCGGAATTGAGGCGCTTCTTCCCAGCGCAGCGCGTGGTGCAGTTCGGGCAGGAAAGCCGCGATCGGCCTGCCGATCAGGTTCCCGTCGCGCGGCGCAAGCAGTTCGGTCGCCGCGAAATTGGCCAGCTCGATGAAGCCGCGTTCGTCGACGGTCACGATGGCCGCGGGACTGGTTTCCACCAGCGCCTTGAATCGTGCCTGTGCTTCGAGGCTCAGTCGTCGGTTGCGAACCAGCTCGGAGACAAATAGCCCGCAGCCCCCCAAGGCGAGAGTGACAAAGCCGAGGCGGACGAAAGACGGTTCAAGGGAGCTGAACACCTCCGCCAGGACTGCGCACAAGACCGCCAGGGCCGCCACAATCCACCGCGGCAGGAACGCGGCGCCAAGCATGATCGGGAACAGATAAAGGAAGCCAAGCGAGACGTACGGTTTCGTCCACCAATCGACCAAGGCTATGAGGAGAGTGATCGCACAACTGAATCCCAGGACACGTGTGCGGTTGCGCTCGTCCCATAGCCGTTCCAGGCTCAACATTTTGGCGTCGTGACCAAACCATTATGCCCTGCTTCAGGCTGACGAGGGTCTCAATCAAACGATTGAGGCCTGTTCAAGGGCAATCAAAAGATTAGCCATTCGATTTCACGGGTGAGCGCGGCTTTAGCCTGCTTTGAGTTATAACGGTAACGTGGCCACAAAGCTCGTCGCCGCGGCAGCACTCTGCGCCGTCGCGGCATATGCCTCCGACGTCCTGGTCCTCACCAGCCCAAATGGCGCCGTCCGCTTTCGCATCAGCGCCGATCAACAGCATCTTTTCTACGACGTGAGCCTGCGCGGAAAGCCTGTCATCGATCCCTCGCGCTTCGGCATTCAGATCGACGGCGTCAACCTCTGCGACGCGGCACGCGCCGGAAAGGCTCAGACCTACAAGACTGACGCGACCTACCCGCTGTATGGAGTCCACGCGGCTGCCAGGGACCGATCCAACGCGGTCCGCCTCGCGATCACGCATGTCCCGTCAGGCACCCCCTTCACAATAGAAGCGCGCGCCTACGACACCGGCGTTGCATTCCGTTATGTGGTCCCCGGGGCGGGCGACCGCGCCCGGGTAGCGGATGACGTCACCGTATTCCGGATCGCCGCGGGCAGCACCGCGTGGTATCACGATCTGGAGGGGCACTACGAGGGCAACTACAAGAAGCACGCCTTCGACGAGATCGAGCATGGCGACCTGGCCGCAACGCCCCTGACATTCCGGCTGCCCGACGGCGCGGGCTATGGGTCGATCACCGAGGGCGCTCTGCGGCACTTCGACGGCATGGCCCTGGTGGCGGATGCCGGCCACAGCTTCCGCGCGCTGCTTGGTCACAGTCAGCCGGTCTCCTACCCGTTTGCCCTGCGATTCGAAAAGGCCGATTGGGAGCGGCTGGCCATTGCGCCCTCCATCAAGGGCGATATTACGACCCCGTGGCGAATCATTCTCGCCGGCCCGGATTTGAACACCCTGGTGAACGCGGACGTGATCAACAGCGTCTCCGATCCGCCCGACCCGAAGTATTTTCCGGAGGGCCTGCGCACGCCGTGGGTCAAACCGGGGCGCGCGGTATGGCGTTATCTCGACGGCGGGCCTAACAACTTCGAAGGTATGAAGGAATTCAGCCGCCTGGCCGGCGAGCTCGGCTTCGAATACAACGTGGTGGAGGGTCTTTGGCGGAGCTGGTCGCCGGAGCAGCTCAAGGAGTTCTGCGATTACTCGCGCCAGCAGGGCGTGGGCGCGATCCTGTGGGCATTTCGCCGCGATCTGGCCACCGCCGAGCAGCGCCGCGCATTCTTCGACCGGCTGCAACAGGCGGGAGCCGCCGGGGCGAAGATCGACTTCTTCGACCACGAGGCTATGGAAGTAGTGGACGTCTACGAGGATCTGCTGCGCGAGGCCGCGGCGCACCACATGGTGATCGATTTTCATGGTGCCAACAAGCCGACCGGGCTCTCGCGAACCTGGCCAAACGAACTGACCCGCGAAGCGATTCGTGGGCTGGAGTCGACGCGCTCGCTTCGGGCCGAGCACCAGACCACCATCCTGTTCAGCCGGCTGCTCGCCGGAGGCGCCGACTACACGCCGATGCACTTCGGGCCGCGCCGCAACGACACTACGGTCGCGAACCAGATTGCCAGCGCGGCCATGATCACCAGCCCGCTGCTGGTCTATGCCGCCAACCCGACGAACATCCTGGCGAGCCCAGCGGTGGAGGTGATC
This sequence comes from Candidatus Acidiferrales bacterium, assembly GCA_035499435.1. GTDB lineage: Bacteria > Acidobacteriota > Terriglobia > Bryobacterales > Bryobacteraceae > Solibacter. The sequence continues at coordinate 25,500 of DATJYW010000399.1, read as the reverse complement.
AAGTCCATCCCGAGCGTCTGGGATGAGACCATCGTGCTGCCGCCGTCCGAGATCGGGGAATTCGCGGCGTATGCACGCCGCAAAGGCGGCACGTGGTTCCTGGCGGTGATGAACGGGCCGGCTCCGCGGAAGGCGGATCTGCGGCTGAGTTTTCTGGGGTCCGGCACATATCAGGCAGTCGAGGTGCGGGACGCGGGGGATACCGTCGAGCTCAGGAAGCACGAAGTCACGGGAAGGGACTCCGTGCAGGCGGATTTTCCGGCAGGCGGCGGGCTGCTGGTGCGGTTCACGCATTAGCGCGCTGCGCTCGCTGGGCGGTGGACAAGATGGAGAAAGGGCTGCACAAGTACGGGCGCGCTACGCTCGCATGGACCGGCTGAAGCCGGTCCCACAAAAACCATCGTCCGCCCAAGGTGTGCGCACATATAATGGTTAAGCACAATACATGCCACGCGAACTCCTGATTCAATGTCCGGACGGGCAGATGAAGACGGTCACACTCGCCGGCGGGCGGCTCGCCATCGGACGCTCCAGCGCGGCGGAGCTCTGTTTTCCCGAGGATGCCGGCCTCTCCCGGCAGCACTTCGCGTTCGAGCCGGATGGCGAAGACTGGACGGTTCAGGACCTGGGCAGCAAGAACGGCACCTTCGTCAACAACATTCCGCTCAAGGCTCGTTTGATACTGCGGCCCGGCGACCGGATCACCGCCGGTCACCTGGTGATCGTCTACTCGCCTACCGACGCAGGCGCCGCCGCGGGCGTGGTCGTGTTCGAAGGCGACAGTAGCTCCCCGACCACCTCTACCGTAGTCACCAGCCTCGAAGGCGCGCTCAGTAACCAGACCATGGCCATTCAGAGTGGCGGTCCGAAGGCGTCCGCGCCGCTGCAGGCACTGCTGAAGTTCGGCGAAGAGCTTTCCGGCTACCCCACGATGAGCGACCTGGTTCCGGTCACGCTGAGCCTGGCAATTCAGGCGGTGAATGCCCAGCGCGGCGTGCTCATGATTCTGGAAAATGATGAGCTGGTCGTGAAGGCTCACAAGGGCGATGGTTTCCGGATCAGCTCCGCGGTCCGCGACCGGGTCCTGAAGGAAAAGACCAGCGTCCTGGTACGCGACGCCCAGCTTGACGACGCGTTCAAGGGCCGGATGAGCATCGTAGAGCAGAAGGTGCACACCATGATGGCTGCGCCGCTGCAAACCAAGGAGCGCATCATCGGCCTCCTCTACGTGGATTCGCCGTTCATTCTGCGCGAGTTCACCAAAGACGATCTCAGCCTGCTGACGCTCATGGCGAATGTGGCGGCGTTCCGCATTGAGAACGCCCGGCTCACGGAGATCGAGCAGGCCGAGCGCATCATGAAGCGCGACCTCTCGCAGGCGGCGGACATTCAGAAAGCGGCGCTGCCCGGCCAGGCACCGGAAATTCCCGGTGCCGACATCGCCGGCTACAACGCCGCGTGCCGAACCGTCGGAGGAGACTACTACTCGTTTTTCCAATATCCCGAACGTAAGGTCGGTCTGGCCTTGGGCGACGTCTCCGGTAAAGGCATGCCGGCATCGCTGCTGATGATGCAGTTGGACGCTCGAGTGCAATTGTTGGCGCAGGACCCGGGCAACCTGGCGTCCTTCATGACGCGGCTGAACAAGGCCACCTGCGCAAACTGCCCCAGCAACCGTTTCATCACGTTCTTCTTCTGCATTTTCGACGCGTCCAACGGAGAGATTGCTTTCGCCAATGCCGGACACAATCCGCCTATCCTGCTGCGGGCCAACGGCGCCGCCGACCTGCTGCAGGGCGGAGGGCCGGTGCTCGGAATCCTGCCCGTCGCGCCGTACAGCGAAATGCATGCCCACCTGAACCGCGGCGACATGCTCGTGCTCTATAGCGACGGAGTCACCGAGGCCAACAATCCCAACTTCGACGAGTTCGGCGAGGAACGCCTGATCGAAATCCTCAGGGCAAATCGCACTGTGCCCGCCATGGCGATCGTGGACGCGGTGAACAACGCGCTGACCGAGTTTGCCGCCGGCGCACCGCAGGCCGACGACATCACGCTCGTAGTCGCGAAAAGGCTGTGATCACGGACCTAGTGCAGATCCGGCTGTTGGGCGAAAAGAAACGCGACGAAAATTTCCGCTTCCGGCGATTCATGAAATCGCACGATCACTCGGATCGCATTCTGCGCCGGATCGCCGAAGGCATCCAGGAGCAGATCGACTGCAGGCAGTGCGCCAACTGCTGCCGCGTGGCTACCGCCAAGGTCACGGATCGCGACGTGGACCGTCTGGCACGGCATTTTCGATTGAAGCCGGAGAGAATCAGGGCCGACTACGTCGTGCCGGACGAAGAGGAGGGCTTTGTTCTCCAGCGACGCGAAGACGGCTCCTGCGTCTTCCTCAGCGGCAACGATTGCACGGTATACGAAGCTCGACCGGATGTCTGCCAAAGATATCCTCACCTGGTTCGCGGCAATGGTTCGATTGCCAGCCGAATGTGGTCCATCATCGACCGTGCGGACATGTGCCCCATCGTGTACAACTCGCTCGAGGCATTCAAGGAACAAATGAGATTTCGGCGTTGAGGGCGTGCCGTCGGGTACAGTAGTAGGTCCATGCCTCAATACATCGGAGCCATCGATCAGGGAACCACCAGCACGCGGTTCATTGTCTTCGAACGGACGGGCCGGGTAGTTACGGTTGCCCAAAAAGAACATGAGCAGATCTATCCTCAGCCGGGCTGGGTGGAGCATGACCCTGCGGAGATCTGGCGGCGGACCGAAGAGGTGATCGCCGAGGCACTGGAGCAGCGCGCTCTCCGAGCGGCCGATATCGCGGCGGTGGGCATTACCAACCAGCGCGAAACGACGGTTTTGTGGGACCGCAAGAGCGGCGATCCGGTGCACAACGCGCTGGTGTGGCAGGACACGCGCACGGCGCGCGCCGTCGCAGCGATGGCCCGGCCGAACCTCGACCGTTTCCGCGCCCAGACCGGGCTTCCCCTCGCGACTTATTTCAGCGCTTTCAAGATCCGCTGGATTCTCGATCATGTTCCCGGCGCCCGCGAGCGCGCCGCCGCGGGTGACATCCTGTTCGGCACCATCGACAGTTTCCTCACCTGGAAGCTGACCGCCGGCCTGCACGTCACCGACTGCACCAACGCCAGCCGCACGCAGCTCATGAACCTGGCGACGCTCGCTTGGGACCCGGAGCTGCTTGACGCCTTCAGCATCCCGCGCGCCTGCCTCCCACGGATCGCCTCATCCAGCGAGGTCTACGGGAACATCGCGGCGGGACCGCTCGCCGGCGTCCCGATCGCGGGCATTCTGGGCGATCAACAAGCCGCCCTGGCGGGGCAAGCCTGTTTCCATCCGGGCGAGGCCAAAAACACCTACGGCACCGGATGTTTTTTGCTGCTGAACACCGGGACCAAGCCGGTTCCTTCGAATCACGGCCTGCTCACCACAACGGCCTACCGGTTCGGAAAGGAGCCGGCGGTGTACGCCCTGGAAGGCAGTGTGGCGATTGCCGGGGCGCTAGTGCAGTGGGTCCGCGACAATCTCGGCATAGTCGAGAAGAGTTCCGACATCGAGGTGCTGGCCCGCAGCGTGAAAGATAACGGCGGCGTGTATTTCGTTCCAGCCTTCAGCGGTCTTTACGCGCCGTACTGGAAGGACAATGCCCGGGGCGTGATCACGGGCCTCACCCGCTTCGTCAACAAGGGCCACCTGGCGCGGGCCGTGCTCGAGGCGACCGCATTCCAGACGCGGGAAGTCGTGGAAGCGATGGAGAAGGACTCCGGCATCACGCTGGACGTGCTGCGTGTGGACGGAGGAATGGTGGCCAACAGTCTGCTGATGCAGTTCCAGGCCGACATTCTCGACCGGCCCGTTCTGAAGCCGGCGATTCACGAAACTACCGCACTGGGCGCGGCGTTTGCCGCCGGGAAGGCGGTCGGCTTTTTCGACGTTCTGACCTGGACGCCCGACCAGACGTGGAAGCCGCAAATGGACGTGTCCACGCGCGAATCGCTGTACCGCACCTGGAAAAAGGCCGTCACCCGCTCGTTCGATTGGGTCGATTAGATTCGGGTGGCGCCGGATCGAGACCCGCGGTACTGTGTTGTTTATGCAAAACGCGTTCTTCGGCGAATTCATGGGCACACTGGTCCTGATCCTGATGGGCAACGGCGTGGTGGCCGGCGTCTTGTTGAAGGGCAGCAAAGCCGAGGGTGCGGGCTGGATGTCGATCACGGCCGGATGGGCTTTTGCCGTGATGGCGGGGGTGCTGACGGCCATCGCATGCGGCAGCCCTCGCGCCCATCTGAATCCGGCCGTCACGTTGGCTGTGGCAATCAAAACCGGCGACTTTGCAAACGTTCCTGCGTACGTCGCGGCGCAACTGCTGGGCGCAATTGCCGGCGCCACGCTGGTATGGCTCCACTACCTGCCGCACTGGGGGCTCACACCCGATCCCGGCCTCAAACTCGGCTGTTTCTCGACGTCGCCCGCGGTGCTCAGCCCTCCGCACAATCTTTTCGTGGAGGCGCTGGGGACCTTCGTGCTGATCCTGGTGGTGTTCGCCATCGGATCCAAGGCGGTGAATGTGCCTTTTGCTCCTCCGTTTGTCGGCATGCTGGTGTGGTCGATCGGGCTATCGCTCGGCGGTCCCACGGGATATGCCATCAATCCGGCGCGCGACCTCGGCCCGCGCATCGCGCACGCGATTCTCCCCATCGCGGGGAAGAAGACGTCCAACTGGAGCTATGCGCCCGTGCCGATCCTCGGCCCGTTGGCGGGTGCGGCCCTGGCGGCGGCCCTGGTGAAATTCATCGGCATGTAGACCGGCCGGATTATTCTTCCCGCAGCACCACCATCGGGTCCGTACGCGACGCGCGCCTCGCCGGGATCCAGCACGCCACGGCCGCGACCAGGGCCAGAAGGGCGGCCACCCCCGCAAATGTCGCAGGATCGTTCGCGCCGACCCCGTAGAGCAGGTTCTCCATCAGCCGCGTGAGCGCGATCGACGCGGCTAGCCCGATGCCCAGTCCCGCTGCGGTGAGAGTGAGTCCTCGCCCCACCACCATGCGCAACACGCTGCTGCCGCTGGCGCCCAAAGCCATCCGCAGCCCGATTTCCCGGCTGCGCTGCGATACAACGTAAGACAGCACGCCGTAGAGGCCGACCGAGGCCAGTACCAGTGCCAGAACCGCGAAGGCGCCCAGCAGAGTCAATTGCTGCTGCCGGTCGGCAACGTCGAGATCGACCATTTCGTCCATCGAACGCACCCACGTCACCGACTGCTCCGGGTCCACGGAGGCAATGACGCGCCGCACTGCCGGCACCAGGCTCATCGGATCTCCCGCGGTGCGGACAATCAGCTCCCGCGTCTGACGGCTCGCGTAGGCCGCAAGCTGGTAGACCCCGGGCTTCATGGCCGGCTCGTGCCCGCGCTCTCGCACGTCGCCCACAACGCCGATCACGGTGTGCCAGACCGAAGGATCGTCATACGTGAGCGAGATGCGGCGCCCGACCGCGCTTTCCTTGGGCCAATACTGCCGCGCGAATTTCTCGTTGATGATCACTACCGGCGTGCTCGACCGGCCATCGCCTCGATTGAAGAACCGGCCTTCCACGAGGCGCACGCCCAGGACCTGAAGGTAGTCCTCGCTGACCACCCGGTATAGAGCATCGTGAGGATCGTTGGCGTCGAGTTGACGGCCTTCGACGGCGTAACCGGTGGTATCGCCGCGGCTTTCGAACGGCAGGGTCGATGCATAGCCTGCCCCCAGCACACCCGGGAGCGTCCGCACGCCCTCCAGCACGCGATTCGTGAAAGACATCCTTGCCGCGAGGTCGCCGTACTTGGGAGGCAGCACCGTGCGCAGCGTCAGCAGGTGGTCGGGTCGAAATCCGAGTGTGAGCGATTGCAGCCTGGCCAGCGTCTGCAGCATGAGGCCGGCCCCAATCAGCAACACCAGCGCCAGCGCCACCTCGCCCACCACGAGCGCATCGCGGATGGCGTGCCCGCGGGCCCCCGTCCCGGCGCGTCCGTCCTGCTTCAAAGCGTCGATCGGCGATCTGCGCGCGGTTTGTAGAGCCGGGATCAGGCTGAACAGCAGGCCGGTGGCGAGCGACAAAAGCATCGCGAACACCAGCAGGCGCCCATCTGCCTGGGGCAAGGCGCTGGCCGGAAGCGTCGCGGGCACGAGCTTTTCCAATACCCGGATTGCGGCGGGCACGATTGCAAGACTCAGCGCGCCGCCGGTCAGTGCCAGCACCAACCCTTCCGTGATCATCTGCCTCACCAGCCTGGACCGGCCCGCTCCCAGCGCCACGCGGATCGAGATCTCGCGCTGCCGCGCCACACCGCGGGCAAGCAGAAGGCTCGCCAGGTTGGCGCATGCGATCAGCAGCACGCATCCCGCTGCCGTCATCAGCACCAGCAGGCCGGTCCGCGCGCTCCCGAGCAGTTCCTCTTTCACTCCCACGACCACGGCGCCGACCCGTTGATTCTCCGGGTACTCCGCCGACATGCGGGTGGCCACTGCACGCAAATCGTCCTGCGCGCGCGCCAGCGTGACGCCCGGCTTGAGCCGCGCCACCACGTTCAGGTAATGTGAGCCGCGGTTCTCGAGATCCGCCGAGCTGAAGGAAATCGGCATCCAGTACGCGACGTCGCGCCGCACCAGGGCGAAATCTTCCGGCATGACTCCGAGCACGGTGACCTTGCGGCCGTCCATCAGGATCTGTTTGCCGGCCAACTGCGGATCGCCACCGTAGCGGTGGCGCCAGAGCGAGTAACTGATCACCGCGACTGGGGACTTGGTCTGCTCTTCCACTTCGGTGAACGCGCGGCCCAGGACCGGACGGACGCCCAACACAGAGAAGAAGTTGGCGGTGACCTGCCGGCCGAACGCCAGCTCCGGGGGCCCGTCCGCCGTTAGGTTGGCTGAAACGCTGCGCGTCGCGGCCATGTCGGTGAAGACGTGATTGCGCCGCTTCCATTCCGCGAAATTCCCCGGCGCGGGCGTGTTCTTTCCGAATCCGACGAAACTTCCATCCTCCCAAACGAACACCACGCGCTCCGGATCGCCATAGGGGAGCGCCCGCAGCATGGCCGAATCCACAGTAGAAAAAATAGCGGTATTGACGCCGATCCCCATCGCCAGGGTGGCGACCGCGATCGCGGCAAACGCCGGTGCCCGGCGGAACATCCGCCAGGCGTAGCTGAGGTCCTGCATCAGGTGTTCGAGGTAATTCAAGCGTCCTCCCGCCCCGAAAGTAGCGCCCGGCGGCTTCTCACGCAAGTTCGCTATACTCTTTTTTGCGCAATTTTGCACACGGAGGAAGACGTGCCTGTAGCTGATGATGTGTTGGCCGCCATGCGGCAGACCAATGAGCTGTTCAATTCGGAAGTCGGCGCAAAGCGCAATGTCGAGGTGCTGGATCGCGTGTATACCGCGGACGCCACGATCCTTCCACCGGGGGCTCCCATGATCGAAGGCCGGGCTCAGATCAAGGCATTCTGGTCGCAGGCCATCGCGGCCATGGACCCGATGTCAGTAACCCTGAGTACCGTCAAGGCAGATTCCGCCGGCGACACGGTGGTGGAGATCGGCCGGGCCGATATCGTCACCAGCGGCGGGCAGGCGATCGCCGTCAAGTATGTTGTCCACTGGAAACAGGAAGACGGCACTTGGAAGTGGCACACCGACATCTGGAATCTGAATCAGTGAGAGGAGTCATCGCGCGATTACGCGGTGAACGACATACTCGGTGGAGACCAGGAGCGTGTCGCTGCTGGTGCATCGGACCACAACCTGATATGCCGATGGGGAAACCGGAGTAACCTTGCGATGCCATATACAGTTCGGGAAAAATCCGTAGCGCGAGCTCGATGCGCCAGGTGCAGGTCGGCCTCCACCTGACGTTTTAACAGGCCTGGGGAGACGATCGCTTTCGTCCACCCTTTACTCGATCACGAAGTCCGTCGACCGGACGGCGAAGTTGCCCGCGGAATCCAGGGCCTTTACTTCGAGGTGGTAGTTGCCCGAGGTCAGGCCCTGCACCGGGACCTTTAACCCGGCGGAAACAACTGGGCTTCCGGGGCGGACGTAGTTGGAAATCGCGACCGCGCCGGAATCCACCTTCTCTTCGCCGGTTTTGGCGTCGATGATGCGGACCTGGGCTCCCAGTTGGGGCGGTTTGTCCTGGGTGAGCAGAGGCTCATAGACCTCGAAGTACATCACCAGCGGATCGTTGCGGCTGAAGTGAGTGGATCCGGTGGGGGTGAACTGCATGTTGCCCGCGACCAGTGGAGAGCGGCCCTCCAGGAGAATCGCGTCCATGCTGGTGTCGGCCTGAGAGGTGGCGGAATACTTCGTGCTCAGCGCGAGGCCGCTGACGGCAAACTGCTTGCCGTCATACTGGTTGATCTGGAGCGGCGTTTCCAGTTTGCCGAAGTTGTCGCCGCCGGAATCGAAGGCAACCTTCAGCATGTATTGTCCCGAGCCGACGTCAAACTGGTTTTCGTAATGCAGCGGGTTGGACTTGAAGCGGTCGGCCTCCTTGCTGTTCTCGAAGTCGAACTTGACGGAGTCGCTGAAGCGCGCGGCCACGGTGCCATCCTGGCGATAAGCGATGCCGAGGACGTTGATGGCGGCGTGCTGCTTGCCCTTGACCTTTTCAAACTTCAGCTTATCGATCGGGATCTCCATGGCCACCGCAACGCGTGCCGTGTCGGATGAGGTGTAAAAGAACGGAGCTCGCATCGAGGCGGTGATATTGCCGGGCGAACTGCCGGTGACGCGGCTCTCGAGCGTCTTTTCCACTGGGCTGCCGGCGAGCGAGTCGTGCGACTTCACGTTGCAGTATCCGGAGCGGGCGCGGACGTTGGTGCCCCCGCGATCGACCTTGACCTTCAAGGTGTGGCAACTGCCCTCTGGCGATTCCGGCGGGGTGTAGGCCAGGACGTAGTACTGGTTTTGCTCGCGGCCGATTTTCTCCATGCCGCCGAGAAGGTCGTTGGTGTTGACGATTACAAAGCCTCCGGTGCCGTTGGCGAGCATGTACATGACTTCCTGGCGATCGCTGAGGCCCGTTGGAAATTCGGGAATGATCGCGCGGGAGCCGCTGTAAGGATTGCGGCCAGTCGGGTCCAGCGGATTGTAGCGGTTGTTGTTATTGTTGTTTCCGCCGCCGCCCGGGTTGTTGTTGTTCGTATTTCCGCGAGTCACGGTATTTCCGCTGGTATTGCCCGTGGAGTTTCCGCCCCTGGTGGTGGGATTGGTATTGCCGCCATTGGGCGTGCCCGTGACACCGCCTCCGCGATTGACTCCCCCCGGAGTTCCTCCGGTATTGCCGCCACCCGGATTTCCGCCCGTGGTGCCGCCAGTCGTTCCGCCGCCGCGCTGCTGGAAGAAGCTGGCGATGCGCTCCACCGGGAATGCCGCCAGGGCAAGGCCGCTGCGCGCCGCCGCCGGTAGATCGAGAGAGGCGCGCCCGCGTCCGCCGCGGCCCATCGGCAGCGACGGATCGGTGAGGGCGCCGCCCGGGGTGAGCCCCCGGGCATCGATGGGATACACGGCCACGTTGGACTTATTGCATTGCGAGATTGCGGCGGTGACTTCACTGCGCGCTTCATTGGTCAGCGGAAATCCGGAGGTGAAGAGGATCAGGCTCTTGCGGCCGTGGATGTCGGCCAGGTTCTTGGCCAGGGACATGACGCCGAGGAGCATGGTGCGGGCGCCGAAATCGCGTTCGGCGCGGCTCAGCGACGGACCGCCGCCGAGCGACGCGGTGAGATTGGGCGATACCGCGGAGGACTTGATACCGGAAACGGATTCCTGAAGGCGCGCAATGTCGTCGGTGAAATTCTGCGCGATCTGAAGGCTGCCGGTGAAGTTGACCACGGCCATCAGATGATCGGGGCCGGCGTTGGAGGCGATGAATTTCGCGGCGGCCTGGCGAGCGTTGGCCTGCTCGGCCGGGTTCATCGTGGAGGCATCGAAGAAAATCACTAGGTAGCGCTTCTTGCTGCCGTCGGGATTGGCGGCGTCGGCTCCGAAGCTGAAGCTCTTGACCTGCTGCTCCTTGGTGTCCTCCCAGACCTTGAAGTCCTTCATCTCGAGATCGGCGACGTAGCCGCCCTTCTTGTCGGTGACGACCACGTCGACGAGGACTTCACGCGTTTCGGTACGGATGACGGTAGGCGCCTGCTGTGCCCGGCTGGGGCCGGACGCAAGAGCCATTATTGCGAATATCAGTTGCAGTTTCACGCTACACCCCTTATTGGTACGGAATATCGACTGCCCCGTTGCGCGCCGACATGAGTTGCCCTTCGGCGTCGCGAACCACGATGCGGATCGAGTATTGACCCGGCTTGGCGTCAATGGTATTGCGGATCGTAATTCCGTTGTCTAGTCGTTTCTCCAGCGTCTCGTCCTTGAGTCGCATCTCGATGAGCTTCTGAATACCGGTGACGTAGACGCCGTTGCGATCGAAGAGGCCGCAGACGAGAGTCAGCTCGTCCTTGTTGCGGTCTTCTTCCTTACGATATTTGAGCTTCCGAATATCCAGCTTAATCAACACCGAGATTTTGGCGGCATCCGATGAAGGTTTGAAAAACTGCGTGGCGAAATCGATCGGGATGTCGGCCATTTCGTCGCGCGAAAAGAGGGCCTCTTCCAGTTCCCGGCGGGCGGTTTCCTTGGCATCTTCGGTGTGGGTCGGCGCGTAGTATCCCTTGCGGGCGCTGAGGGCCGCGTCCTTGATAGCCACGGTTTTGGCAAGGGTCACCTTGAGCGAATGGAAGCTGCCGTCCATGCGCAGGTTCTGTGGCGAGAAGGCCAGCAGGTAATAGTATTCCGGAGCGGTGGCCAGACGGCGGAGGCCTCCATCGAAATCGTTGCTGTTCTGGACGAAGGTGGCACCTGTGCCGGCCGCGAGTTCGGCCATTACGTCGGCGTTGGCGGAGGCGTTCTCACGGTCCATGCGCGAGAGCATGGTTTGCGTGACGGCGTTGGTGCCGGGGCGGGTAATGTCGGACGTGTAGGTGTAGAGGCCGCGCGCATCGAGCGCATTGAGGAGAACGTTGGCCTTGATGGCGCGATCCATGATTTCGCTCTTCTCGGTGGCATGTTCGGGCAAGGTGAGAAAACCCGAAGAGATGAGAATCACGGTGCGCTGTCCGGGCATCGCGGCCATGCGGCGGATCAAGTCGCGAATGACCCCCATGGCAAGGCGCGTCTCGTGGTCGCCGAGGCTGAGCTCATTGCGGGCCGCTGCCGAAGCCAGTTGCTGCGCCTGCTGGATCTGGTCGGGGGTCATGTTGTTGCAGTTCAGGGTGTCGAGTGTGACGGCCTGGATCACCGTTGGGTCGCGCTTGTTCTCCATCTGATCCGCGATGTAATAGGTCATGTTGGGGCAGCGGTTGAGCCCCTGACCCGTGACGGGGCGCGGACGCAAGGCCGCAAGGGCGCGATGGAGGTCGTCCCGGCTGTCGGTGAAGTCCTGTTGGGTCTGGCCGGAGGTGGTGAAGATTGCTGCGCGGTCGGTGGTGCGCAGGCCGGTATCGATCTGGCGCTGCACGGCGTCGCGGGTTTGGGCAAGTTCCCCGAACTGCGAATGAACGTCGTCGAAGAGGTAAGCGATGAAGCGATCGGGTATATCGGAGGGCGGCGCATCAGGAGATTTGTCTTTGTCGACGATTTCCTTCGCGCCGAGTGGGCGGCCGGAAGCCTTCTCCACGGAGAACCGCGCGATGTACTGCGGCTTGCCTTTGTCGAAGAGCAGGAAATCTTCTTTCTTGAGAGTGCCGATGGCCTTGCCCTGGCGGTCGCGGACCACCACCGGAACCTGCACAAGATTCACGCGGGCCTTGAACAGCGCTGGTTCGTCCTTCTGCGACATCTCGGTTTGGGCCGAGACAGAAGCGGTGGCGAGCGTAGCAAGTGTAACCGCCCTGATGCCGTTGAGCATACGAGAACGCAGGTTGGAGCTATCATAGCACCGCCAAAATAGGGAAGAAGATTGGAGAGATAATCGTCTAAGGGATGATGCCGGTCGCACTCGAGGGCGGTCACCAGAAGCTGGTTGAGAGCTGTCGGCGTGGGGAACGCGACGCGTTTCGTGCGCTCTTCGAGGCTTACAAGGACAGAGTCTACTCCATCGCCCTGCGGTTCAGCGGGGACGAGGCGCTGGCGATGGACATCGCCCAGGACGTCTTCGTGAAGCTGTTCTCGTCGATTGGGGAGTTCCGTGGTGAGGCAGCCTTCTCGACCTGGATCTACCGGTTGGTGGTCAATTGCTGCCTCGACCACAAGCGGCGGTCGTGGCGGCTCATTCCGATCGCGGACGATCTGCTGGCGATGCTGCGGGCTCCGGGAGACAGCCTGGACCGTATGCTGCACAGCGAAATGCGGGAGCGGGTGCGGGCCGCAGTAGAGAAGCTGTCGCCGGAGCTCCGTATGGTGGTGGTGCTGCGGTATACGGAGGGGCTCTCGTACGATGAGATTGCCGAAGTGCTGGGATGCGCGTCGGGTACGGTGGCATCGCGGCTGAATCGGGCGCACAAGATGCTGGAACGGAGGCTCGCATGTCTGAATGGGTAGATTTGCAGCTTGCGCACCAGTTGACGGCCGTGAAGGCGCCGGATGAGCTGTGGGAGCGCGTGCAGGGGCGGTCGCGGCGGCGGCAAGGGGTTCCCGGGCTGGCGCTGGCCACGGCGGCAGCCGTACTGGCCGTGGTTGCGATGGCTTATTCGTCGACGCGGCCGCGCGAGATCCCGAAATTCGGGAGCCTGCCGCCGGGTAGCTGTTTGCAGTGTCATCTGTAGACACCACTTGAAAGTTGTTGTCGTGTGTAGTAGGTTTGAGGCAAGAGGAGGGTTCATGCCTCAAACCACTGCGGAGATCGGTCTCACAACCGGGCACGCGCCGTTTGTGGAAGAAGCCAGGACGCGCGGAGAGCTTTATATTACACAGCCTTATGAGCTGTATTCTCAAGAGAATCAGGAGACTTGGCGGGCCCTGTATTCGCGCATTCGGCCACGCTGGGAGCGGTACGCCAACGACCATTTCCTGCACGGGATCGAGGCGTTGCAACTGCCGGCTGACCGGGTCCCGCGATTGGACGAGATCAACCGAAGGCTGGCACCCTTGACCGGGTTCCAGGCGAAGGCCGTAAGCGGATACGTGCCGGGATTCCTGTTTTTCGACTGCCTGCGGCGGCGGGAATTCCCGACGACGATCACGATTCGGCCGGCTGGACGGATGGACTACCTGCCCGAGCCGGACATCTTCCACGACACCGCCGGGCATGTCCCGATGCATACAGAGAAGGCATTCGCCGACACGCTGGTACGGTTCGGCGACTGCGCGGTGACTGCCGCCGAGATGACGGCGGAAATCAAGGACTACCCGGAGCGCGTGCGACGTCTGACCAGCCTGATGCGAGCGATGTCGCGGTTTTTCTGGTTCACCGTGGAATTCGGTTTGATGCGCGGGCGCGGGCCGAACGGGATCTGTGCCTACGGGAGCGGGCTGCTCAGCTCATATGGCGAGTTGGAGCACGCCATCGAGAGCGAGGAGACCCAGCGGTATCCGCTGCAATTGGAGTGGGTGATCAACCAGGTTGCGGAGATCGACCACTACCAGCCGATTCTCTTTATCGTGGACAGCTTCGATCACCTGTTCAGCCTAGTGGACGAGTTCGAACGGTGGATGCGTGCCGGGCGGCTATTCAACGTGGCGCCGGGGCTGCCAGATATCGCAGAAAGCGACTTACGGAGCTTCCTCGACGCGGCCAACGCGTTGTAGGAGATCGTCCAGGAGGGGCAACTGACCTTTCAGGATCTTCAGTCGAGCGATATCCAGGGTGAACCAGGCAGCACGGTCGATTTCGGGAAACTGTTGCTGCTTTCCGGAGCGCGGCGGCCATTCCATCGAGAACAGGTTGCTTCTGATCGTGGAGACGTCCAAATCGGAAGCAAGGGCCCAGGCGTGAACGAGTTTGCCGCCCGCCTGGCGTACAGGGGCGAGTGGAAGGAACTCGCCGGACGACTCGCTGCCGATCTCTTCAGCAAACTCGCGTTTGGCAGCATCGAAGGGGTCTTCGCCTTCGGCGATTTCGCCTTTGGGGATCGACCAGGCACCCTCGTCTTTCTTTGCCCAGAAGGGACCACCGGGATGGACGAGGAGGACTTCGAGACCGGCGCCGGTGTTGCGGAAGAGTAGGAGCCCCGCACTTCGCATAACCAGTGTGTCAAAACTCGAGGCGGGCGCCGAATTGGACGTTGCGGCCGCCGCCGGTGCCGTTCACGCGCCTCCCGAGTTTCCGTCAACCCAGTAGAAGCAATGGTAGGATTATAGGCACGCCTACTCAGCCGACGCAAGGGATTTCCAGCCAAAGAGGCCGGAAGAGCGTCAACGCACATCGCCCAATAAAGGGGAGGGTTGTTGACCGCCCGACGCTCTTGGCGTGTGGTGCGTTGCCGGTACTTGTCCTGCTGGTATATTCGAATTCTTTCAGCGCAGGGCTTGCACTGGACAATAAAGGGCTGATTCTGGAAGACACCAGAATTCGCGCGGTTACAACCGATAACATAGATCGAATCCTGCAACATACCTATTGGTGGCCGGTGGGTGAGAGCGGGTTGTACCGGCCCGTCACCACGCTGAGTTACTTGTTCAATTACGCGGTGCTGGGGAATGCCAACCATGCGGCGGGGTACCACTGGATCAACCTGCTGCTGCACGCGGGGAATGCGATGCTGGTGTGGGCACTGGCGCGGCGGTTCGGGGCCGGGCAGTTGCAGTCGGTGCTGATGGCCGGGCTCTGGGCGGTGCATCCGGCGCTGACGGAGTCGGTGACTAACATCGTGGGGCGGGCGGACTTGCTGGCGGGGATGGCGCTGTTGGGCGGGCTTTGGCTGCACTTGAGGGGGCGAGAGAGCGGCGGAGCGGTGTGGGTCGCCGGGCTGCTGTGTGCAACGGCCGTCGGGGTGTTTTCGAAGGAAAGCGCGGTGGCAATTATTGGGGTGATCTGGCTGTATGAGTGGGGATTGAGCGGACGGCCAGACGCGGGCGAACGACACAAGGCGATGGTCCGCTCCACACTGGCGGTGGGGGTGCCGATCGCGGCGATGCTGTGGCAGAGGTGGGCGGTGCTGGCACGGTCGGGGCCGACGGAGTTTCCGTTCACCGACAATCCGATCGTGGGGGCGGGTTGGCTGGGGGGACGGCTGACGGCGCTGCACGTGATGGCACGGTACGCCGGACTGCTGGTCTGGCCGGCGCGGCTCTCGTGCGACTACTCGTATGCGCAGATTCCGTTGAGCGACTCGCGGGATTGGGTTGCCTGGGCGGTGGCTGCGGCGATGGGGGCGACGGTTGGGGTTTTTTTTTGGTTCCGGGGCAGGCCGGGAACCTGCCCCACAGTGGCGGCACTGCTGGTTTTTCTGCCGACATCGAATCTGATTTTTCCGATCGGGACGATCATGGCGGAACGGTTTCTGTATCTGCCGTCGATTGCGTTCGCGGCGGGAGTGGTGTGGGTTCTGTTCAAGGTGGCAGGGCGGGCGGCGCCGGTGGTGCTGGGGATCCTGATCTGCGCTTGCGGCATGAGGACCTTCGCGCGGAACTTCGACTGGCACGACGATCTCACGCTGTCGGCGGCCACGATCGAGACCTCGCCCATGAGTTTCAAGGCGCACAAGATGCGGGCGAATGCGCTCGTGGAGTCGGATCCGAGTCACGGGAACATAGATGACGTGATCCGCGAGGCGGAGAAGAGCCTCGCGATTCTCGATGGGCTTCCGGCCGAGAAGAACAACGCCGATATGTACCGGCGGGCGGGCGGCTATTACGTTTTGAAGGGCGGCGCGGACTCTTACCGGCGGGCACTGGGGCTGTTCGAGCGCTGCGCGGGCATGGCGAAGGGCAATGGGAATCAGGCCGATGTGGAGGCGCAGATCGCCAGGTTGTATCTGCGAATGAACCAGCCGCAGCTTGCACTGGATGCTGCCATGAAGGCTCGCGGTATCGATCCGGAGAACGTGGACGCGCACCGCGTGGTGGCGGGAATCCTGCTGAGCGCGGGGCGGGAAGAGGAGGGTGCGAACGCATTGGTCGCCGGGGTGCTGATGACCAGGGATAACGGATTGCGACAGGACCTGGTGGAACTGTTGCGAGGCGGGCTGGATAAGAGAGGCTGCGCGACGACACCGGCCGGGGGACTGAACCCCGGCTGCGAAACGGTGCATCGGCATCTTTGCGCAGGATCGGCGGAGGCGGTGCGGCTCCGAATGGCGAGCGGACGGGCCGACCTGGCGGAGGAAGTAAGAAGGACAGCGGAGCAAGAATTCGGCTGCCGGTAGGCGGGTTATCGAAAAGGTATTTTTCAGGACGGCGGCAGATTCCCAGGTTCGGGCATTCTTGTGAGGGGAGATGAGACTTTGGCAGACCAGCGAACGGTAATCGGGCCTTTGATGCGGATCAACGGCGAGATCCGCACGAAGGAGGACCTGGTGGTGGATGGAGAGGTGGAGGGGCAGATGGAGTCGGAAAACCTGGTGACGGTCGGACCAAAGGGCAAGGTGCGGGCGAACATCAAGGCCCGGGACGTGGTGATCCACGGCGAGGTGCAGGGGAATGTGGAGGTCACGCAGAAGATCTCGATCCGGGAGCACGGGAGCCTGGTGGGGGATGTGAAGAGCGTGGGGATCAGCATCGACGATGGGGCGTATTTCAAGGGGAGCATCGAGCTGACGAGGGGCGAAGGGAAGACGAAGTAAGGCGGCGGCGCGGCGCGGAAGCCTGGGTTCGCCAGGTTCGTTTTTTCCTGGGTTTATTGAAAATGCAGGGGGAAATTGGGTTCGTTCGGCACCCGGCACTGCCGGCGTCCGGCGGGGGCGGGCGAGATTCCGAACACGAGGGTGGTGCACAGAGGCGCGGGCGCCAGGTCGACGGGAAGGGTTCTGCACAGAGGCTCTCCTGGCTGCGAGGCTAACATAGGGGTATCCGGAACTCAGGCGCAATTTCGGATAAGTGAAGCTAAATAAACGCAAAATAAAGTACACTTCGAGGGGAAATCAAGTAAGGACCCTGAGGAGTATACCTAGATGCGCGCTTGTACGATCGGGTTCCAAGCTCTTTCTGGAGCCCGCCGCGATCGAAGCTCTCCTCGCGCTGGCGGCAAAGCCTCCAGTGTCGGCCGAGCGCGCAGTTTCGGGACGGCGTTCCGAGCCGGAACCACCGAAGCTCGATCAGTTTCTTCAACGGTGGGCGACCAACTACGGCTTCAGCCTGGAGGATGTGGAGCGGGAGGTGAAACGCTGGGGAGATGAAGTGCGCCGCAACCGAGACACGGCGAGTGTCCGGCAACGTGCGCTGGCGGAGTTCCAGGCACAGCGCTTTGCGGAGGCCTCGGTACTGTTCGAGGAGTCGGCCGATGGTGAATCGGTGGAGCTCGATCGTATCGAGCAGGCGGAGAAGACCTTGCGGGCCGCCAACACAGCCTGCGAGGACGCGCTCAAGGTCTTCACCAAGGATTCCTTCCCGGACGATTGGGCGGGGGTTCAGAGCACCATGGCACAGGTGTTCGCGGCGCAGGAGAGATGGGCGGAAGCGGCCGCGGCTGAAGAGAACGTGCTGACCGTACACCCGGAATCCATGAAGGATCTGGAACTGGCGGAAAGTATCTATCACGAGCACCTGTTCCGCTTCGACCGTGCTTTCGAGCTGAACGCCAGGCGAGTTGAACATGGCGACGGCTAACTGGACTTTTGGAAAAGCACCTGACGACGGCGCGGTTCGAGGCTTGCGCCAGCAGGGCGGAGGTCCTCGAGGGCAAGACTTCCGACAAGAATATGCGCACGATCCTGATTGCGCTTCGCTTTGCGTGCCTAGCCGCCGGCGGGAAGAAGGACGGGGCTCGCGCGGCTGCCGCTCAATTGCGCGAGTCGATGACCGGGCTCGAGAAAGGCAACTGGGACTTCGGAGGGACGAAATACTTCGTGAGCCGGCATGCTGCCTTTGCGGGTAAGTCGCAGGCGTGGGTCGGGCTTTTCGATGCGCTCGAGCAGGGAGATGAGGCGAAGGCGCGGACGGCACTGTCGGTGGTGGCGCGGGAGTGATGGCAATGATCTCCACGCCGGCTTGAACTTCGCGGAATACAATGACGAACGGAAAACGCCGCAACACGATTCGGCGCGCGCCGAAATCATGTGAAGCGAATTGGCCGGATTTCGGCCTCTCTGCAAAAAGTCGTGCACGAGGCGAAGGACACACTCCCGTGCGGTCGCGGCGGTTTCAGTTGCCACGCTCCGTGGCATGCGCTCCCTTACGATTGCGGCCCGGTTAGAGATTTCACTCTTTCGGTTCGTCCGGGGGAGCGTCGGAATACTCGGGTGGAAGATCATCCTCGGGTCTGCGGCGAGGGCGGAGCGGGCCGGAGTCCGGCGGCGGAACGCTTTCGACCGCATCAACCACGGAGGCTTCGAAAGACTGGCCCTCGGCCGTCAACTCGCGAACACTTTCGTTATCCGACTCCTCGTTGCCAGACAAACCCTGCAAGTCCCCCGACTGTCCGGCCGAGTCCGGGCCAGTCTCCGGCGGCGGTTGCTTGGGGACCGGCGCGACAGGTCCGGCGAGAGTCGATTTGCGGCGTGCCATACAGAATACTCCTCTCCGAGTTTGCGATGTGCATTTGAATGGCCGCTAGTGCGTGCCGCTTCCGCGCAGAAGGGGCAGCGGGTCGATAGCAGTCCCTTTCCACCACTCGCGTTCGGGGCCGAGGCGGAAGACGGCGAAGTGCAGGTGCGGCGCGTCGGGCGATGCGTCGCCTGTCGAGCCGACATAGCCGAGCACGTCCCCGCGGCGGAGGAGAGTGCCTTCTTTGAGGCTTGGGGCGTAGTGATCGAGATGCGCGTAGTAATAGCAGAGGTCGCCCGCGTCGTTGAACTGATAAACCGTCAGCCCGCCCTGCTTACTCGTGAAGAGCTTCACCACGTTGCCTTCATCTGCCGCCAGGACGGGCGTGCCGCGGGGCGCCGGGATATCGAGGGCTTCGTGGGGGTGGCCGTCGCGAGTTTGCGCGAACGTGTCGGTGAGCTTCGCGGGATCGATGTCCGCAATCGGCATGGCGAGCTTCGGCGCGCCCGGCAGCGTGGTGGGCGGCGCCGGTACGACGGTGTTCGCGGGAGGTAATGGCTGTACCAGTGCGGCGGCGGCCGCGGGAGGAGCGGCCAGGACCGGCTGCTGCGCCGCGGCGATCGGATGGTGTAATGCTCCGGCAGTCCACAGGAGCGCGGTCAGACAGGCCATTCCGGCGGCGAAACCGAATGCGAACGAGGCAAACAACCGGATTCTCATGTTCTACTCCTTAAGAGTCGCAGGTGTGCCAGGCTGCACCATGGAAGCCAGCTCGGCGGCGTCCCAGTTGGTCAGGCGGATGCAGCCATGCGAGAAGGCGTGACCGATTTTGCCGGGGTCCGGTGTGCCGTGGATGCCGTAATGCTCTTTCGAGAGGTCGATCCAGACCACGCCCACCGGATTATTCGGCCCGGGTTGAATGGTCGCGCGGGAATCTTTGTCTTTGGCGTCCCAGAAGAGACTGGCATTGTAGTGGAACTTCGGGTTCTTCGCGACGCCGTTGATCTTCCATTCTCCGATCGGGAGCGGATCGTGTTGACTGCCGGTGGTCGCCACATAGAAGGCGAGCAGCTTACCCGAAGCGTCGTACGCGCGCACGGAGCTCTCTCCTTTGGAGACGATGATGCAGGCCGCTTGTCCCGGAGGC
Organism: Candidatus Acidiferrales bacterium; assembly: GCA_035499435.1. Taxonomy (GTDB): domain Bacteria; phylum Acidobacteriota; class Terriglobia; order Bryobacterales; family Bryobacteraceae; genus Solibacter. The sequence continues at coordinate 5,703 of DATJYW010000399.1, read as the reverse complement.
ATGGTGAGCGCATTGGGCACCATCAAGGGTTGACCCACGTTGTCGAAGCCGGCGCCCGGATTGAGCGCGCGCATGAGTTCGGGGCTGGCGTGGAAACGCTCCGCGAGTTCTTCCAGCGGTGACGTATAACCGAGCGCCGGAAGCTGCGCCTGCTTCATGATGTTCGCGGGAATCGGGACGAACGGGCCTTTGAGATCGTCGGGAGCGATGGCAGTGGTTACCAGCGCCGGGGCCTGGTCGCTGTTCAGCGCAGCCCAGGTGGCGGGGTCGACCGCGCCGGTCACCGGCAGATTGCGATCCTGCTGAAATGCACGCACGGTGGTTTGCAGGCTGGTTCCGAAGTTCCCGTCAATCTCGCCGCAGGAAAAATGCGCCCTGTCAAGGAGAATCTGCGCGCGCACGACCGCGGAGCCCCTGTCGCCCATCTGGATCTGCGACTGATCGGGCCTGTTAATGCCGGCTGCATCGACGGCCAGCGGCGGAGGCTCCTGACGATTGGAAGCAGCGGCACGCTTTCCCGCCTGCCCCGGGGCAGCGAGGATTGCGCCGAGTGTAATTCCTATCCACCATCTCCCCATCACACCTGAGAACACGCACGAATGATGCCGTCCGGCGCGCGGGGACGCCGCGAGGGTGAAGGCGATCACCGATCGGGCAGGCGACCCCGGCCGCCGTCAGGGCCCGGTGCGGGTGCGACGGTATCTTTGGCTCGTGCGTCCTGTTTGCCGGCGCCCCGTTCGAGGATTACGACGCGCACGGTCTTGGTTCCGAATCGCTTGGCTTCGACTTGCGAGGGAAGGTACACATCGATGTGCCGTCCTTTCACGTCGGCGCCGGTGTCGGTAACGAGATATTCGCCGTCATAGGATTCGGCTCCGGCCAGGCGGATCCGTGAGCCGAGCGGCAGCAGCGCGGGATCGGCGGCGACGGTACCCAAGCGCGCTTTAGTCCCGGACGCGGTAGGCTGCCGGGCGCGGGCGAATGCCGTCGCGGTCATGACCCATACCTGGGGACGGCGGCGGTGCCGCACCCGAGCGTCTAACAGATTCGCGCAGAGGCAAATCAAGAGGCAGAGCGTGGCTCGGATTCGCACGTTGTGGATCTGTACAGGCGATTTGCCGTTGTGAGGATGCTACCGGGTTGGTGTGCCGGGTACGAAATCGGACACTATTCGTAACGGAGGGCGTCGATGGGGTTAATGCGGCTGGCTTTTACGGCGGGGTAGATGCCGAAAATGATGCCGACTGCGACGGAGACGCCGAAGGCGATCACGACACTGGAAGAGGTGACGATGGTCTTCCACTCGGCGGTGCGGGCGATCAGCCAGGCGAGGAAGAAACCGAAGGCGATGCCGAGGAGTCCGCCGCCGACGGAGATCAGCACGCTTTCGGTGAGAAACTGGCGGACGATATCGAAGCGGCGGGCGCCGATGGAGCGGCGGATGCCGATTTCGCGGGTGCGCTCCATGACGGTGGCGAGCACGATGTTCATGATGCCGATGCCGCCGACGAGGAGCGAGATGGCGGCGATGGCGACCATGACATAAGTAAAGATGGTCTGGGTGCGCTTCTGCTGGGCGAGGAGGGCGGCGGGGATGGTGACGGTGAAGTCCTGGACGCCGTGATGAGTGGAGTTGAGGACGGCGGTGACTACCTTGGCCACTTCGATGGAATCGGCTTCGGCGCGGAGGCGGACGTCGACGCCGTCGAGTTCGTCTTTCATGTTGCTGCCCTGATCCCAATAGCGATATTGGAGGGTATTGAGCGGAATGTAGACGATGTTATTGACGTCGAGCATGGCGTTGCCGGAGTTCTGGGCGCCGGCCATCACCTGCTCAGCGAGGACGCCGACCACTTCGAGCCAAGTGTCGTTGGCCTTGACGAATTTGCCGACCGCCGGCCCATAGCCGAGCAAGTTGACCTTGGCGCTCTCGCCGAGGACACAGACGGTGGAACTGGCGGCATTGTCGGATTCGTCGAAGAAGCGGCCTTCGGCGAGGTGGAGGCTGTGAATGGTGCTGTAGGACGGCTCGACGCCGTAGAGCTCGGGCATGTCGCGGGAGGGTTTGGGCAGGACGCGGGCGGGGTGCATGGATTTGCGCGCGGAGAGGACTTCGAGCGGCTCGATGTTGGCGCGGAGGATGCGGACGTCGCGGGCGGAAAGACCGGGAGAGGAACGGCGGCGCTGCTGGTACTCCTCCTGGCTGGTGGCAGGGCGCGATTCGACGAGCACGTTGCGCACGCCGAGCTGTTCGATGAAGCGGAGGGACTCTTCGCGGGCGCCGCTGCCGATGGCGAGCATGCCGATGACCGAGCCGACGCCAAAGACGATGCCGAGGGCGGTGAGCAGGGTGCGCGTCTTCTGCGCGCGCAGGTTGGCGGCGGCCTGACCGATGTCGGAGAGGAGGATCATTTCTGGAGGGCCTTCATGGCGCCATCCTGCTGGATGGAGCCGGCGGAGCGGGTCTGCTGATCGGGGGTGGAGAGGGCCACGAGCTCGCCTTCGTTGATGCCGGTGACGACGGCCTGGCTTTCGGAGCGCTGGACGAGGGAGACGTCGTGCGGAGCGAAGCCTGTCTGGCCGCGGGAGTAGACGAAGGTGCGGCCGTCGCTTTCGAAGAGGGCCTGGGAGGGGATCCAGAGGACGTTATCGAGCGTATCGACGGTGATCACCATGTTGGAGGTCATGCCGGGGCGGAGCTCGGGAGCCGGCTGATCGAGGGCGATGCGGGCTTCGAAGTGGCGGTCCCAGGGCATGCCGGTAGTGCCGCCGATGAATTTGACTTTGCCGGGGAATTCCTTTCCGGCGAGAGCGACGACGCGGATGGAGACGTGCTGGCCTTCGGCGAGGTGTCCGCGGTCGAGCTCGCCGACCTGGGCGCTGACTTCCCAGGATTTGAGATCGGGGATCTGGGCGATGGCCATGCCGGCGTTGGTGGTGTCGCCGAGTTGGAACGGGGGGAGCTGCATGCCCCAGTACATCATGTTCTGGCGAGTGTTCTGCTGGATGTTGACGTAGCCCTCGGTCTTGGCTTTGAGGGTCATGTTGTCGATGTTCTTTTTGGCGATGTCGGCCATGACGCGGGCTTTGTTCTCGGCGGCTTTCTGGATGGCGATGCCGGCGGCGGAAGTGGTCTGCTTGTTGGTGAAATCCTGGGTGGACTGGCGCTCGCGATTTTTGGCGGCCTCTAGGGCGAGGACGTTCTGGCGCGCGGTGATTTCGGCGACGATGGGGTTGCGGCGGACTTCGATTTCGGCCTGCTTGACGTCGGCCTGGGCGGAGAGCATGGCGTAGCGGGACTCTTCGGCGGTGGCCTCGGAATCGGCTTCCGCCTTGATGACCTGCTGCTGGGCTTCGGCGAAATCGGCTTCGGCTTCCTTGAGGCGGTAATCCTGCTCGGTGGTATCGAACTGGACGACGACGTCGCCGGAGTTGACGAGCTCGCCGGGCTCGCGGAGGTAGGTGATGGCCATGTCGCCGCCGCCGGTCATGGGGGCGGTGAGCATCTCGGAGTTGCCGCCCTGGAGCTCGCCGCGGGCGGCGACGGTGAGGATGACCTTGCCGCGCTTGACGCGGGTGGTGGGGAGCTCGAGGGTGGAGGGAGAGGCGGCGGCCCGGATGATGCGGAGGGTGAGCCAGACCGCGGGGGAGAGAACGGAGAGGACGAGAGAGAGAACGAGAATGGGGCGGGCGAGTTTTTTGAAGCGGAGGCGCGGAGACGCGGAGGTCATTTTTTCGACTCCTTCTTTTCGGGGTCGACTAAGGTGACTGCGGAGCCGGGAGGGATGCCTTTGATGGCGATTTCGTCGGGGTTGCGGGCGAGGACTTCGACTTCGGTGGGACGGTAGTCACCGTTGGAGGCGAGATAGACGATGGGTTTGCCGGCACGCGTGAAGAGGGCTTTGGCGGGGATGCTGATGGCTTTCGGAATGCGGTTGATCACGATGTCCAGGCCGCCGTTCATGCCGGGGCGGAAGCGCGGATCGGGCCTAGCAATGTGGGCGTAGGCGCGGAAGCTGCGCACGGGCGGAAATTCGTTGCTGACCTCGGCTAGGAGGGAGACCTGATCGAGTTTGGCGTTGACGGTGAGCTCGGGAAGCGAATCGATGCGGATGTGGACGTCCTGGCCGACGGTGATGCGGCCGCGATCGATCTCTTCGACCTTGGCATCGAACTGGAGGGTGGAGAGGTCGGGCATTTCGGCGAGGACCATGCCGGAGAAGACGTTGTCGCCGACCTTGAAAGGCTTGGCGTTCATCCAGCCTTGGGAGTAATTGGATTCGAAGGTGAGGAAGCCGGAGATCGGGGCGCTGAGCTGCATCTGGGCGATGCGGGACTTGGTGATGTCGACGTCGGACTGGGCCTGGTCGCGCTGGCGGGTGAGCGAGGCGATTTTGGATTTGTCGCTGGCGGCGTGAAGGGCGACGGTGGCTTCCTGAACTTTGAGCTTTTGCTGGGCGACACCGTAATCGATCTTGCTTTCCTCGCCCTGGATGCGGCTGACGATTTCCTGCTTGGAAGCTTCCAGGCGGGCACGCTCGACGGTGAACTGGGCGTCGGCGAGGTCGGTCTTATCCTGCTCGGCGGTGATCCTGGCCTGGGCGACGGCCTGATCGAGGGTAGCCTGAGCCTGGCGGAGCTGGGCCTCCTTCTGCATGAGCTGCTCCGTGGCGCTGGAGGAATCAAACTTGACGATGACGTCGCCCTGTTTGACAAATTCGCCCGGCGGGGCGAGCCAAGCGATGCGGAGGTTGGGCACCATCGGCGTATAGACCTGAACGGAGCGGCCGGCCTTGAGCTCGCCGCGGCAACGGATGAGGACGAGGAAGTCGCCCTCGCGGGCGGGCGCGGAGGGGAGGATGGGGGCGGCGTGGGTCTGGCGGTAACGATAGGCGCCGGCCGAGGCTCCGCCGAGGATCAGCAGGACGAAGAGGAAGACGGCCCAAGCGCGGACCTTACGCATGCGGGCGCTCATTGGGCGGTTCCTTGCGGTTTGAGGGCGGTGGAGGTGGAAGGTCCGGGAGGCAGATCGGATGGTGCGGGAGGCTGTAGCACGACGGCTGCCGAGAGATCGGGCATCAGGTGGGAATCGGGTTTGTCGAGTATGAAGACGGCGGTGAAGGTCTTGATGGGGCTGCCGAGGGCGGAAGAAGCAACGGGGCTGGCGAACTCGAAATGTGCAGGGAGCTTGAGCTCGGGGTATGCATCGAAGTAGACGGTGGCTTTCACGCCTGGGACGAGGGCGGCGCCATCCGGTTCGCCGACGGCGCAGCGCACGCGCATCTCGTTGGGGTCGAAGACACTGAGGAGGGCCTGCCCGCGATAGAACTGGTCGCCTTCCTGCGGGTGGCCCATGGAGTTGTTGCGCCAGAGATTGGCGTGAGCGACCATGCCGGCGATTTTGGTGTGGACTTCGAGCTTGGCCATGTTGTTCCGTGTGCGCTCGAGCATGACCTTCTGGCGATCGCGCTGGAGCTCGAGGATGCGAAGGGCGGCGGCATCGCTGCGATCGTGGGAGGTGTTGGACTTTTTGAGGCTCTCGACGTGGACTTTGGCGGTTTCGGCGCGGATTTCGTTTTTGAGGCGGTCGATTTCGCTGAGGATCGGTCCTTTCTGGAGCTCGATTTCAGCTTTGGCGAGATCGGCCTCGGCCTGGCGGAGGTCGGCGGCGCGCTTTTCGGCGTCGGCGCGGTTGGAGGCGAC
>DATJYW010000398.1:0-7544 GCA_035499435.1 Candidatus Acidiferrales bacterium | reverse complement strand
TTCGCGGCAGGGAAGCTACCGGGTATTGGTAAATGATGCCGGCGAAACCGAAGTCACCGCGCGCGGCGGCGACGTGGAAGTCTTCACCCCGAAAGGTTCGCAGTGGGTGCGCTCGGGGCAGACCATGATGGCGCGCGGCTCGGCCTCCGATCCGGAGTTTCAGATTGTGGCCGCGGGCCCCGTGGACGATTGGGACCGCTGGTGCGACAGCCGCGACCACAACATCCTTCAAGCCAACAGCAACCGCTACGTGCCGAACGGCGTATACGGCGCCGAAGACCTGGACAACTACGGCAACTGGGTGAACGTGCCGGACTACGGCAACGTGTGGCAGCCCACGGTGGCTCCCGATTGGTCTCCATATTCCGCCGGCCGCTGGGTGTGGGGCGATTGGTATGGATGGACCTGGGTCAGCTACGATCCCTGGGGCTGGGCGCCCTACCACTACGGACGCTGGTTCCATCCGCCGGGTTATGGCTGGTGCTGGTATCCCGGCGTAATCGGCGTACACCACTACTGGTCGCCGGCGCTGGTCGGCTGGTTCGGATTCGGCAGTGGAGTCGGGGTGGGATTCGGATTCGGCAACATCGGCTGGGTGCCGCTTGCGCCTTACGAAGTGTTTCATCCCTGGTGGGGCCGCGGCTACTATGGCCGGCCATTCAACCAGGCCAACGTCAATATCACCAATGTCAACGTGACCAACGTGTACCGCAATGCCCGGGTTACGGGCGGCGTGAACGCCGTCGGCGTGAACGATTTTCAGGCCGGGCGGTTCAATAATATGATCCGGCCGAACGGTAGCCAGATCGGCACCGCGGGTGCGATTCGCGGAATGATGCCCTTGACGCCTTCGTCGGCCAACCTCCGGTTCAGCGACCGCCAGGCGGCGATGGTGCCGCGCACGAATTCGGCGAACACCCACTTCTTCACGCACCAGACGCCCAATCCGCCACAGCGGATGGCGTTCGGGCGGACTGGCGGGAATTCGCCCGCAACGCAAGTTACGCCGAACAGCGTCTCGCGGGGCGGGGAAGCGTCAGGCACCTTCCGCCGCTTTGGAGCGCCTTCGGGGCAGGGTAACTCGGCGCAGGGCAACATTGCTCAGCGCGGCGGATCAGCCGGCCAGAGCCCGGCGGCGCGCAACGACCGGCCGTCATCCTCGGCGCAGGGTGGATGGAGCCGCTTCGGATCGCCCTCCAACGCCAGCCCGGCGCCGCGCTCGGAGTTCCGGCAGAGTCCGCAATCCAATGTCGGCCAGAGTTATAACAGCGGCAGCAGCCGGCCCGAGTCGCTGCGCATCTCGCCGCCGGTAGTGCGCGAGCGGCAGAGCCAGCCGGGTTACAATTCGCGTCCCAGCTACAACGCGCCGAGCTACAGCGCGCCACGGCAATCGTCGCCCAGCTACAGTGCGCCCCACCAGTCGTCGCCCAGCTTCAGCGCGCCGCGCAGTTACGGCGGCGGCGGTGGAGGAGGCGGCAGCCGCCCCTCGGGTGGAGGCGGCGGCGGTGGGGGAGGCGGCAGCCGCCCGTCGGGCGGAGGCGGCGGCCACTCCGGCGGCGGAGGCGGCCATGGCGGAGGGCGCCGTTAAACGAGTTTCTTCCTAACCAACTACGTCAGTTTCTTCCCAATTGGCCCGGTCCCATTCAGCGGGGACCGGGCCGTTTTTTTTGTATGAGGTGGCGCGGTCCACCCGTCGTCCGCGAACCCGGTGAACCTATCCTTCCGATAACCATCGGCAGCTTCGTCGCGGAAGAACCCGATGGCAAAGTGTGGAAATGAGCCAGCTGCCCGAGCGCCGGATCCTCCTGCGATGGGGATTCCTCGGCATGGGTTATCTGTTTCTCTTCGGCCACAACTTCGCGGTGCGCAGCCTTTTGCTGGCAGACATGTGGGGCCAGGTGCTCTTCGGCCCGGATTCCGCGCTGCATGCCTTCACCATGGCGGCGGCTTACTTTTTCGTGCTGCCCGCGTCGCTCTTGTGCCTGGCGACCGGATGGGGGCTGAAGCGCCACATGCGCTGGGCGCGCTGGAGCGGGGCAGCGGTCTGCGCCATGAGCCTGCCCTGGTTCCCGATCATGACCTTCCTGGGCGTGCTCGGACTGTACGGCCTGGCCACTTTGAATCAGCGCGGCACGGCATCCGGCCCCGCGCCGGCCGTCGCGATTGCATCGGCCGCCCGGCGCTCGAAGGACTACTGGACGGCCAAGTCGCAATCCAAACTGCAGCCCGTGATCGGCGCCGTCTTCATGATCGCCGGCTTCAACCTGATCGGTCTACTGACATGGTGGGCGAGAAAGGCTGGAATCAGGGGCGCCGGCCCGCGAGGCCTGGAATTCTGGGGATGGTTTTCGGTCTTCATTCTGCTTCAGGTGGCCGTGCATGAGGCAGGGCACGCACTCATGGCGTGGGCGCTGTACTACCGCGTCCGCGTGGTCTCGATGGGCCCGCTCACCCTCTGGCACGACCGTTACGGATTCCACTTCCATTTCAACTGGAGCATGTTGTTTCATACCGGCGGATATACCGGCTCGGTGGCCACATCGCAGCAGAACCTGCGGCTGAAGCATATCGCCGTGGTGGGAGCGGGACCGGCGGCCTCGCTCTTGAACGGCGCGGTGTTTCTGGCGATATTCTTCTCGCTGCCGGGCACGGCGTGGCAGTCGTACTGGTGGATTGCGGCGTACAACGCCATGCTGGGCATCCTGCTGGGCGTGCTCAATCTGATCCCGGTCGGATACTCTGACGGCAGCATGTTGTTCCACTTAATCCTGGACACTCCGGCGGGGCGGGTGTTGCTGTTCCATCAGCAAACCGAGCTGATGCAGGAAGAGGCATCCGCATGCCACGATCGCGCCGACTTCCAGAAGGAAGTAGAACTGAAGCGCCGCATGGTGGAGCGCGCGAAGGAGGCGGGCGAAGGCAATGCCATGGCCATCGCGGTGTGTCATCAGACGCTGGGGCACGCCTTGCTCTCCGCCGAGGATTGGCCGGCGGCTGAAGCTGAATTCCGCCGGTGCCTGGCCTTCGAAGCCGAGTGCGCGGTGAATTCGGCACTGGCTGCGAACGCGTGGTCCGGGTTAGTCTGGGCATGCACCAAGCGGCAGCACGTGGTCGAAGGGGGCCGCGCGTATGCCGCAGCCGTTGGCGCCATCCGGCCAAGGAAGAATGCGGCGGACGCCGTCAACCGCGCCGTATCCTGCGTGATGCTGGCGCAGGTTCACGTGCGCGCTGCCGGCTACGAAGCCGCAATCGAAGAGGCGGAGGAAGGACTGCGGATTCTGCCGCCACGCCGCGAGCGACTGATGCTGCGCGCGAACCTGCAGGCAGCGCTGGCCGAAGCGCAACTCTACTTCGGCCTGGTCGAAGACGGGATCGCGTCGGCAGAGGCCGCGGCCAACGTGCTCCGATCGGCGGAGATGCCGGAGCCTCAGCGCAACCTCGCCTGGGACGAGCTCGGCGAATTGGGCGAAGCGCTATGGAGGGCGGGACTGGCCGAGGAAGCGATCGGCCGCATGCGGGAGGCGATCGAGCGCCTGGAGGCTGGAGGCGCCGCGACGACGGCCGCCGGATACCGGATCAAGCTGTGCGCGATCCTGCGCCAGACGGGGCGAGCCGCGGAGGGCGCGAATCTGTTGCCGGAGGGCCGCGATCTGCCGCTGCACATGCGGCGGTGGCTGGCCGCAGAACGTGTGGAGTTGAGCCTGGTTGAAGGCCGGGCGGTGGAGGCCATCGCCGCGGGACTGGAATTGACCGAACTGTGGCGCGCGGAGACATCGGAATGCGCGGTGGAGCGGGCCGCCGCCGAAAGTCTGCTGGCGCGGGCCTATCTGGAAGCTGGAGATCGCGCGAACGCGGTGCGATTGTCTCAGAATGCCCTGGAGGTATTAGGGCCGATGCAGCACCCGGAAGCGGCTGTGTGCCGTTTGACCGCGGCGCTGGCGGGATCGCTGCGGCCGGAAGAGGTGGCAGCCGCGCTGGAAGAGGGACGGCGGCAGGTGGAAGGGGCGGCGCTGTTGACTCGGGCGGAGAGGGAGCGCCTCGGGGGGACACTTGCGAGGTCGGCCGGTGCGATCGCCGCGGCAGTGGGAGCAGCGGCAGTTTAGCGGTGTAAATACACTTGACTCATCGACGCCCAACTCGGACCACTGGGACGAATCGGACTACCAAGGCCCTTGGTTTTCAAGAACAGAGTTACGATTCCTCCAGGAGGTAAGACCTTATGGTCGGCAAGCCGACAGAGTGGGAGATGAGGACAGACCTGTCGAAGCGTCTGGGATCGTCCATCGTGGTGATTTGCCGGCTCGAAGATATAGGTCTGGAGGTTTGCTCCAATGCGCCGTATCTCGAGCAGGTGGCCGGTGACTTCGTTGCTCGTCATGTCCTCGAAAAAGACTCCCTGTTCTTCGGCGGATGAGGGTGCCAGCCTATTGGTAGAACTGCTCCTCGGTGACTGGGCTTGGGTTGGCCGCTTCACCGGCCAAACCGGCTCTTGTCCGTGCTGAGAACATCGGTCCTTTGGCAGCTATCACAGGCGCGAAGCTCGCCAGGCCGACTCGCTTCGTCATGTCCACGTACACCGCCTCCAGGCCCCCTCGCCGCATGTACGTCTCATGCCAGAATCCCGTGCCGCCGCTATCTCGCAGAAAGCGCTGCCACCACTGTCGATGGGGCTCTGATCGGGACCAGGTTTCCAGCGACGGAAAGTCGCGCCAGTATTGCCGCATCCCCAAATGACGGAGCGAGTAGAGCAGGTTTTCATGCAGGAGCAGGCCATCGGGATTTGCCGCTAGTGCGTGCGTGATTTTGGGACCGAAGCCGAGTAGGGTCTTGATCCCCGTGATCGTATTAACTCGCATCCCCAGATAGATAATGACGAGATCGGGGTACTGCGAAAGATCGACCGTCTGTCGTGTTGGCCGTTCCGCCATCTTTACCTCCGAGCCGGATGATTAGAGAGTACAGCCACCAGCATGCGCCGCTCAACGCCAGCGACCCGGCATTTCATTTCCAATAGTTTACATAATATCCGTTATCGGAAATCAAATCTGCGCTCCAGCCGGGATATTGCCGCGAATTCTCGTCCGGAATCAGGCTGCGTGCCCTACTTGCGGACATAACCCACGTTTGCCGACCGCACCGCGTTCTGGCGGTGAGCTTCATCGGAAAGCGCAGGCACGCCGCCCGCATCAACCCAGCGATTGTAGAAATTGAACAGCGCACAGATCGTGATGGCGTAATATATGGCCTCATCCGTCCAGCCGTAGACATAGAGCGTCTGCATTTCGGCGGCAGTGATCTCCGGCGAATGATGGTTCACCCGGTCCACGAAGCGCAATAGCGCCTTCTCCTTTTCCGGCAGAGGAGCCGTCTCCAGGTCCCGGAGCACGGCCTCCACCAACTCCGCCCCACTGAATCCCGCTGTGCCCGTGGCATCCACCTCCCGCTGCAATAGAACCGCCGCGACCGCGGCGTGCGACTTCAGTCAAAACGGACAGTGGTTGCGCGCGGATGTATAAGCCGCGATCAGTTCGCGAAACCCGGGCGTGAGCGGACCGGCTTCGCGCAGAATCTCCTGCGTGAAACGAGCGAGATGTTCCGTGGCCCGCGGGCGGAAGGCGAACAGGTGCCAGATCTTGGAATACTCGGCGCCGGCCGCCTGCATCATGCGGACCGCGTCCAGATAAGGGCTCGGCTCACTGTGGTTCTCGACTTCCGGGAGAAACATCGGCGACCGGCCGTTGCGAGTCTCTTTCATGTCGGTTCCCTTAAAAAAGGAGCTTGAGCGCGAACTGGATCAGGCGCGGCGCACCGGCAGTCAGCACCTGATTGAAGTTGGGCGAGTTCATGTCCGCCACCGGCAGTCCGAAATTCGCGTGGTTCACGATGTTGAATGACTCGGCGCGAAACTGAAGCCGCACGCTCTCACGGATGGTGAACATGCGCGTGAGGGAGGCGTCGAAATCCGTGAACGCCGGACCGCGCGCGATGTTCCGTCCGGCGCTACCGAATTGCCCCGCCTGGTTGACTGGGTCCAAACGCTGGAACGCGGACGTATTCAGCCATGCGGCGAGCGTCTGCGGGCCGTTATTCGGATTGCCGATCAGGTTCGGGCGGCTCGCGGGGATGCCGGAGATCGGCGGGCTGTTGGCCTGCAACGAGACGTTGGCCGAATCGTAGACGGTAAACGGAGTAGCCGAATTGTGCGTCGCGATCAGGTTGAGCTCCCATCCGCCCAGGATGTGCCGGACCGGCGCGGGAGCGTCCCGCGGAACGTGCGGCTGCCAGGTGGCGCTCATCACCACGCGGTGCCGGGCATCGAACAGCGACGGACCGTGCTCGGCGGCCAGGTTGAAGGGGTTCTGCGCCAGGTCGTTTTCGCCTGCCAGGGGCTGCGAAGATGCCCCCGCGAGATTCATCGACGAGTGATAGTCGAGCGACTTGGAGAACCAGTAAGAAACACTGAATTGCAGTCCGTTGGCGTACCGGCGCGATAGCGTCGCCTGGCCCGCCTGGTAGGTCGAGTTCGTGATATCGCCCAGCTCCGCGATCGTGGAGTAGGTGCAGGGACCGCCCGACGCCGGACATCCCGCGTACACGCGGCGCTGGTCGGCATTCTGCGACGTGGCGCCCGGGCCATAGACCGCCGGATTGGCTTCGACGTTGCGCGGCAGATGCGTGCCTTTGGTTCCGACATAGCGTACCTCCAGCAGATAGCGGTTCAGAAACGAATGCTGGACGCCGAAATTCCAGTCCTGCACGTACGGCGCGCGGGCCGTGGGATCGATGGCGAAGACCGTCGAGGGTTGGACGAATGTGTTCGGCTGCGGATACTGATGGCCGGCGTACGGATTCGCAAAATTAATGCCCGCTCCGCTGTACTGGTTGAACTGCGCCCAGGGGAGTGAGCTGACGGGTACTTGCGAAGCCACACCGGGGCCGTTTTGAAACTGGTCGTAGAAGACGCCGTAGCTGGCCCGAATCGCCCAGCGGCCATCGCCCTTGGGATCCCAGGCAAACCCGATCCTTGGCATGAATGCGTTGTCTCCCTTGGCGATGCCCGCCCCCATCCCCGGATCTCCTGGGAACAGCAGACCCGGCGGCGCGCTGGGGAAAACCGTCGATTGCGCCCCGGGGACGAATCCGTTGAGCCGGTTCTGCCCTTCGGTGATAGGGTTGACCCGTTCGTAGCGGATACCGTAATTGAGGGTGAGGCGCGGCGAGATGCGCCATTCGTCCTGCGCATAGGCGCCGAGGCTCCAATTGCGCAGATCGCGGTGGAAATCGCCCAGCCCCTGGTAGAAGGTTACGGGCGCACCCAGCAGAACGTTGGCGATCGGGGAATTGGTGGGGAACGTGGCGAATACGTAAAATGCGTTGGGCGCGATGGCCTGGAACATGTTGATGCGAGTGTACAGGTAGTCGGCGCCGAACCGGGCAGAGTGAGCACCGTGAATCCAGGAAAAAGCCTCTTGACCCTGGTAGCTGTCTTGCGCGGAGGTGCGCGGCCCGGTAATGGCCCCGCCGATCGGCGAATAGCCGACGAT
>DATJYW010000397.1:0-14329 GCA_035499435.1 Candidatus Acidiferrales bacterium | reverse complement strand
ACGCGGGTCGACCTGGCGACGAACACGACCAGCCTGGTGGCCGGCCCCTTTTCCTCGCGGCCCGGGGCGATGGCGCTGATGAGCGCGTCGCGGATGCTGGTTCACGGGGAGACGACGCTCTCCATCGTCGACTTCCTGCCGTTCATTACGTCCGGGCCGTTGTTCATGGGCTTCGGCTTCATCCCGTTCGACAAGGTAATCCAGACGGCCGGGCCGAACCAGGGCCTGGCGGATACGACGGTGCCGCCGGGCTACTTTTACCAGGTGAAGGATACGCCCTTCGGCGGAACGCTTCCGATCATGATCAACTATCCGGCGGCCACCGCTCTCGGGGCGACGCACTATCGAATCATGGTGGACGGCGTGATCCGGCTGGACTCCTGGACGGATGAACAGTGGACCGGCGTGACGTTCGTTCCGGTAACCACGTCGCCGGTGGTGGTGAATTTCCAGCCGGGATTCTATCCGGTCCGGACCGCTCCATTTCAGTTCATGAATCCGCCGTTGGGCAGCCTGATGGATTCCACCGGACTGAGCAATGCCGTGCACAGCCTGGTGGTACAGTTCGTGAGGCCGAATCCGATTCCGTTTGCGACGAGTCCGATCGTGCTGGCCACGACGGCGCCGGTGTTGTTCCGTGTGGACAACAATCCCTGCAAGGGCGTGCTCTCACCGCCGAAGGTGGGGAGCAACGTGGCCGACGCATGCGGCATCCTGCGCTATTCCGCACTCACCGACACGGTGAACATGGTGTTCACGGCAAGCCATCCGAACAACTTTGCCGACTATTCCTTCGGCCTGATTCGCGGCCTGAACGTTCCGCCGGCTCCGGTCATCGCCGGGGCGACGAGCGGGCAAGTGAGCGCGGCGACCAACCCGGGGACGATTACGGGCACGGTCGCGGGGCTGCTCGGGCCGTGTGCGAAGGGCGGCATGGCGGCGTTCGCGGAATCGCTGTATGTCGCGGCGAGGGCGAATAACGGCTGGTCGCGGCAATCGCAGTACGACGCATCGGCGCTGATTGCGTTTACGTTGGCGCCTTAAGAAGGGGCCGGGGGCCGGGGACGAGGCTCCTTGCTTGGACCGGCGCTGAGTGCCAACCCGGAAGATGGGGGTCGGGGGTCAGGGGTCGGGGGTCGGGGGACGAGGCTCCTCGCTCAGAACCGACGCTGAGTGCCAACCCGGAAGAAGGGGGTGGGGGCTTATGCTACTTGTTTCCGGGCTTCCGCCAGGACACTGCGCATGTACTCGGCGGCGAGTTGGGCGTTCTTGTCGACGAAATCGATTCCGACGGTCTGGCCGTTGACGACAGGCAGCGGGTGGCAGAGCTCGAATCCGGCATAGCCCTGGTAGCCGATGTCGTAGAGACCGAGGGCCTCCCCCATGGCTTTTTCGTCGCCCTTGACCTGGATGCCGTTGGGACCGCGGTCGTATTCGCCGCCAAAATGCCACAGGGTTTGCAGGGAACCGACTTCGTTCACGGCCTTGCGGACGGCGGCCTCGTCGAGACTGTGCTCGAGGCGCGCATCGAAGCAGATCTTGAGGCGGGGCGATGCAACCTCGCGGACCATGCGGAGCGCGTCGGCATAACCCTTGATGACGGGCGGATGGTTCTGGAGCGCGAGGGTCACGCCAAAATCGCCGGCGAGGGCGGCGGCTTCGGAGAGCGTCTGACGGCACCAGTCCCAGGTCTTCTGATCGGAGAAGTCCTGGTGCTCGGCTTTCCAGACGGCCTGCGCGATGTCATAGCGTCCGCCGCCGGCGGGCACGAGGGTGACGCCGGGCCAGGCGAGAAAGACGCGGACGATTCTGGCGCCGAGATCGGACGTCATGCGCATGAGCTCGCGCAGATAGACCAACTGAGTTTCGCGATGCTCGGGGATGGGGCTGCTGAAATCGTCGTTGCCGGCGACGGCGTAGATCTCGATGCCCTGGTCGGCGGCAAGCTTGCGGATCTGCCGGCAACGCTCCCGGGACATGTCGAGAGGATTGCCATGGGGGCGCTTGCCGTCGATTTCGACGCCCTGGTAGCCGAACTTTTTGGCACGGCCGATCACCTGCTCCACGGTGAGGGCATCGCCGCGATACCAGACGCCCCCGTAGGTGATGCTGTAGAGTCCGACTTTGATTTCGGCGCGGGGCGCGGCGGAAGCGGACAGCGCGCCCGCGGCCAGGGTAGACTGCACGAACCGGCGGCGTGAAACATTGCTGGGCATACGGTCTCCGATCGGACCTTATTATCTCACCGCGCACCGGAAGCCGATTCCTTCGTCGCTCAAGCCAAGGGGCGCCCCGGCGCGGAAAGAGGCGCGATGGGCCCAAGCGGGGTCAACCCACGACCCGCCACGCAACGCCCGCGCAGAGCCGCGGTCGGGCCCCTGCGGATCTACGCCTTCGGCCGGAGGTTTATCGACGTACCAGTTCGATACCCACTCCAGGACGTTGCCTAACATGTCGTACAGCCCGAATGCGTTCGCCTGTTTCTGCGCGACCTCATGTGTCCTGCCGCCGGCGTTTCCAAGGTACCAGCCGACCGACTCAATGGGACCATAGCGAGCCGACGCGACCCCACCGCGCGCGGCAAGCTCCCACTCCGCCTCTGTCGGCAGCCGTCCCCCCACCGCCTCGCAGTATGCGGCGGCCGCCTCCGACGAAACCGTCTCTACCGGAAGCTTGGGCCCCCTGAAGTGGCTCGGGTTGCTCCCCGTCACTTTTTGGTACGCCTCTTGCGTCACCTCGGTCTGCCCGATCCAGAACCCCCCGGTGATGGTGACGTCGTGAGCAGGCTCGTCCTGGTCCGGCATGCAATCGCTGTCGCCAGGCGAGCAGCCCATTCTGAAAGTTGCCGGCGGAATCCACACGTAGGTCAATCCGTCCTTGGGATTGGTGCGCCTGGCGCCGGCCGGCAGAGTGCCCGCTGGTGGAGGAGGCGGGCCGGTCTTGTTGACGGGCGCAGGTTCGAGGACCCGCCGCGGGGAGCGCGGAGCATCGTCGTAGCCTTGGCTCACTTGCACGCGCCTTTCTTCCAGCGAGGGGTAGCCGCCTTTGGCCTCTTTGGGAAGCGGCAGGGCGTTCAATCCTTGCAGCAGCTCCTCCCTGGTGAAGGTGAGCGGCGGTTTGGCCAAAGACATGGCTGCAAATCGATCCGCTTCCAATTCCTGGCGCTTACCTGGTTCATCGCCGGAGAGCAAGTCATGGTTGATATGGTGCGCAATCTCATGCGCGAGCGCGAAGTAGAGAGCCAGATTGGAACTGATCAACTCCGGGTCGTAGAGAATCCATCTCTCGGTACCGTTGGCGCCGGGGCATTCGTCGGAGGCCGCGCCGCTCCGGTCTTTCACCTTCTGATCCGACGACGCAAAGAGGAGGATCGTGCCCTGCCTGAGACCGACGGCCACTGCGATGTTTTCGAAAGCCGTGATGGCCGAGGTGCCCGGGGCGCGCTTGGATACGCCGCAAAGATCTCCAGCCGGGCACAGACAGCACGACAGGCCGGCTGCGATGCCCAGGCAAAAGAACCTCATCGGCCGGTCCGCGGCGAAAGGCCCGGTACGATGATGCGGGTGTCGCCTTTGCCGAGAGAGAAGGAGAGAATCACTTGAAATCTCCCGCGCACCGGAACCCGATTCCTGCTTCGCGGAAATCGCCAATGGGCGGGCCGGCGCGGAAAGAGACGCGCTGGGACCACGCGGGGTCGATGAACGACCCTCCGCGCACCACCCGCGAAAAGGCCCGACCGGGCTTGGGTCCTTTCGGATCCACGCTTTCGGCCGGCAGTTTGTCCACGTACCAGTCCGATACCCACTCCATGACGTTGCCCAACGTGTCGTACAGCCCGAATGCGTTGGCCTGTTTCTGCGCGACTTCATGGGTCCTGCCGCCGGCGTTTCCAAGGTACCAGCCGACCGACTCAATGGGACCATAGCGAGCCGAAGCGACCCCGCCGCGCGCCGCAAGCTCCCACTCCGCCTCCGTGGGCAGCCGTCCCCCTACCGCTTCGCAGTAGGCGACGGCCTCCTCCGCCGAAACGGTCTCTACCGGGAGCCTGGGCCCTCTGAAGTGGCTCGGGTTGCTCCCGGTTACTTTTTGGTACGCCTCTTGTGTCACCTCGGTCTGCGCGATCCAGAACCCCCTGGTGATGGTGACGTCGTGAGCAGGCTCCTCATCCGAGATACACTCGCCGTCGGCAGGCGAGCAGCCCATGCGGAAGGTTGCCGGCGGAATCCACAGATAGACGGATTCGTCCTTGGGATTGGTGCGTTTAGAGCCGGCCGGCAGAGTGCCCGTTGAGGGAGGACCGGGGGCGGTCCTGTTGACGGGCGCCGGTTCGAGGACGCGCCGCGGCAAGCGCGGAGCGTCGTCGTAGCCCTGGCTTATCTGCGCGCGCCTTTCTTCCAGCGACGGGTAGCCGCCTTTCGCGCCTTTGGGAAGCGGCAGGGCGTTCAATCCCTGGAGCAGCTCCTCCTTGGTGAAGGCCAGCGGCGGTTTGGCCAAAGACATAGCTGCAAAGCGATCCGCTTCCAATTCCTGCAGTTTGCTCAGCTCATCGCCGGACAGCAAGTCGTGGTTGATATGGTGCGCAGTCTCGTGCGCGAGGGCTATGTAGAGAGCCAGATTGGAATCGATCAGCTCCGGGTCGTAGAGGATCCACCGCTCGGTACCATTGGCACCGGGGCATTCGTCAGAGGCGGCGCCACCCCTGTTTTTCACCCTCGGATCCGACGACTCAAAAAGCAGAATTGTGTCCTGGCGGAAACCGACTGCCTGGGCGATGTTTTCGAAAGCCGTGACTGCGGGGGCGCCGGGCGGGCGCTTGGACACACCGCAGAGATCCCCAGCCAGGCATACACAACCGGAGAGGCCGGCGATGAGGCCCAGTCTGGCGATCATCGCCCGGCGCCTACCAGGACACGCAAGACGATCTTGCGGCTGTAGTCGTTTTTCTCCCCTTCGCAGTGGACGGCAGTATCATCGATGCCGACCAGCTTGCACGTTTTGCGATTATTGCCCCGAAGCACTACGATGTCTTTCTCAGCGGCCGGCGCGGACGAGGGACGGGGCGCAGGCCCAACGCCGGGGCCGATGCCGAACGCCTTCGGGGGCGCGCCCGGGTTAAAGCCGACGGAATTGAACTCGATGGTGTCCACCTTATTCAAGGGGATAGTCAGTGTCTTCGGCCCGGAGTCGAACCGCGCCTCCAGGGTAATGATGCCGTCGGACAGCCCGGTGAGAGATCCATTGACCCTCAAATGGCCGGTGGTGGTGACGGTATCGGAGTAAGCCGAGGCACAGGCGAACAGCAGGACTAATGCGGACTTTCCCATGGTCAAGCTGATTCTTCATGGACCACGGTCGCCATGATTGAAGGGGAGTATATCAGAATAGGGCGTCATCGGGCTGAAGTGGAGCGCGATTGCGCGCTTTACCGCGGTTATTTCGCGGGTTTTGAGAAGCGCCTTAGTATATAATCTCTCCACCGTGACGGACACAGATCAGAAGAACATTCGCCCACACCAGACGGTGGACGTGATGTGGGACAACAACGATGTGGTGGCCTCGCTGCGCGCGGTTCGCAAGAACGCCGAGGATGAAGGCCAGAAAGCGATTGACTGGTATTGGCGAAAGAAACCATGGAAAAGCAATCCTTCGCAGGCGATCCAGTTCTCGGCGTTGATCCTGACGGCGGCGGCGGGCATCGTGCCGGTTATCGTCCAGGTTGTGAAGAGTATCTGGCCGTTCGCGATACCGCCTACCTTCGACTCGGGCTCTGTGGCCACGCTGTGCGTCGGCATTGCCGCGGCACTGATCGGCCTGGATAAAGCGTTCGGCTACTCCAGCGGGTGGACGCGCTACGTCCTCACGGCCACCAACATGACCAAGCTGATGCTCGAGTTCCGAATGGATTGGGTGGCGATGGTGGCGGCTTCGGCGGCTTCACCCACACTCGAGGAACAGGTGAAACTGATCCAGCGGGCCAAGGACTTCGTCTCGGAAATCCAGGGCATGGTTCTGCAGGAGACCAAGGACTGGGCCAACGAGTTTCAGAGCAACATGGCCCAGATGGAGAAGGAACTCAAGACGCAGCTGGACACGCTCAAGGCGCAGGTGGCCCAGGCTGCCAAGGAAAAAGAGATCGCCGCCAAGCCGGGAGCGATCGAGCTGACGCTCACGAACGCGGACAAGACGGACGGGTTCCATTTCGATATTGCGCTGGAGGGCGCCGCCGGCAAGTTCACGGACTCGGTCTCCAACGCCAAGGTGTGGACCCGCACCAACACGGCGCCCGGGCAGTACAAGCTGAGTGTCGATGCCAAGGCGAAGGGGAGCGCGGTCGCTACTTCAATGATTCTGGATGTGAAGGCAGGGGAGACGGCGAAGCCGTCGCTTACGTTGCCGATCGCGTAGGAATGGTGCGGCGAAAGTAGTTTATCGCCCCCTTGCGAGGAAAACCCCGCGGGCACGCGCGATCAGCACCACCGCGGCGCTGAAGACCAGAAGGGTCGATGACGGCTCAGGAACTGTCGAGACTGTCAGGTTATCTATCGCCAGACCGGGTTGCGTACCCGAGACTACCAGAGTATCGAATGCGGGACCTGAGATAGTAGCGGTACCTTGGGGGAACTCAGCCACGACTGTACCGAGAGTCGATATGCTGGCTACTAACGCACCACCCGGGCCGCCTTCATAGGCTTTGAGAGTGACTGAGGGGCTAATTCCGGGAAGATTATCCGTGCCAAAGTCCAAGGCTGCGGATCCCAACGACGCGGAAAACTGGATGATAATGGGAAAGCCCGTGCCATTGTTAACGGCATGCCCCATGAACGGCGGAAGCAAGAACAGACCCGAATTCTGGTACACATCCAATCCGCTGGGATCGAGGGTGCTGAAGTTCGCGACTACTCCACTTCTGGTGTCAGTAAAGGTAGGTACTCTGCCAAGCGGAACATCCTCAAAATCGTAGGTGACCAATGCAGCATGAGCGGTCACGCCAGCGAGGATACCGAGAACTACAACTAAAGCAGCTTTCATTACTTGGTCCTCCTCTCGTTCAGATACGACCCAACATAGTATACTCCCTTGTATCTTTGACATCTCGCCTCGTCTAAGATTTCTTCGCAGCCTGTTGCCGCAGCGATTTATGCTCCTGAGTGGCGAACCCGGAGCCTGACGCCCGCCACAAAAGTTATAAATTATACGGCTCTACCCGGCGTCTGGTGCGCAAACTTACAGCTTATCGTGTCGCCCAAAAATGCGGAGAAACACGTCGAGGCTCCGGCGGTCCGGGACTCGGCGAAGGCCGGGCGTCAGGAGGGCAAAATACCGCATCAGGGCGCGATCGGCTCGAAGGGAGTGGGTAAGGTTGTTGGTTCGCGGGTCGAGGAAGAGAGCGGATCGGCAGCCGACGATTCGCCCATCAGCGCATCAGGCTCCGACATCGCGGGCCGGTGCTTCGACGGTCCACACCTGTTGAAGATCTACAGGAATTGTGCGATGCTGGCTAACCGGGACTCATGTTGGGCGTCTAAAGGAGCGGCAACGTTATGATGACATGGCTCCGGGCACTGGCGATCCGCTTGTTCGCGTCAGTTTTCCGGCGCGGCACCGACCGCGCGCTGGACGAGGAGATGCAAGCGCATCTCGACCTGGCGATCGAGTGGCACGTGCGCGGGGGGCTCACACCGGAACAGGCGCGGCGGCAGGCTCTGCTGGATTTCGGCGGCGTGGAACAGACCCGGCAGGAATACCGCGACCAGAAGGGGTTGCCGATGCTCGAAAGCACGCTGCAGGATGTCCGCTACGGGATCCGGCTGCTGGCCGGAAATCGAAGCTTCACAGCGATGGCGGTACTGTCGCTGGCGCTGGGGATCGGCGCGAACACGGCGATTTTCAGCCTGCTTTACGCCTTGCTGCTGCGGCCCCTTCCGGTGCCGGATCCGGATGGGCTGGTGCAGGTGAAGATCACGGTTGCGGGGAAAGAAAGCGACAGCTTTTCTTATCCGGTGATCGAGGCGCTGGCGGAGCGCAAGGACATTTTCGCGGTGCTGGGCGGATTCAGCGGGGCCACGTTCGCGGCCGGAGGGCCGACGGAGCCGGTGCGCACTTCGGGCGCCTGGGTGAGCGGCGGATTCTTCCCGACGCTCGGGTTGATTCCGGCCGCCGGCAGGCTGCTCATGCCGGACGACGACCGCCCGGGCGCGGCCCTGGTAGCCGTGATCACCGACGCATACTGGGACCGCCATTTTCAACGGAGCCCGAGCGCCATCGGGGCCACGCTTCTATTGGAAGGCCATCCGGTAACCATCGTGGGCGTCACGCCGGTGGGCTTTGCCGGAGCCAACGTCGGCGAGAACGCGGATGTCACCCTGGCATTCCAGGCTCTGCCGCAATTGTTTCCGGATCGCGAGGGGCTGCTGCAGGCGGGCAATCAATTCAATCGCATCCTGGCACGGCCGGCCCGCGGGGTCTCGTTCGAACAGGCCCGGGCGCGGCTCAAGGCGATTTGGCCGGCCATGGCGGAGGTCTCGGTTACGCCGCGGACTCCTCAGAAGCGCCGGGAGGCGATGCTCGCCTCGACGCTGGACCTGGCGGCGGGAGGCACCGGCTGGACTCCGCTGCGGAATCAGTATTCGAAGCCTCTGTACGTGCTGATGGCGATCTCGGGCCTGGTGCTTCTGCTCGCGTGCACCAACGTGGCGAATCTGCTGCTGGCGCGATCGGCGGCACGCCGGCGGGAGTTTGCTATCCGGCTCGCGCTCGGAGCCGGCCGCTCGCGCATCATGCGCCAGTTGCTGATGGAAAGCCTGCTGCTGTCGTTCTCAGGCGCGGCGGTGGGCTTGCTGGCGGCGCGGTTCGGCAGCGAACTGCTGGTGAGGAAGGTGTCGCAGAACATTCAGCTCGACGTCGGGCTGAATCTGCCGGTGCTGGGATTTGCAATGGCTGCGGCGATTCTCACCGGAGTGCTGTTTGGACTGGCTCCGGCCTTTCGCGCCACGACCGGAGGAGCGAGCCTGGCGATGAGGACGGCATCCTCTTCCGGGCAGTCCGGCGGGCGGTTCGCGTGGCTGCTGGTCACGGCGCAGGTTGCGCTATCGCTGCTGCTATTGATCGGCGCCGGGCTGTTCACGCGGACGCTGCACAACCTGCAGACGGTGGATCCGGGATTCCGCTACCAGGGTGTGCTGATGGCCGATGTCGATGCGCGCCGCATTGTCCATAGCGGAAGCGCGGCAAACGCGCGGGCGGCGGCGGCGTTCCGCGACGGGCTGGAGGCAGTGTCGGGGTTGCGAGGCGTGAGCGCCGCGGCCGTGTCCAATTTCACTCCGATTTCGGGCGGGTACTGGTCGCAAGCCGTGCAGGTCAACGGACAGTCGGTATCCGACGAGGACGTGGTGTTCTTCGGGGTTTCACCCGGATTTTTCGCTTCGTTGAGCATGCCGTTCAAGACGGGACGCGATTTTACGATGCGGGACGATGTGAGCTCGGCGCCGGTCACGATCGTGAACGAGGAATTCGTGCGCCGCTTTATGGCCGGCGGCCGCA
Source organism: Candidatus Acidiferrales bacterium (assembly GCA_035499435.1). Classification (GTDB taxonomy): domain Bacteria; phylum Acidobacteriota; class Terriglobia; order Bryobacterales; family Bryobacteraceae; genus Solibacter. The sequence goes on along the minus strand of DATJYW010000397.1, from coordinate 4,789 downwards.
ATCCACTGGGGCAGGTGGTTTCGGCCTCCGATTCGCGACTGTGGAAGAACATGGAGATCGTGGGGATCGTGGGCAATTCGCGCCCTTATTCCTTGCGCGAGGGGGTTCGCCCGTGCGTCTACGTTCCATTCTTCCAACAGGCCGGGGAGCGGATGGGATTCGGCACGTTCGAAGTAAAGGGGAGCGGCGCGCAGAGCGTGGTGTCAGGGGAGATCGCGCGGTCGCTGGGGCGGCAGTTTCCCGGGGCGGTTTTGAGGGTGCGGCCGTTCAGCGAGCAGGTGGAGGACTCGATCCGGGGACCGATCCTGATGGCGCAACTGGCGGGATCTTTCGGAATTTTGGCGCTGACGCTGGCTGCCGTGGGGCTGTACGGGCTGCTGGCATATACAGTGGCGCAGCGCACGGCCGAGGTGGGCATCCGGATTGCCCTGGGCGCGCGGCCGGTCGCGGTGGTGAGGATGATGCTGGGGCGCGGATTGCGGCCGGTGGCGGCAGGAATCCTGATCGGGCTGCCGGCCGCGTGGTGGGCGTGCCGGTTTGTCGCAAGCATGCTCTATGGCATGCGGCCGTTCGATGCAGTCACCATAGTTGCCGCTATTGTAATGTTGACGGTGGTGGCACTGGCGGCAGGCTTTGTGCCGGCGCGGCGGGCGGCCAAGGTGGATCCGATGGCGGCGCTCCGCCAGGATTGAGAGCCGTCAGGGTTTGAGCGTGAACAGGTAGTCCCAAAAATCGCGCTGGCCAGGGTGGAGGTATAGTAGTGAATGTCACTACTATCGGGAGGTCAGCATGGAGCAATCCGTTTCGGCCGCGGACGCCAATCGCCGGTTCTCGGAACTGCTGCGGACGGTGAAGAGGGGCCGCAGTGTGATCGTGACGAGTCACGGCAAGCCGGTGGCCAAAATCACACCCGTTGGTGAGGACGCGCGCGCCGCCCGGGGGGCGCGCACCGCCCTGTTTGCCCGACTGCGGACAGAACGACCTGTGAATGCCGGCCGATGGACGCGTGACGAGTTGTACGACGACGCGCGATGAAGATCGCCTTGGACACCAATATCCTGGCCTACGCCGAGGGCGCGAACGGAGCGGCCATGCGAGACAAGGCGCTGTCGTTGATTCAGGGACTGCCCCCGGACGCTATCGTACTTCCGGTTCAGACTTTGGGCGAACTGTTCAGCGTGCTCGTCCGAAAAGCCAAGCGGCGGCCAGCGCGCGCACGAGCCGCGGTGTTGAGTTGGCGCGACGCATACGCCACGGTTGAGACATCCGCCAGCGTAATGATCAACGCGACGGATCTGGCGTCTAATCATGGCCTCTCGATCTGGGACTCGGTTGTGCTGGCCGCATCGGCGGAAGCCGAATGCCGGCTTCTTCTGTCCGAAGACCTTCAAGAGGGATTTACGTGGCGCGGGGTCACGGTGACCAACCCGTTTGCGCCGACGATTCATCCTCTGCTGGCGGCGCTGCTCGCGACGCTCGGGGAGTGATTTCAGCAGCGGCCGCCGCATGTCATCGAGGAAGTTCAGCAGGATGGCGATGCGCTCCGAGCCGTTTTGGATCCGTGTGCTGCGGTGGGTGACATTTATTAACGCGATCCAATCTATGACCCTCTGCGTGCGCACCCGAGGTTTCAAACACTTGCGAGGCGCGCCGGGCTGCCGTAACTCCCTCTTCCACCGTGGAATCCACAGTGGAAGCGCATCTGTAAGGGGAATTCCGGGTATACTGCCTCAATCGGCGCGGAGGGCCGGAACGCTGCGTCCCTGGGTGATCAGCCTTTTATCAATCAGCGTGGTTCATGCGGCGGATGTTGCGCCCGAACGCATTCGCAACTCGGCGGCGAGAGCCGTCGCCATCATCCAACAGAGTCAGAAGAACTGGTACGCAAAACAGAGCTGTTACTCGTGCCACAACCAGATTCTGCCGGCCATGGCTTTTCGCGCGGCCAGGGAACACGAAACCCGCACCTCTGGCAGCTTGCAGAAGCCGAACCGCGGGGCGTCGAGCCTTGGGCCGAAGTACTGCTTTTTGGCTCAACGGACGAGGTACGGAATCTACTTGACAAGGGGCTGAGCCCGAACGCCAGGACAAAGGCCTGAGGCCTGACCGCGCTGATGCTGGCCGCGCAGTATCCCGGTTCGAGCGCCGCCATGGGCCTGCTGCTGGATCACGGGGCCACGATTCGCCTGCCCAAAGGACAGGTATAACCATACGAGCCTGATCCCGCCGCTGGAGAATCTCAGGAGCTTGCGTTAGCCTCGTAGTGGATGGCGGGCGTGAACATGCGAGACGGCTTCCGGGAAGGCATCCGGCTGTTCAACCACGGCGAGTATTTCGAATGCCACGAAGTGCTGGAGGAGGTATGGACGCCCGAGCGCGGTCCGCGCCGGCTTTTCTTGCAGTCGCTCATCCACGTGGCGGTCGGGTTCTATCATCACGGCCGCGGCAATCACGCCGGAGCCGAGCGGCAGCTTCGCAAGGCGCTGCGCAAGCTGGGCGGCTATCTTCCCGAATGCGAGGGCATCGATACGGCGCGTCTGTACAGGGAGGCAGAAGCGGTGCTACAGCAGATCGAGTCGGGGTCGGAGGTCGCGGCGTACCCGCGGATTCATGCGCGGAGCGTCGGCCATGCTGTACAGGCTGTATGAAAGTTTGACGTTGGACGATTCGCCCCAGCCGGCCGATCTGATTTTTGTGTTGGCCGGCAAGATGGAGCGAAAACAATACGGAATCGAGCTCTACCAAAGGGGCCTTGCTTCGCGGCTGCTGCTCAGCGTGGGGCGCTTCGAGGTCAGCAGAATGGGCGCCATCGATTTCGCGAAGGTGGATGAACTGAGGTTACTGCGCGACAGGACCGCGCCCGGGGAGCGCCACTTCTTCTGCGAGATCAGCCCGTCCGGCGTGCGCATCGACAGACCGAAGCTGTGCCGGTGGAATACCTATGGGGAAGTGCTGGCGCTGAGGGAACACGTGGAGCGGGACGAGGTGCGAACGATGATCGTGATCAGCACGGACGTACATCTGCGCCGCGTTGCGGTCACCGTCGGCCGCGTGTTGCGAGGCTTGCCGGTCGAAGTGCGATACTGCCCGGTGCCAGCGGGTTCCAGTTCCCTCCGCAAGGACGAGTGGTGGACGCGCCCGCGGGACCGGAGATACGTGCTCAAGGAGCTTGCCAAACTGCAAGCCTACCGGGCGATCATGAGCATGCCGGTTTGGATGATCACCGGGGTCATGCGCCTGGGGTAGAGGCCTGGCCGGCAAGAGGACTGCCGCCGGCGTTAAGATCTCAACGAGGGGCGGCCACGAACAAGATCTTCATCAGCTACCGGCGGGAGAACTCGGCGGCGTACGCCGGCCGATTATGCGATCACCTCAATGGCATTGCCGGACCGGAGCGGGTTTTCATGGATGTCGAGGACATCGCGCCGGGGCAACTGTTTGAGCGAAAGATCGACGAAACCATCGCACAGTGCGATATCGCGCTCATCGTGATTGGGCCGAGATGGGCGGAGATCCTGCGGGAACGCGCCCAGAGCGAACAGGTCGATTATGTCCGGCGCGAAATCGAGGCCGCGCTGGCGCGCCAGATCACGATCGTTCCAGTTCTGGTTGGCGGCGCGACCATGGCCGAGCTTACCGGGTTGCCGGGCCAACTTTCAGTGCTAGCCCAGTACGAGGTTGCCGAACTGCGCGACGGCACGTTCAGCGATGACTGCGCGCGACTGGCCCGGTCGTTGCACTTGCAACCGATGGCAGCCGGGACCGCCCAGACCGGCAGGTCAAAGCGAGCATTATGGGCGATCCTGGGCTCGGCGCTGCTGCTGGCCTTGTTGGCGGCGGCATCGTGGGGGCTGGGAATCGGGCCGCTGGGCGAATATCGCGCGCGACAAGCGGCGATCGCTCAAATGTTGGCTACGGCGAAGACGCAAGCGGACAGAGGCGAATACGAATCGGCATTCAAGACCTGTCGGGACCTTCTGAGAACAGATCCCGGAAATCGGACGGCCATCGAGCGGCAGGTGGATGCGGCGATGGGCTGGATCGAGGACTTTCACGTGGTGGCGCCCGAGGGCGGGAGTTCGGAGAAGCTGGCCGGGAGCATGATCGACGAGATCATGCCGGTGCTGGATGCCGGGCTGGCAAGAGCCAACGGGCAGTTGCCGCGGGCCGCGGACATTCTGGCGCACATCGGCTGGGGACATTGGCTGAATCAGAAACTGGCAGAGCGGGAATTCGGCCCGGCGGCGGAGCGGGATTTGCGCCACGCGCTGCAAATGGATCCGTCCAACGTATTCGCGCACGCGATGCTGGGAAACTGGATGATGCAGACGGGCGGCGAGACAGCGGAAGCGCTGATGCACTTTCAGAAGGCCGTGGAAAGCAACAGGGCCCGGCCTTTCGTTCGCCGTCTGGAATTGGGAGTGCTGGTTTATCCTCGCGATCCCGAAACCCGGGTGGCGCTGATCCGGACGGCAAACGAGATGAGGCGAAACGGCGAACCGATTGACGACCGCGAGAGGAGCCGCATCCTGGCGGCCTACGATCCCACCGTCAACAGCGCCGAGGAACTATCCGAAACTCTCTCGGCTGTCCCGCCGGACGAGGCTTGGGCGACATACCTCTGGCTGGACGCGGGGAGCCGGGAACGGGACGCGTCGGACCACAGGCGGCTGTGGCGCGATTTCGTTCACGCCGGCATCATGGAGATCGGGCACGATCGGGACAACGCGCTGAGAGCGTTCGAGACACTCCGCGTCGAACTGCAGAAACGGGGCTACAACGGCAGAAT
>DATJYW010000396.1:0-4018 GCA_035499435.1 Candidatus Acidiferrales bacterium | reverse complement strand
CCGATCCCGTCGCCGTGGACGGGTTGCTTTCGCCCGTTCGCCCATGCCTGCCAGCCTTGTTCGTACGTCATCTGCACGGCGATCGCCTGGCCGCGATCGAGCGTGGTCCGGATCTCAGCCTCGCTGAGGCTCTTCCACTCGAAGGTGGCGGCCGGATAGCGCGGGTCGTCCAGGGCCGCGACGAACGCCTCGGCGGGCGCCGTGTCCAGGCCGTGGATCGGACGGCGCGCCACCAACGCCGCTCGCGGGATCACGTGGGCCAGCGAGGCGGAGCGCGCCGGGACTTCGTAGATCGAGTCGTCCCCCTCGCGCCACACCAGCGGCAGCACGCCCTCGAACTTGCGCGGGTGGACGAACGGCCTGTAGTAGTCGTCGCTGGCGGGGCCGGGAACGGAAATGAAGTGCGCGCCGAACGCCTTCAGCCAGAAGACGGAGTATTCGGCGGCGCGATCCCCCGCGTTCGCGTCGCTGTAAATGGTGTAATCGACGATCGGCAGGAACGTGTTGACCGTGTGCTGATTGTGCCCGCCGGTGATCTGCGGGTTGTCCGTGAACATGTTGTACAGGAACCCGGCCGAGCCGGAGATGAAGCCCTGCTGGCCCGGCCGATGTTGATCGAGCCAACGGGCGACTTTATACCCGCCAAGGCGCGCCGGGTCGGCGGCGCGGATCAGGTGGCGGGCGTAGACCACCGAGTAGACCGTCTGTGCGGCCAGAACGGCAAACACGCCGGCCGTGACGGCGGCGCGCACTCTCCGGGCAGCGCGGTCCAGCAGCACGGCGCCCGCGAACACGATGGCCGGCGGCAGTGCCAGGTCCATTTCGAGCTGATACCGGTGCGGCTGGGGGATGATCGCGATGTTCCAGGCCGTCCACGCGACCACGAGCGCCGTGGGCACGTAGGCGAAAAGGAGAAAGAACCGAAGGTATGGCGGCAGGTTGCGCGTCAGGTATGCCGCGAGCAGGAACAGGACGAGAAAGGCCGCGAGCGCGATCCAGCTTGCAGCCGTGTAGCGATAGTCGCCGCCCGTGACCGCCGAGTTGGCGCGGATGGCGCGAATCATCGCTGGGCTCAGCCAGGGCGAGACCCATGCGCACGCCAGGATGACGATGGCGGCAGCGGCCGGCCCGGCACTCCTGCCCCGCTTGCCCTGCGCGATCGTCCAGCACACCAGCGCCGCTGGCAGCATGGTGATGCCGAACGCATTGCTCAGAAACACGCCCGCGGTCAGGAGGCCCGCCAGAAGCTTCCACTTCACCGCCCCGCTGCTCGAGGCGCGCCAGAAGCAGACCATCGCCACCGGCAGCAAGGCCAGGGCCAGCGTATGAGGAGCTTCTCCGTAATAGACCAGGATCTGGAGACGGCGGAGATTCCAGGCGCCCCCGGAATCGGTGGCGATCGCCGGCACCAGCAGGGCGGAGACGGAGACGCAGGTATACGCCATCGCCGCGATCAGGCTCGCAATCGGTCGCCGGCTGAATTCCAGCGCCATCCAGAACACGCTGAGAGCCCCGCAGGCGTAGACGGCCGCGGTGACAACATGGAACGAGCGGGCGGCGTTGAGGCCGGTCGCCAGGCTGAAGCCGGCCACCGCCCATTGCTGGAGCGGCAGGTACGTGGTCTCGAATGGCAGCCCTCCGTTCCAAAAGGGCCACCATTGCCACTGGCCCGGATACTTGTTCATCAGGCGGGCCAGCGCGATGAACGTGCCTTCGATCGACCCGTTGTAAGCCGAGTACTCGACGCCGAACAACGTTGCAACGATCGCGAGGTTAACTCCCAGTAACAGCAGTGCCCCAGGCGCTGCTCGATTCGAGCTCATCGCAGGCCCATGCGCGCCAGGCATGAGTCGAACCGGGGGTCCGCGCGGAGGTCGTCCCATTGCGGCCCGACCGCAAGGTACACGAGGGAAGGGTCGTGACTCTCCATCGCGCGCTCCAGGTGCTGGAAGGCGGCATCCAGGTTGCCGGCTTCCGCGTGGTGGATGGCCAGCACGATCGCGGTGTTCGGGCTCTGTTGTTGAGAGGCACGGTCGATGGCCAGGTTCACGATGGCGCGGCGGCCGCCCGAAGCGTAGACCTGCTTCAGCGGCTCCAGGGCCTCGGGCGGTGCTCCCGCGGCCTCGGCGTGCCGCAGAACCTCCGCCATGTGGCGATCGGTATCGCCCATCTTGAGGAACGCGCCGGCCAGGACCTCGCGCGCCAGCAGGTGGCGGCGATCGAGTTCCAGCGCTTTATTGGCCCAGCAAATCGCCTGGTCGTACCGCCGCTGGCAGAAGTATGAGAGGGCGATCTGCACGTGTACCTGGGCGGAGAACGGATCGCGCTCCAGCGCCTTTTGCTTGCTTTCCAGCCCGGCCCGAAGATCGCCGAGCGCCTCCAGCAGGCGCCCGTAGAGCAGGTAGGCCTCGGTGTGGTTGGGGTTGAGCTGGAGTGCGCGTTCCAGGCTGCGCCGCGCGCCGCTCCAGTTCCAATCGCTGAGGAAGAGGACCGCGCCAAGCGCCGCCTGGGCGTCGGCGCACGCGTCGTCCATGGCGAGCGCGCGCAGCGCGGCGGCTCGGGCGTCGCCGTACGCCTCGGCGGCAGGCATGAGGCGAAGCTCGGCCTGTGCGCAATGTGCCAGTGCCAGCCCGGCGTGGGCCTCGGCGTATTCCGGCTCGAGTTGCAACGCGGCTCGAAACGCCTCGATGGCCTTGGGTACGTCAAATAGCGATGCCGAGAGCAGGTGCGCCCGCCCCTGGCCGAAGAGCTCGTAGACTTCCGGGTGCGTGATGCGGCGCGGAGGCCGCAAGGTCGTGTCGCGCCTCGTTACAGAGGCCGTGAATCGGTATCCGGAACGCGGCACGGTATGGATCGCGTCCTCGCCGAGCGCTTTGCGGAGGCTGGAAACGTGGACCGCGAGAATGCCCTCTTCGACGAAAGAGTCCGGCCAGACCAGGTCCAGTAGTTCACGCTTGCTCAGAAGCCTTCCGGCATTCTCCACCAGCGCGACCAGGAGATCGTAGGCCTTGGGCGGTAACGCCACGGGCCGCCCGTTGCACGCCAGCGTCCGCTCGGAGGCATCGAGAAAGAACGGGCCGAAATCGTATTGTGCGCGCGCAGACACCGGGATTAAGCGAATCTTAGCAAAATCTTCAGGACCGGCCCAGCAGGCCGCGGATAGTCTGGTTCAAAGGAGAGACAGATGCAGGATCCATTCGTGGGAACATGGAAGCTCAACGTGGAGAAATCGGCCTTCGACGCCAACCACCGGCCATCGGCAGGCACGATGGTCTTCGAGCGGGACGCGCAAGGGTGCTATCTGATGAAAGCCGAAGGATTGAACGGACAGGGCCAGAAAGTGGCCGAACGGCCGCAGAGATTCGTGCCCGATGGCCATCCGCAGCCGATACCCGATCTGCCGGGGCTGGTGGCGGTAACGACTCAGCCCGTGCCGAACAAGCTTCAGAGCGCGGCGCGCAGGGAGGACGGGTCGATCGCAGGTGAGGGGACATACGAGGTGTCCGAGGATGGGAAGACATTGACGGCGAGCGCGGCGGGTTTCGACACGCAGCTCAGGAGGTTTGAGGTGCGGACGGTCTGGGATCGGGCGTGAGCGCGGCGGGACTACTTGCGTAGCTCGTTGTCGAGATCGTCGAGGACTTCGGATCTGCGCTCGCCTTCCAGGTCCCGCTCGAGGCGGCGCAGCGCCACGCCGACTACGTCGCGGTGGTGAAGGCGCGACCCGAAGGCCTGTTGAAGCCGCAGCCACAACTCGTGCGCGCGATCCAGGTCCTCCGGCCACAGGCGCGGAGGGTGAGGGCCGAGATTGACGTAAACGCTCGGGCGCCCCGGCGTGATGATTTCGAGCGAGAAGGCGTGGCGCGGCTCGGGCAGGTTCTCCCAGGCAAGGCCAATCCGCCGCGCCAGTTCTTCGCTGTCCATCCGCGCGGAGACTCCCGTCACCAGGCGGGATGCTTTCAGCTTGGCCGCGGTCTGCACCATGGCGTCGAATGGGTCCACGCCCGGGACAACCAGG
>DATJYW010000395.1:0-44570 GCA_035499435.1 Candidatus Acidiferrales bacterium | reverse complement strand
AATACCGGCTGTGTCTCGTACAGGCTCCGTCCCATGCCGGCATATTGCGATCCCTGCCCGGTGAACAGGAAGCCCACCTTGGGACGCGACTTGGGCGCGACACCGCGCCGTGCTCCGGCGCGCAATTTCTCCGCTGCCTCGGCGCTGTTTGCCGCGGTCAGAAACACGCGGTGAGGGAAATGCGAGCGGCCGGCGTTGGCGGTGAAGGCGACATCGGTAAGGCGCAGATCGGGGCGATCCGCCAGTTGCCGCTGGTAGCGGCCAGAGAGTTGATCGAGCGCCGCCTCGCTGCGCGCCGAGAGCGTGAGGATGTGCAGCGGACGCTCCGGGCCAACCGGCCGCGCGGATTCCGCCGGAGCTTCTTCCAGCACCGCGAAGGCATTGGTGCCGCTCATTCCGAACGAACTCACTCCCGCGATCCGCGGCCAGCCGTTACGTGTCCACGGCACGGTCTGCGTAGGGATCGTGAGGTTCAATCCATCCCAAGGGATGCGCGGACTCGGGGTCGTGAAATGCAGGTGGGGCGGCACCTCGCCATGGTGCAGCACCAGCGCCGTCTTGATCAGGCCGGCCACGCCCGCCGCCGCCTCCAGATGGCCGATGTTGGTCTTTACCGATCCGATCACCAGGGGCGCTTCGGCATCGCGTCCGGCGCATAGCGTGTTGCCGATGGCCTGAATTTCAATCGGATCGCCCAATGCCGTACCCGTGCCGTGCGCCTCCAGGTAACCGATCTTTTCGGGAGCGACTCGAGCGCTGGCAAGCGCCTCCCGGATCAGCATCTCTTGCGCCGGGCCGTTCGGTACCGTCAGGCCGCTGCTCGACCCATCGTGATTGATGGCCGTGGCGCGGATCACGGCCAGGATGCGGTCGCCGTCCGCAATGGCGTTGGAGAGGCGCTTGAGCACCACGACTCCTGCGCCTTCGCCGCGGGCATAACCGTCAGCCGAAGCGTCGAAGGTCTTGCAGCGCCCGTCCGGGGCGAGCGCGCGCATCCGTGAGAGAACCACGTTGGCGTCGGGAGAGAGCATGAGATTGACGCCGCCGGCAAGCGCCATGTCGCACTCCATGGTTTGCAAGCTCCGGCAGGCCAGGTGGACCGACACCAGAGAAGAGGAGCATGCCGTATCCACGGCAAGACTGGGCCCATGCAAACCCAGCCAGTGCGAGATCCTGCCGGCTGCCACGCTGAATGTGTTTCCCGTGAATACGTACGCGTCCAGCGCTGCCTCGCCGCCGGCCTGCATGCGGCGCGCGTAGTCGTTGCTGTTGATGCCGACGAATACCCCGGTGCGGCTGCCGTTCAGAGTGGGAGTAGCCGCGCCGGCGTTCTCCAACGCCTCCCAACAGACTTCGAGCAGCAGGCGTTGCTGCGGGTCCATACCGGATGCCTCGCGCGGTGCGATTCCGAAGAAGCGTGCGTCGAATTCGTCGATCGGAGCCGCCAGAAATCCTCCTTCGCGCACGTAGGACTTTCCGGGTGAGTCGGTGTCCGGATCGAAAAATGCGCCGGCGTCCCAACGTCCTGCGGGAATCGGACCGATAGCATCGACTCCGTTCCGCAGGTTCTGCCAGAAGGCATCCGGATCGTCGGCGCCGTGGGGGAAACGGCAGCCGGTCCCGATGATGGCGATGGGCTCATCCGCGGCCGGCTGGGCGCAGACCACCGCCGGGCGGCCGGCGCTCGGCTCACCCTCGATCAGGTCCAGCACGTAGCGCGTCAGCCGTGCGATGTTCGGGTAATCGAACGCGATGGTGGAAGCGAGCTTCCGGTGCAAGACCTGTTCCAGCCTCACCTTCAGTTCGGCGGCTGTGAGGGAGTCCATTCCCATTTCGAAGAAACCCTGCTGTGGATCGGGTGCCTGCCCCATCCGCAGGACGCGCGCGGTTTCCGCCTGCATGCGCGACATCAGGCGTTCCATGCGCTCGCCGGCGGGCGCGGCCCGAAGCTCTTCCACGAACGCGGAATCGGCATCGACCATCCCTTCGCGGGTGGAAGCAGCAACCGCGGGCGGCTCGGGCGGCGCTTCATCCACCCAAAAACGCTGGCGCTGGAATGCGTAGGTTGGCAGCGCCACGAGCCGCTTCCGGTTGCCCGCCACCTCTGCCCAATTCACCGGCATTCCCGCCCCGTACAACGTCCCGAGTCCCTCCAGCATCTGACGCCAGTCCTCGGTACTGCGCCTCAGCGACGCCACCCACCAGCGACCTTCCTCTTCGACATACTGCCTGCCCAGCGCGAGCAGCTTTCCCTGCGGCCCCACCTCGACGTATGCGCGGCATCCTTCACGCTCCAGGCTCTTCATCCCTTCCCAGAACCGCACCGTCTCGCGCACGTGCCTGACCCAATACGCGGAACGAGTCACTTCGTCGGCCGCAACACGTCCGCTTACATTCCCAACCAGCACCTTGCGCGGCGGCGCATACGTCACGCGATCCGCTACTTCCCGATACGCCTCCAGCATCGGTTCCATCTGCGCCGAGTGGAACGCGTGGGAAACGACCAGACGGCGGTAGCGCAGTCCGGCCGCTTCCAGTTCCGCAATCGCCCGTGCCAGTGCGCCCTCTTCGCCCGATAGCACCGTTTCCGCGGGCCCGTTCACCGCTGCTACCGATACCCTTCCCAGGCTCCGCTCCACCGTCCGCCGCACTGCCGCCTCGCCTGCCAGCACCGCGACCATCCCACCCGGCTCGCGCAGGTTTTCCATCAGCCGGCCGCGCGCGCTCACCAGCCGCATCCCGTCTTCCAGGCTGAATACCCCCGCAACCTGCGCCGCTGCGTATTCACCGACGCTGTGCCCCATTACCGCCGCCGGCTCTACTCCCCAACTCATCCACAACGCCGCCAGGCCCGATTCCACTGCGTACAACACCGGCTGCGTGTACCCGGTACGGTCGATTCGATCGCCCTTCGACCCGTACAGTACCTCGATGATCCCTTCCCCTCTCTCTTCCCTGAGCACCGCATCGCAGCGGTCCACCACGTCCCGGAACACGCCTTCTCTCTGGTAAAGCGTCCGTCCCATGCCGGCGTATTGCGAACCCTGTCCGCTGAACAGAAACGCCACCCGCGGCGCCTCGCTTACCGGACGCTCTGCTCTCACGGCCCGCAGCCTCTCGGCCACCTCCCGCGCGCTCGCCCCCACCGCTGAAGCCCGCCAGGCGAAGTGGGTCCGCCGCGTGTTGGTGGTATAGGCCATGTCCTCGAGCGCCGCTGCTTCGCTCTCCAGGTGCGACGCATACCGCCCCGCCAGTTCCTCCAGCGCCTGCGCGCTCCGGGCGGAAACCGTCACCAGTTCGACGCCTCGGCCGCTCTTTTCCCGCTCGGGCTCATCCTCCGCCGGCGCAGCTTCTACGACGATGTGGACATTGGTCCCCCCGAACCCAAGCGACGTGACCGCACCCACCCGCGGCCGGTCCCAACGCTCCAACTCCACCGGAACCCGTACCGGCAAGCGCTCCAACCCCAGGTGAGGATTCGCCTTCGAAAAATGCAAGTGGGGCGGGATTTCGCCGTGCTCCAGCGCCAGGACCAGCTTGATCAGCCCAGCCACTCCCGCCGCCGCTTCCAGGTGCCCGATGTTCGTCTTCACCGAGCCGACCACCAGCGGCTCCGTCTTCTTCCGATCCGGGCAATACACCTGCGCCATCGACCGGATCTCGATCGGATCTCCCAGCGGCGTCCCGGTCCCGTGCGCTTCGACATACGACACAGCTCCGGGCTCGATACCCGCATCGGCGAGCGCCGCGCGAATGACTGCTTCCTGGGCGGAAGCGTTGGGCGCGGTCAGCCCGTTGCTGCGGCCATCCTGATTCACGGCCGAGCCGCGGATCACGGCCAGGATGCGGTCACCGTCAAGCCGTGCCTGGCTGAGACGCTTGAGCACCAGCATGCCGCAGCCTTCGCCACGCACGTAGCCGTCGGCGGACGCATCGAACGTTTTGCAGCGGCCGTCGGCGGCCAGCATGTTGGAGTGTGAGAACGCAACTGTCAGGTCCGGCGTCAGGATCAGGTTGACGCCTCCGGCCAAGGCCAACTCGCACTCCGCGGACCGTAAGCTGCGGCAGGCCAGATGAACCGCAACCAGCGACGACGAGCATGCGGTGTCCACCGCCAGGCTCGGACCCTGGCAACCCAGAACGTATGAGATGCGATTGGCCGCAATGCTGGCCGCGTTGCCGGTTCCGCTGTAGGCGTCGACCAGAGGTTGGAGCCTGCGGTAATCGACGTTCGAGATTCCGACGAAAACGCCGGCCGCCTTTCCCGCCAGGCCGGAGACCGGCTGGCCGGCATGTTCCAGGGCCTGCCACGAAACCTCCAGCAGCAGGCGCTGCTGCGGATCCATCCAGACCGCTTCCCTCGGGGCAATCTCGAAGTGGGCGGCGTCGAAGAGGTCCACGTCCTCCAGGTACCCGCCGCGGTCGTTCTCCGGCCACTCCCCCCACTGGCGCCGTACCGCGGGCAGGGTACCGATGGCGTCGGCACCTTTCCGCAGGGCTTGCCAGAATGCCGCCGGGCCGTCGGCGCCCGGGAAGCGGCAGCCGATTCCGATTATCGCGATGGGCTCGTCGGCGGCCCGTAGCGGCGTTGCTCGCGTCCGCGCGGTTTCCGGACTGGCGAGTCCCTCGGCCATCGCGTCGATCGTGGGGTATTCCCAGACCAGTGTCGGCGGCAGTTCGCGGCCCAGCCACTCCGCCAGGTCGCCCGAAAGAGCCACGGACTGGAGCGAATCCAGGCCGTAGCTCTCGAACGGGCGCGAGGGATCGATCTCCTGGGGATCGCGGCGTGTAACCTGGGCGAGGTGTGCGATGAGCCATGCGCGAATCTCGTTGCGACCGGCGCGGTTGTCTCGTCCCGGAGGTGACGTGGCTGGGGCCCTCCGACCCGCGGGCGAGGACGACCTCCACTGCGCCACTGTCGCCAACTCGCCTGCCAGATAGGCCGCGCGGCAGGCGAGCCGCTGAGTCTTGCCGCTACTCGTCTTTGGAATTCCCAGGGACTCAGTGAGAACAACGTCGGCCACTTCGATCCCATGCACATCGGCGATCGCCGCCCGGATCGCCTCCATCACTAGCGCGTAATCGGCATGCCGCGCCGCACGAGCCAGCTCGTGGACGATGACCAGGCGTTCCTCACCCTGCTCCTCCACCGAAAACGCGGCGCTGGTGCCATAGCGCAGAGACTCGTGGCACTCCGCGACATTGGCCTCGATGTCGGGCGGAAAATATTTGCGCCCGCGCACGATGATGACTTCTTTGAGCCTGCCCGCGATGAAGAGTTCACCGTCGTGCAGAAATCCCATGTCGCCCGTCCGTAGGAACGTATGCCCGCTCTCGCCTGCCAAGCGTGCCTGAAACGTGTCGGCAGTCTCCCGCGGCCGGTTCCAATAGCCCCGCGCGATGCTCGCGCCGGAGAGCCAGATCTCCCCTACCTCTCCGGGAGCGCAGGGGCGACAGGTGACCGGATCGACGATCCGCGTCTCGTTGGGCAGCACGGCCCCTGACCCGACCAAAACCGTCTCCGCCTTCTCCGGCCGTTCCACCACGCGGCCTTCGAGCAGTGCGGCACGGTCGAGAGGAACGGTCTGCGGGCCGGCGCCGCGAAAACCCCCGCTGGCGAACAGGGTCGCTTCCGCAAGGCCGTAACAGGGGAAGAATGCTTGGCGGCTGAATCCGCACGGGCTGAAGCAGGAAACAAACCGGTCCAGCGTTTCAGCCCGAACCGGCTCAGATCCGCAAAAGGCGACGCTCCACGCGCTTAAATCCAGGGCGTCGCGCTGTTCCGGCTTCACGTTGCGAACGCAAAGATCGAAAGCCGAGTTGGGAGCTCCGCTGATCGTCGCTTTCCGGCTTGAAACCAGCTCGAGCCATCGGAAAGGGCGCTGGAGAAAGGCCGCCGGCGCCAGGAGAGTCGCGGGGAACCCCGCAAATACCGGCTGCAGCATTCCTCCGATCAGACCCATATCGTGATAAGGCGGCAGCCACCCGACCAGCCGGCTTTCGCTCGAAGTTTGGAAACTGCGCTGAATCCACGAGGAGTTATGGATCAGGTTGGCGTGACTGATCATCACCCCCTTTGGACTCGAGGTGGAGCCTGAGGTGTACTGCAGGAAGGCGACCGATTGTGGGTCCACCTGTAACTCCTGCCATGATCCAGGAGCCGAATTCTCCGGTAAGTCGGTACAAATCCAAGTTACTTCCGACATGCGGCCGGCGGAAACACGTGCCCCGTTGCGCCGGATGCGATCCGTGGTCAGTGCCACCAAGGCCTGCGAATCGTTCGCGATACCAACCAGCCGGTCGAGCGATTGATTCGCGCGAGGAGGGTATACCGGGACTGCGATCACACCAGCGTAAAGGCAGCCAAGGAATGCGGAGATGTAATCGAGGCCGGGCGCATAGACCAGTAAGGCCCGCTCTCCGGCCAATCCAAGCTGCTGCAGCTTTCCTGCCAGACCGCGCGCACTAAGATCCAATTCCGCATACGTGCGGATATCGCTCTCGTCTCGTGTCGAATTTGTAATGAACTCGAACGCCACGCGGTGCGGTTCGTTCTCCGCACGGTGTCGCAATACAGACACGAATGTACGGAAGGGCCGATCCTCGAAGGTTCTGGTATCGATGACTCCCATCGTGTGTAGCCCTTCTCCCTAAAGCTGGCCCTTGGTGACTTGGGATCCGAGCCCGTACAGGATCCGGCGCCGCCTCCAGCCGGCGCTGGATCTCGCTCCAGGCTTGGAACCAGAGCCCCGGTCGGTGCTGCGCGCGGGCACTACGCTCATCGTGAAAGTCCTGATTCGAGGAAAGACCGTATCTTGTCTTTCAGAATGGTCCTCTTGTCGGTGGTACGCTGATCTCTCTCGTTGGAAAGATTCTCCTGGCAGACCCGGGACAGGTTATTGGACATCACGTGCATGTAGCCATACTCGATCGAAGCATCGACGGCGGCCCGCGCCATGTGGCCGATTTCGGGGTCTACGAAATCATAAGTGCGATGGGCCTTCAGCCACTTCTTGGTCTCCAGCATGGGAGATGGCGAGGTCAGGTGGACCCCGCGCTTCACGACTTCGTCTTCAACTCCCGCGAAAACGTCGTCCCAGACGACTTTCTTGCCGTCTACGAAACTTGTATTACCCGAGGCAAGCAACGCGTTGGGCTCGTATTCGGGATTCAATGTACCCAGCTTGCCGATGTAGATGAATTGCTTAACGCCTTTCTCCTCGGCGAGATAGGTTACCAGCCGGCCCGCCATATCGCCCCAGACGCAAAACTCGCAGCCCAGGAACGTGATCTCGCGCCCGCCAACGTGCTTCTTCGTAGCCCGGAACGGACCGTCTCCCGGCCAATCGTCTTCCTGAGCGATTCGGGGCATACCCGACCCGTAAACCACAAACTCGGAGACGTCGATGTCTTTGAGGCTGGAGTCTTCGATAACGCCCCAGCAGGATGCTTCGGACGGAGGAATATACGAAACGCAGGTGTGATCCCGGCCGCGCAGAGCCAGATAGGTCGCGATGAGCGAGGCGTAGTGGCTGACGTAGTCGTACCCCGGCGGACACTTCACAACCAGGGTTTCGTTGTCCAACACGGCACTGGGCCTTTGCCAGTTGAAAATCTTCCCGTCCTTTTCGTTGTTGGCGATTTCGCAAGCGCGGTCATAGGCGCCGACGACGAGGATGTCCTTGTACTTCTCGTCGTCGACGTAATGATGAATCTTGATGTCGAGGTACCGCCCGAGCGCATCCTCCATGGTATGGTCACGGGGATTCAAGATCACATACGGCTTGTGTTTTTCCTGCGCCTTGCCATTGCCGTTGATGCGAGTTTGCAGTCCCGCACCGACAACTGCCACTATTGGAACAGCACGCTCCGCCACCGCAACTCCTCTGAGTGAATTTTTTTCCGAGGCTCGAATTTCATGTATCATACTGGTCTTTTTTTCTAAATGCAATGACCCATGCAAGCTCCAAACTTACCCTGACTAAGACCTGCTTTGTTGTCTAAATTCAGTAGCCTATCTGCCCTTTACCAGAGGACAAACACCGTCCAATGTAGCCAAAAGACCTTCTCTTTTTCGGCCTGAAGTGAACGGAACCGTACATTCTGTGCCCCATTTGGCCGGTATGCGATGGTGTTCACCGTTTGGACCAAGACGAGTAATATTCGAGGCCAAATCTGCGTAAGCCGGAAAACCCGCGGATCGGGATATGTGACCCGCGGAATGTTTCACGCTTTTGTTCGCGAGCGATCACACGGTCGCCCGGTCGCATGACGTTAGCTTGCGCGCTTTGGTATCCGTTTTGGGACACACACGCCAGGCCTGCGCGATTGTTCTTTGCGGTTATTACTACAAGAGTCAATGTTATTTGTGCATCGCGAGGCGCCGCCAGTCGCGTGCGGAATTGTCGGTTGAAATTTCGCGAGTATCTCAACGGAAGCACCAGTCAGACTCAGGGGAATACTCTATTTGGCAAAGCAGCTAATAATCCTTGTCATTGGGACCTGCATGCCTTATGATTAGCAGGCGAACCCTGCCGTTCCGCGAGAATCCAGCGTCTCAGTGAGGAGGGAGAATACTGTCCCAAAGAACACCCCAGGAAGAAGAGGCCGACAAGCTTCGAGCTCGCATCCGGGAGTTGGAGGCAGAGCTCAAGTCGAAGGATAAGATCGCCTCCGGGAGCGGTGCGTGCGATTCCTGGAGCGATGCGGAGCGGTCGACGCGTGAAAGCGCGAATCGTACGGCTCGGGGATTGGCGCTCGCCTCCATCGAGAGTGTGAGGTCGCTTGGTGATGCCGTCTCCTCGTTTGCGGATGGGGTGATCTCTCCAAATGATGCCCGCGAGAATCAATCGGCGCGCGATCTGGTTGCGCATCTGCCCGGCGATGTCGCCCGAAGTTTTGCGGACACAGTGACAAATTTGGCCGAGATTCCCGCCAGCACTGCCGGGAGGTATTCTTCGGCTTACCGCGAAGGGGAGAAAGCCGAGTAGAATTGAAACGAACAGGAGAACCCGTTACGGCTTTAACTCGCGCCCGCCTGATTCGTGAGTTTGCGTACTTAATTGCCCCGGCAACGCATGTAAGTGCGCCGGCTGGCGGCGTCGGCTACCTCGTGGTGGCTTCTGGTACGGACCGCCGCTAACGGATTTCAGCACGGTGGACGCCGCTCTGGACCTGAAACGGATTCTGTTGGTCCTGGGAAAGGCGCTGAAGTTCGGCCTCTTTCCGTTCTCACGGTACATTCCGTTCCTGCCGCATCGCGGGCTGCCCGTTGCCCGCCGGCTGCGGCTGATGATCGAAGAGCTGGGCCTTACCTACCTGAAACTTGGCCAATTCCTAGCCCTTCGCTACGATATTCTCCCGTCCGAGATCTGCCGCGAACTGGAACTCCTTTTTGAGAGCGTTCCGCCCATGGATTTCGTACAGGTGCGAACCATGGTGGAAACCGAGCTGGGCGGACCAATCGAACGCTTCTATTCGAGCTTCCCGCCGAAGCCGATAGCGGCCGCCTCCGTGGCACAGGTGCACGATGCGCGCACCATCGCCGGGGAGCGCGTCGCGGTCAAGGTCCAGCGAGCTGGTCTCATCCCAATCTTCCGCGCCGATATTCGGAATCTCAAACGCTTGGGCACCCTGATCGAACTCGTGGGGATCGCCGGCAAACTCTCCATCCGGGGATTGTTTGTACAGTTCGAATCCTGGACCCTGCGCGAGCTCGATTTTCGCGTGGAGGCGCATACTGCCGAGCGGGTCCTTAAGGATGCTCCGCCGTGGGTGGTTATCCCTCTGGTAAGGTGGGACCTGACCACCACGCGAGTTCTGACCATGGAATTCATCGAGGGAATGAGCTCCGCCGACGTTCGCCAACACCGGGAGGAGGGAACACTTGCGGCAGTCGCCGAGAGCCTCCCCGGGTTTGATCTTCCGGTTGCCTTGCACAATCTCGCCAAGGCATCGCTTATCCAGCTCCTGGTGGTGGGATTCTTTCACGGCGACCCACATCCTGGAAATATCGTCTTTCTCCCGCAAAACCGGATCGCATTTCTCGATTTCGGAATCTTCGGGGAGCTGTCTGCGGAGGAGCGCGAGGGAGTATTCGGGCAGATCGAGAACCTGGCCTTGGGCAACCTGGTGCGGAGTTTCCGCTTTTACGCCCTGCAGGTAGCCGTCACCGAAGATACCGATTGGGAATCCTTCCGTCGCGACTGTCTCGAGGTGCTCGACCGCTGGTATCGGGCGTTGCAGAATCCCAAGTCGCCCGTGGAATCCCGCCACCTTGCGAAATACACCAGCGAGATGATCGACGTTTCCCGCCGTAATGGCCTGCGCTACGATCTAAACTATCTGCTGTTCTGGCGCGCCCTGAACAACCTGAACGGCGCGCTGTGGCACATCGACCCGAATTTCGATATGCTTGGCGAGCTGCGAACATTCTTCGAGGAGGTCCGGCCAGGTACCCTGACCCGAATCCGCACGATGGTGCGCGATCCGGTGTGGCAGGAGTCACTGGTGTCATTGGGCAGAGAGGGGCCCGGTAAGGCTTCGCACGTCCTGGACGAGGCCGCCCGCGGCCGTCCCCGCATCGATGTCACCTGGTCCATGACGCCCGCGGATCGGCTGCGCGGCCGATCACAGGCCCGGAGCGTGGGTGCCGCGATTGCCTCGCTGTCCTTCGCGCTGATTATGGGAATTCCCGAGATCTCACTTCCGTGGCGTCTGGCTGCAGGTGCGTTGTATGGCGGATGTCTGGCAGCGGCGTTTTGGGGGCGGCGATGAGCTCTCTGTTGGGATCGGGTTTGCGGATGACTCCCGAACGCGTCGTCGCGTTCCTCCGCAAAATGGGACCCACGGCGATCAAGATCGGCCAGCATCTGGCCCTTCGTCCAGATCTCTTGCCGCGAGAATACACCGACGCCTTCCTCACGCTCGTTGACCGCGTTCCACCCGTTCCCTGGCCAGAGGTGGAAGCAGTGATTTGCGAGGAACTGGGACGGTCGCC
Source organism: Candidatus Acidiferrales bacterium (assembly GCA_035499435.1). Taxonomy (GTDB): domain Bacteria; phylum Acidobacteriota; class Terriglobia; order Bryobacterales; family Bryobacteraceae; genus Solibacter. Next base: position 33,571 of record DATJYW010000395.1, on the reverse strand, counting down.
CGCGGATCTGTTCGCCTATATCGAACGGCGGCCGGTGGCGGCCGGTTCCCTGGCCCAGGTCCATCGGGCCAAACTCGACGACGGCACCGAGATCGCCGTCAAGATCCAGCGCCCTGAAATCGAGGCTGCGGTGGCCAAAGATCTGCGCCGCATCCGCCGGATCGCCCGCTTCCTGGAAGCGCGGGGTGGTTCGTTCGTCGCCTCGCCGTCCGAATTGGCCGACGAGATCGAGTCGTGGCTGAAACAGGAGCTGGATTTCCGCCGGGAGTTGGAGAATGTGGAGCGTATGCGGTCCCTGGCCGCGTCCAGCCGGACGCAGCGCATCCCGCGAGTTTTTCGCAGCCTCAGCACCAGGCGAGTTCTCGCTTACGAATTTCTGCATGGTGTTCCCGTAAGCGCCGTCCTTCAGGAAATCCGTGAAGGACCCGCCGGGAGCCGGTCCCTCCAGCGCCAGGTGGATCCGCCGGCCTTTGCAAAAAACCTGGTTCGCGCCTGTTTCACCCAGATCTTCCGCTACCAGTTCTTTCACGCCGACCTCCATCCCGGAAACCTCTTCATACTTCCAGACAACGCGGTCGGTTACGTGGATTTCGGCCTCTGCGACGAGTTGGATGAACGGGTGCGAGCCAACCAGTTGCGCTATTTCGCGGCCGCTTACGATCGCGATCTGCCGCGCATGCAGAAGGCCCTGACCGAAATCCTGGTTTCTACCGAGGCCAGCGACCAGGAGGGCTTTCGCCGGGACTTCACAGCGGAGACACGCAGCCTCGAGGGGCGCTCGCTCGCCCCCGGCGAGGCGGCCAGTTCCCCGTCCGCGCAATATCTGAGCGGCCTCGCCCGCGCGGCGCGCCGCAATGGATTCCGGATTCCTTCGCGAATCCTCTCGATCTACCGCGCCCTGGTGACTGCCGAGACCCTCGCGGCACAACTGGGCTACGAAGACAGTCTTCGCCTGGTGGGCCAGGAGTTCTTTCTCGAACTCCAGCGCGATGAGCTATGGTCAGGTCTGTTTACCCGCGACAGCATCATGCGCTTTCTGGCCAGTGTCCTCAACCTGGCGCGCGACTCTCCCGAGCAGATCAACCAGATCCTGACCGATGTGGCCGATGGCACTCTGACCTTGCGCGTTGAGGTTTCCGAGGCCCCACCCGTCGTACGCGCCAAAAATCAAAGGGTCCGGCTGTGGACACTGGCCATCGTGTCCGTTAGTGGCGCGGTGCTCTTGACGGCCCCGAAACTCCCGGTGATCTTCGGTATCTCCCTACGATGGCCCCTGGCACTGGCCATGCTGGTGCTGTATCTTTGGACGGCGTATCTGTGGCGAACACTGAAGTAAAAGGAGGAGGCGCAAGACGAAGCTGCTCGCACTCATGTTTCGGCAGATAGGAGCACGGGAAGACGCGTCCCCGCAGCGCGCCGCGCTGCGCGCCGAAGTCCTCAAGATGGTCGCCTTGCTGCGTGAGGCCATGGGCGGCGGCGTGGAGACGGAACTCGCCAAACAACTGAGAGCGCTCAACGAGAACCGCCCCCAGATTGAAAAAGCGGTCGTCGCCTGGCTCCGCCTGATCGAGGTGCTGGTCCAGGAAGCCGAGCGCGCGCGGCGCATCGGTGGAGGCAGGCGTAAGAAGGCCCAGGTGAAAGCCGCGCTCTTTCGGATACTCAACGGAAGGAATGCCCGCCTCCCCTGGATTCCTCGCTACTTGTATCCGCTGGTGATGGACTTCGCCGTCGAGTGGAGCGTCGAGGCTATCGTCCAGGTGGAAAACGATTACGCCCTGTGGGACGCGCGCCCGGAAGAGGATAAATGGAGTCCCAGGGCGGATTGCGTGAACTGGTTGAAGGAAGCGATGGGCCGAGTCTGGCAGATCCCCGTAGAATTCCTGCTTACCACCTACACGACGCTCAAGTATCGCGAGCCGCTGGGTCCGGAGTTGGAGGCGGCGGTTACAGGTGTCGAAACCGGCGGAATCATGGCCGACAAGAATGCCGCACTTCACTCCGCCATCGAGTTTGTTAAATTTCTGGGACAGCACGGCCAACAGGCGATTGCGGGAATCAAGCTGGTTTTCGAGGCCGTACACATGGCCGAATCGTTTCTCGAGCTCGACGGGAATGGCAAGAAACAGTACGCGCACGATCTGATCGTGGCGACACTGGAAGACTTGGGTTTTCCGGTTGGCACCGGACTATTTGGGCTCATCGCCGGCGCTTTCATCGATTCCGCAATCGAAGGAGCGTGGACGATCTTCAATGAGCGCGCGCCAGAGAGTTTCAAACACCGCCGGCCGCTTCACGCATCGGGGGCGGCTCCTGCCGGCGCTTCATAAATTCGGGATCTGCGAAGTTCGCTAAAGCGTCGCCGACGATCCGGGCGATTTGCGGTCCGGCAGCGTTCAGGAAAAAGTGATCCCCCGGGAGCGTGTGGAACGTGAACGCGGAGCCGGTGTACTTGCGCCACTCCTGCATCTGCGACGGGCCCGCCCGTGGATCTTCGCGTCCGGAAATTGCCGTTATCGGACACGCCAGCGGCGTTCCGGCGCGGTGGACATAGGTTTCGTAAATCGAAAGATCCGCGCGGATCACGGGCAGCAGGATCCTCCGCAGGTCGGCATCTTCCAGCAATTCTCTTGGGGTGCCGTTCATGCGGAGCAGTTCGTCGATTAGAAGCGCCTCAGGAAGATTATGCAGCCGTTCCTGTCGCGGCATGTGCGGCGCCGCACACCCCGACACGAATAGGTGCTCCGGAACCCGCCCCCCTGCTCGCTCCAGGTGCCGTGTCAACTCATAGCCGATCAGGGCTCCCACGCTGTGACCAAAGATGACGAAAGGCCGGTCGAGCAGCGGTTCGATCGCAAGTTCCAAGGCAGCAACGGTTTCCGGCATAGCCGTAAACAGCGGCTCCCTCAAACGCTGGCCGCGTCCCGGCAACTCAACTCCTAGTACTTCGATTGTAGTAGGGAAAAGCGGCAGCCATGCACGAAAGATACCTGCTGCGGCTCCCGCATAAGGAAGGCAGAACACCCGTGCGCACGCGTCAGCATGAACTGTTCCGAATCGAAACCAAGTCATCCAGTCTGAAGTGGCTGGGATATCTCGTCTACCCGGTCACTCGCCCAAGGAGTAACCGGGCGCAAGGCGAGCCGTGGATTAGGATGCTTTATCACCTTCCCGATAGGACGAAGCGTATTTATCCGCCGTCTTGGAAGGAATATCGACCAGGTTACTGACTGCGTCCGCGAAACTTCCTGCAATGTCGGCTGGCAGGTTTGTGACCAGGTCACGGGTAGTCTTATGCTCGCGAGCCTCATTGCGGGAAGCTACCCCGTCGGCAAACGAGGATACTGTATCCGCAAACAGGCGAACACCTTCCAGCGAAGCCATCGTCATACCCCGGACCATTCGGTTGACGCTGTCCCGCTTGGAACGTGTGGCATCGCTCCAGGAATCCGACACGCTCTTCGCTGTATCCGAGGCGCTCTTCGAAGCGGAGGTGTCCCTCTTCCTGGCCGCTTTGAGTTGTCCCTCTAAATCTTCAATATGGGCCCGAAGCTTGGCAATCTCCTCGTCATGCGGTGATTTCGGCGACACTTGGTTTTCTCCTTTTCGGCTTGGCAAGGTTATTTCACCACACTACGGCATTTCCTCACCAATTACAAGCCTGTCTTGTGGCGCACGATCTACATGTCCGTGCGGCGCGGCACGGGACTAGGATTGTAATTACTTTGCAACTATTTCCGCGACCTCACACCTTACGATGGTCGCGGCGTGCGATCAGGCGGGTGTTTCTCACCACTCCATCCACGGCGGTCACCTCAAGCAGCAGTTCCAATCCGTTTAGATCCTCAGGCTTATTCGCGCCCGTGAGGCGCCTGAGCTGGCGGAGAAAATCCGGCGACAGCGCGGAATCGAGCGCGCCTTCGGAGCTTTCGGTGTGGAGTCCGGAGATTAGCAGGATCGTCTGCTGCCCCGACAGGTTCGGTACGATGGCGATTCTCGCGTACGACACGCCGTTCCGCGACTGCGAGGGCGGGCACCAGTAGAAGCGCTGTTCGCCGCTTCCAGGCTGAGTATTGGCGAGGCCGAAGGAACCGGTTTCCGGCTCTTCTTTGAACCGGAACGTCAACTGGTCTTCAAACAACGTCGTCCACGGGTTAGACCAGGCACTGCCCAACAGGATGTGACTGCCGGTGCGGAAGTCGCGAACCTGCATCAGCCGGCTGTGCTTCAATTCGATGCGAATCCCGCTCGCGGCGCCAATCTCGCCCAGGCGGCTGACCATCGCCATGTCGCGGAAACTGGTGATCAAACGCATGCCGGGAAATTCGGGGGGCGTCGCGCCCGCGGGCTTCCCGCCGGGCAACGGCAGGGGCTCCTGATCGCGCAGATGGATATAGTCGTCGAGGGTCAGCATGTGCGGACGATAGGAATTCACTACTACCAGGGCCGAGTCGCATGCAACCACGTTCACCTGCTGGCCTCGATTGCCGAACAGCCAGGTAACCAGGTTCGCCGCTTTGGCCTGGCTTTCTTCGCGCTTGGGAGACATCGCGGAGCGGACCAGGAGCACGGCCAGCACCAGCACCGCGGCGCCGAACCCGATCGCCAGGGCCTTCCAGGGCAGAGTTCCACCCGGCACGATCGCGGGGGCAGCCGCACGGTGCACGAACTCGGGCACGTAACTGCCCTTGGGAATTTCGATCACCACCCCTTCGTCCCGCCCTGGTCCCTCGAAGTACTCGTGCAGCTTGGTTCGAAGCTGCCGCGCCGAGGAGCGGACTATCGAATCGTCGGCCGGGTTGAAGGTCGCCGTTCGCCGGAAGACTGCTACGGCGATCTCGTGCTCGTTCAGTTCGGCCGTTCGGCCCCGGAGCGCCTTTTCCGTGATATGCAGGAGCAACTCCCGCAATCGGGGCGCCCGCCGGAAGCTGTCGTTCTGAACGACACGCTGAAGTAAGTCCCATTCTTCGCCGGCAGGCAGATCCGGCGGCGCGTCCGGCACAGCCTTTTGCGTGAGGTTCGGATCCGGCGGTTTCATGGCAGCCCACCTGTAACTCCATGACAGCGCACGCGCGAACGAATGTGATTCACGCGTTTCTGACAGTCTTTCACGACGGGAATCCGGGCGATTGTCAGTATACTACCGTTGCTCAGGGACATCTCATGCCCGACATGAATCGCCGTCAGGCCTTGCGGACCGCGCTGGCCGGGTCCGCCGCCTGCGCCGCGGTGGCCCAGGAGATCGCCGGCCGCGTCGAGGGGCGCTTTCTCGATCCCAAGCGCGGACGTAACGGGTTCGACCTCGGGCCTGCCGCCAATCGGCCGCATATCTTTGTCCTCACGGCCGACATGATCTCCCCGGACCACTATCACCCTTCGCGATCCCTGCAGCAGAGGATGGATCTTCCATCGCTCGCTTCCCTTGCCAGGGACAGCATCGCGTTTACCAACGCCTTTTGCGCCAGCCCGCTGTGCGCCCCGGCGCGCGCTGCGCTGTTCACCGGCCGGTACACCTACATCACGGCGAACGGAGAACGCGCCCACGACGGGATCGCTACTACCCTGCGGGACGACGACGTGATTTTTCAGGAGTACCTGAAGGCTAGCGGCTATGTCACCAAGCACGCCGGAAAGGGACATGTCGGCGTCTCCAAGTTCGTCGATGCGTTCGACGAGAACTCCGCGGCCTGGGACCGTTGGAATCCGCCGGTCCGGAGCGACGAATACTATCTGGCTTACTTGCGCGAGCTGGGCATTCGCCCACAGAAGTACACGCGAGAGATTCACGGCCTGGAGCAGGACCGGAAGACCGTCGCGAACTCCACCGGCGGGTGGGTTGTTCAGGACGACGGCCGCCCGTTTCCGCTGGAAGCATCGTACAGCTACTTCCTTGCCCGGCAGGCCATCGCCAAGCTGGATGCCGCGCTGGCCCAGAAATCCGGACCGGTCTATATCCAGCTCGACTTGTTCGATCCTCATCAGCCGTTCACGATTCCAGCCGGCTTCGAGGCGCGCGAGCGCGAGTTGCAGGCAATCTGCGCCGAACTGCCCCGCAGCTACCGCGAGACCGTGTCAGCCGGTTGGAAACCTCAACCCGGGCAGCCCAGGATTTACGACCTGTACCGGAGATATTGGGGATTGTACGAGCAATCCACGGTCGCGGCCTACCGGGTCGCGAACGCCTTACAGATGGAAGTCGTGGACCGGGCGCTTGGCTTGTTCCTCGCGGAATTGAAAGGCCGTGGACTCTACGACGAGTCCGTGATCATCTTTACCGCGGACCACGGAGAGATGAATGGGCGCCGCGGCCTCGTCGATAAGGGCGTCTTCCTGTATCCGGAGGTGCTTCGCGTGCCGCTCACCGTCAAGATGCCCGCGAGCCGGTCCGCCGGCGGACGTACCGTCGATGCACCCGTCAGCCACCTGGACGTCGCTCCGACGCTGCTGTCGCTCGCTGCCATTCAGCCGCATGCTCGCCTGGACGGCATTTCGCTGCTGCCGCTCATAAGCGGAGGCGCAGGAACGAACCGCGATTTCGTCTTCGAGTGCGGCTCGCATGTCGGGATCAACTTCGCCTGCGGAATCCAGTCCTGGACTCCTGGAGGCCCACACTACTTGTACGCCTACAATGCCTCGTCGGAGGTCGATGAACTGTACGATCTGCACGACCCGGACCCGTCCAACCTGGCCGGCAGTCCGGGTCATGCTTCCGATCGGAAGCGAATGATCGAGCGCCTGGGGGCCGCTCTTCGCCGCGACCCGCGCTGGCTCTGCTATTGGTCGAGCTATCGCCTGGACCACTATTTCAATTTGCCCGGAACTCCGTCGGGAGATATGCAATTACCGGCGCACTAAATCGTTGTCGAGATCGATCTTGGAAGGAGAGTGTCATGACCAAGTCGCTACATTGTTTCTTTCTGGCTCTGATCGCTGGATGGGCGCAGTCCACCACCGGCGGCTTCACCGGGACCGTCACCGATCCCACCGGCGCTGCCATTCCCGCGGCTTCCGTGACGGTGGAATCGAGCGACAACGGCATCACCCGTCAGACGCGCACCAGCGACCTCGGCACCTATACGGTGCCGCTGCTGCCCCCGGGAGTCTACACGGTCAAGGCCGCGCACGACGGGTTCCGCCCGGTCACCAGGTCCGGCGTCGAATTGCGCGTGGACCAGATGGCGCGTCTTGATTTTTCGCTTCAGGTGGGCGCCGTGACCGACAGCGTGGTCGTAACCGGCGAAGCGCCTCTCGTCGATTCCGACACCTCCTCCCTCGGTCAGGTGATCGACCGCGCCAAGGTGGACAGCCTGCCTCTCAATGGCCGCATGACGCTCCGCCTGGTGCAGTTGACGCCCGGCATCCTCGCGGGAGTGGACGCCACGGGGCAATTCGGCGACATTTCCGTGGGCACCTTCGACGACGTCAACTTCTCGATCAACGGCGGGCGCGCGGGAGCCAACGCCACCGTGATCGACGGAGTCCCGGCGAGCACCGGATTTCTGAACTTGTTCACCACCATTCCCTCCGTCGACGTGACCCAGGAATTCAAAGTGCAGAGCAACAGCACGTCGGCCGAATACGGACGCTTTGCCGGCGGCGTGATCAACGTCTCGACGCGCAGCGGCGCCAACGACGTGCACGGCAACGTGTTCGAGTTCCTGCGCAACAACATTCTGAATGCCAACGATTTCTTCAGCAACCGCTCCGGCATCGCCGCGCCGGCATTCCACATGAACCAGTTCGGAGCGGCGGTCGGAGGACCGGTGGTGATTCCCCGCGTCTACAATGGCCGCAACCGCACCTTCTTCTTCTTCAACTATGAGGGCACGCGCTGGCGCCGAGGCGCGGTGTACCAGGGAAGCGTCCCCAGCACGCTGGAGCGCCAGGGCGACTTCTCGCAGACGCTGAACGCCCAGGGCCAACTCATCACCATCTTCGATCCCACAACCACTACCGCCAACCCCGCGGGCGGCTTCATCCGCACTCCGTTTGCCGGAAACGTCATCCCCAAGAACCGCATCAATCCGGTCGGATCCGCCATCGCGCAGTATTTCCCGACGCCCAATCTCCCCGGCGATCCGCTCACCCACGCCAACAACTACTTCAGCAACGCCAACACGCGCGTCAACAAGGACGACGGCGCAGCCCGCATCGACCAGAACATCACCAACAACTACCGGATGTTCGGCCGCATCGACACCACCTTCAACCAGTTGCACCAGCCGGACACATTCGGCAACCCGGCGACGCCCGGAGTCGGAGCCAACGGGGACATCCTGTTCCACTACTACACCGGCGTCTGGGACAACACCATCACCGCCTCCCCGACCACCGTCTTCAACGTGCGCTACGGGTTCGCACGCTTCTACTGGGCGCGCAACACGCGAAGCTACGGCTTTGACCAGACCACCCTCGGCCTGCCGGCAAGTTACGTCAGCCAGTTGCAGATCCCCGTCTTCCCGGCGATCTCGACCGAAGGCTACGCGGGCATGGCGGGAGGTTCCTTCATCCGCACCGGCCAGGACACGCATAGCCTGCTGCCTTCGATGATGAAGACCATCGGCCGGCACAGCTTGAAAGCCGGGGCGGACATTCGCCTGCGCCGCAACAATATCTGGATCATTCAGAATGGCGGAGGAACGTTCTCGTTCACCCGCTCCATGACCACGGGGCCGAATCCGAACGTGTTTCTCGCCAATTCCGGCAATTCGATCGCGTCGCTGCTGTTGGGCGCAGGAACCAGCGGCTCGGTCGGATCGACTCCCGGCGCCTCGCTGCAGAACTGGTACCTCGCCGGCTATTTGCAGGACGATATCAAGATCTCGCGCAAGCTGACCTTGAATTTCGGCCTCCGGTACGAGACCGAGTCGCCCTACACGGAACGGCGCGACTACCTGGCCTGGTTCGACGCCAATGCTCCGAGCCCCATCAGCAATGCCGCCTTCCCGAAGCTGTCCGGCGCGGTGCAGTACGCCGGCGTGAGCGGGAACAGCCGCCACCCGTACGGATGGGACACAAACAACTTTGCGCCGCGGGTAGGGCTTGCCTGGTCGGCAACCAAGCGGCTGGTGTTCCGGTCCGGGTTCGGACTCTTCTACGCCGGGCTGGAAACGGACAACGATTTGAACAACTATACGCCGGTGACCGGCACCAGCTTCACGGGCACCACGGCGTACCTCGGCACCCTCGACGGTATGACGCCGTTCAACCTGATCTCCAACCCCTTTCCCAACGGCCTGGTTCGCCCGACCGGCAGCCAGGGCGGCGCGGCCAGCATGCTCGGCCAGAGCATCACCTCGTGGAACTACGCCGGTGTGACTCCTTACACCGAGCAGTGGAACGCCGACGTCCAATACCAGCTCACGCAGGACCTGATGGTCGACGTGGCCTACGCCGGCAGCCATGGCCTGCACTTCGCGCGCACCTACGACGCGAACGCCCTGAACCCGCAATACCTCAGCCTCCAAACGCAACTGAACTCGCTGGTGCCCAACCCCTTCTACGGACAGATCGGCGTCGGCACGCTGTCGCAGCCCACGGTAGCGCTCAGCCAGTTGCTCAAGCCTTTCCCGGAGTACACCGGCGTGAACATCGTGAACTCTCCCACGGTGTACTCGATCTATCACTCGATCCAGGTCAAGGCGGAGAAGCGCATGTCGCACGGGCAGAGTTTTCTGTTTGCCTTCACCGGCGGAAAGCTGATTTCGAACGGCAACAATTCTCTCGCCGGGCTCGGCGTGCAGAGCAACGGCACCTCGGTGCAGAACGTCTACAACCTCAGCGCCGAGCGGTCGATTTCGGAGCAGGATCAATCGAAGGCCATCGCGCTGAGCTACGTCGCCGATCTGCCGTTCGGAAAGGGACACAAGCTCGCGCCCACGGGCGTCCCCGCGCACATCCTGGGAGGCTGGAACGTGTCCGGGATGTTCACTTACGGCGGCGGACTGCCGCTCGTGATTACCGCTCCGATCTCGGGCGGCGGCAACCGTCCCAACAGCACCGGGCAGACCGCCAACCTGTCGGGCGGGCGGAGCCACACCGCGGAGATTGCGCAGTGGTTCAATACCTCCGTGTTCACGCTGCCGCCTTCCTATACCTACGGCAACGTGTCGCGCACGCTTCCCGATACGCGCGGGCCTTCGGTTACGAACTTCAACCTCTCGCTGGTGCGGAGTTTCCGCCTGCTCGAGCGCGCCGACCTGCAGTTCCGGGCCGAGGCCTTCAATCTCATGAACACCCCGCATTTCTGGCTGCCGGTCACGGCCATGTCCAGCGTGCAGTTCGGCCAGATCACCGCGAGCCAGGTAGCCCAGTTGCCCCGCGTGCTGCAGTTTGCGCTGAAATTGAAGTTCTAGGCGAACGAACCATGAGTGCATTGAATCCATCACGCCGGACCTTTCTGGCGCAGGCGGCAGCCGCGGCCTTCGCGCAAAACGGGAATCGTCCGGTCAACCTGATCTACGTCTTCGCCGACCAGTTGCGCCGTTTCTCGTGCGGCTACGCCGGTGACGAGTTTGCAAGCACACCGAACATCGACCGCCTCGCGCGCGAGTCCCTCGACGTCCGCAATGCCGTGCCCTCCACGCCGGTCTGCGCTCCTTATCGGGCCTCCCTGATGACGGGCAAGTATCAGTCGAGCACCGGCATGGTAATCAACGAACTCCGGCTTAGCCCGGAGCACGAGTGCTTCGGTCACGTGCTGACCCGAAGTGGCTACGACACGGCCTACATCGGCAAGTGGCATCTCTGGGCCAACCAGTTGGGGCACCACGACGAGACGAAGAACGGATTTGTGCCGCCGGGGCCGTACCGCCTGGGTTTCGACCGCGACTGGGCCGCGTACAATTTCAATCACACCTATCACGACGCTCCTTACTTCCGAAACACTCCCCGGCGCGAGATCCATAAGCAGTACGAGCCCGATTCGCAGACCGCCATGGCGCTGGAATACCTGCGGGCTCGCCGCGCCCAATCGAAACCGTTCGCGCTGTTCCTTTCCTGGGGTCCGCCCCACGACCCGTGGGATTGGACCAACTGCCCTTCCGATTTCACCGAACATTTCCGCAACGTGAAAATTCCGCTGCGGCCCAACTACTCCGATACGCCCGATCCGTATGCCGATGCCTGGGCGACTCCGCCGCGCGATTACGGCTCCCATGTCGGCCAGTATCAGCAGGGATACTATGCGATGACCGCCGACATCGACCGCTCACTAGGGCGGCTGCTCGACGGGATTCGCGAGCAGGGCCTGGAAAACGACACGCTGCTCGTGTTCACCTCCGATCACGGAGAGATGTTCGGCTCCCACGGACGCCGCGCCAAGTACATTTTCTACGAGGAGGCCTGCCGTGTGCCGTTCCTGGTGCGCTGGCCCGGCCGCATCCGGCCCGGCGCCACCGACACGCTCTTAAGCACGCCCGACATCATGCCGACGCTTCTCAGCGCGCTCGGCCTGCCGGTTCCTCGGGCGGTGGAAGGGGCCGATCTCAGCGGTAATCTGCTGGGGAGATCGACTCGCGGTCCGGAAGCGATCTACATGCAAGGCATGGGGACCACGGCCGCCTGGCAGGACGGTACGGAGTGGCGCGCCTTGCGCGATGCACGCTTCACCTACGCGATCTACCGCCGCGACCGCTCCGAGCTTCTCTTCGACAACTCACCCGATCCCTATCAACTCAAGAACCTGGCCCCGGATCGTGCACAGCGGGCCACGCTGGAGCACTATCGTACGCTGCTCCAGGGCTGGATGAAGGAACACAACGATACCTTCGAAAGCTGCACCTGGTACCGCGATCACTGGACCGTCGACCGCAACATCACGAACACCGCGGCCGGCGTCAAGCAGGATCTCGCCGCGCTGGACGGCATCGTGCAGCGCACCATGCGGGAGATCCAAGGGGAGAAGTAATTCGTCAGCGGCGGTCACATCAAGCTCCTACGGATGCCGTACCCAATGCCCGGGATTTGAAATAAGATCTTAGAAATCCGGACCTTCCGGAACGGAGGGGATTGATGATCCGATTGCGCCCGATCGCTGCCTGCGCCGCCCTGTGTGCCTGCTGGCCGCTCTTTGCCGCGGACCCGAAGAAGGAAGAAGCGGACGCGCTCAAAGCCTGTGCCGAAGCCGTACTGAAGGGCTTCCGCAAGATCGCCGACACGCGCGATCAACGTTTCCAGGGCAAGGTCTCCGAAGCCAATGCCCTGTGCCGCGGCGGCTATCGAACGCTCCAGTTCCGCAACACCCCGTGGGTCGATTGGTCCAACTACTGGGGCACCGCCGACTCCAACTCGATCCCGCAGCTTCTGGTGAAGAACGCCCCTGCCCAGCGAGGCGTTCTGGGTGCGCTCACCGATCTCGAATTTCAGCGCATCGAGCTCGTCAAGTTCAACCTCTTCGACAACAACGGCACCTATTCCGAATACGTGCAGGGGCGCGACGGCGTCGGCGGCCCTGCCTTGAAACGCTGGGACGCGATGCGCCTGCCGGCCGATCATCCCAGCTACAAAGACGTCGGCGGCGACGGGGCGCAGGTATGCCAGGGGGCATTGATCCGTTTCCGCAACGTCGACGGCACCTGCAACGACGTCGTCAATCCCGCCATGGGCTCGGCCGGCCAGATGTTCGCCCGCAACATGGAGTTCGACACCACTTTCCCAGACGCGGGGCAGAACGAGCTCGTCCGTAACCGGCACGGCGACCGGCTCGGCCTCCTCAAGCCCGATCCTCAGCTCATCAGCCGCAAACTCTTCACCCGGACGCAGTCGAATGCCGACGCGTGCCGCGCCGGACAAGGCATCTCCGCCGATTCGATCGACTCCAACTGCGACTACCAGAAAGCGCCTTTCTTCAACGTCCTCGCCGCCTACTGGATCCAGTTCATGACTCACGACTGGTTCTCCCACATGTCCGAAGGCCACAACGACGACTCGCAGTGGATGGAGGCCGGCTGCACCAGCGAAGAAGCGCAGCGCCTCGGCTGCCGCCCCGGCGACCGCATCGACCGCGGCTACGTGGCGCAGGACTCGGCCCCCGCCGCCTTTACCTTCAACAACCGGCAATACCTCTCCCGCGCACCCAAGACCTTCCGCAATACCAACACCGCCTGGTGGGACGCCTCGCAACTCTACGGCTACGATTCCGTCTCGCGACGGCGAGTCAAGCGCGACCCCAACGACACGGCAAAGTTCCTCCTCACCTCCACTGACGGGAAGGGCACGCTCCCCACCTTCTCGGCCGGCGACCCCGTGGTTCCGCAGTGGCAGGGCCAGGAGGCCGCGGCCTTCGCCGACAACTGGACCATCGGCATCAGCTTCCTGCACAACGTGTTCGTGCGCGAGCACAACGCCTTCGTCGACGCCTTCGAAAAACAGGCGCAGAAAACTCCCAATTCCGATTGCGGCCTGCGCAATCCCGCCGACGCGCGCCGCGTGATCCGCTACACGGACGTGACGCCCGACGAGCTGTTCGAGGTTGCCCGCCTGGTGGTAGCGGCCGAGATCGCCAAGATCCACACCATCGAATGGACGCCGCAGTTGCTGTACGACGAGCCGCTCTACCGGGGCATGAACGCCAACTGGAACGGGCTCCTCGGCCCGGACGGCGGCGGCGTCTCCAAAGTTCTCGCCGACATCGTCACGAAGAACTTCGGCAAGAGCACCGACGTGGTGAAGGCGACCCAGTGGTACTCGGTCTTCGCTTCGGGCCCAGGAATCTTCGGGCTCGGCAGCAAGATCAACGGCTACGACGTGTCCAAGCCGGAACACGTCAACGGCGGCGTCAACCATTTCGGCTCGCCGTTCAACTTCCCGGAGGAGTTCGTCACCGTTTACCGCCTGCACCCGCTGCTCCCCGACCTCATCGAATTCCGCGATCTCAGCGAGCCCAACAAGATTGCCACCAAGGTGCCGATCGTCTCCACCTTCGAAAGCCAGGCGACCCCCGCTATGCGCTCGCGCGGCATCCAGAACTGGGCCGTCAGCCTGGGACGCCAGCGGCTCGGCCTGCTCACGCTCAACAACCATCCCCTTTTCCTCCAGAACATCGCCATCCCGCGCCTGAAGAGCGAGACCGGCAAAATCGATCTGGCCGCGCTCGACCTGATCCGCGACCGCGAGCACGGCGTGCCGCGCTTCAACGAGTTTCGCCGCCAATACGGCCTGCGCCAGCTCACCAGCTTCGACGACTTCATGGACCAGCGGCTGCCGGCCGATTCGCCCGCGCGCAAACCGCAGCAGGAGATGGTCGCCAACCTGCGCGAGATCTACGGCACGCACGTCTGCGACGCTTCCAAGGCGATCACCGACGCGCAGCGCAATGGCGACGGAACGCCGATCACCGACTGCCTCGGACACGCCAACGGCTCGACGGTCGACAACATCGAGGACGTGGACACGGTGGTCGGATGGCTGGCCGAGCAGACCCGGCCGCACGGCTTCGCCATCTCCGAAACGCAGTTCGTGGTGTTCATCCTGAACGCGTCGCGGCGCCTGTTCAGCGACCGGTTTTTCACGTCGAGCTTCCGCCCCGAGTTCTACACCACCATGGGCGTGAACTGGGTGAACAACAACGGCCCCGCCGCCATGGTCGAGAAGGGCTCGCCGAACGGCCACGTGCAGCCGGTATCGCCGTTCAAGCGCGTCCTGCTGCGCGCCATCCCCGAGCTTCAGACCGAACTCGCCGGCGTGGTCAACGTGTTCGATCCCTGGGCCCGCGATCGCGGCCAGTATTACTCGATCGACTGGAAGCCGCGAGGCGGCGCCGAGTCCGACCCGGCATTCAAGCAGCAGTAGGCGAGGCGCTCCCTGGCGGTCAAGCCACGCTCAGAAGTTCACTATCTTACCGAGGCCGCGAACTTTCAAATCCCCGCGCAGCCCGAAAATATTGGTCCAGCGCGTCACCAGTGCGCGGCCCGCAGGGCTGTGCCACTCGTCTTCGAGTGCGGCATGGCATCGGGGTCCCAGTCCGCGGCGGCCATGGTGACAGAAACGGCATTCCAGGGGCTGGAAGCCCGTCCCATGCAGTTCGCATCTGTCGCCATGAAGGAACGTGCAGCCGCGATCGGCAAAATCATTGAGCGCAAAGTTTCGCTCGCAGCCCCGGAATGCGGGCGAAAGCACGCCGAAGGTCCGTTCCGGTGCGATCTCCAGCATCATGCGGCATCCGTAACCAGCCCGCATGGCTTCCTTGGCTTGCTGCACCGTCCACCAGCCCGGCCGCAAACAATACAGCCGGCAGGTTTCGCAGGAACAAGGTTCCGACGGCGGATATTCGAGCGCCAGCGCGCTCTTTCTTGCGGCCGACCGGGACATCGTGTTTAAAGTATTGTCCGGCTCTTGCGATTCAGACGCAAGGGGGATGATGGCGCATCAGGGCAACATACTGCAATTCGGTGTAACCGCGCTGTAGGTAACACATCCGGTGCAGAGGCTCCCCTTGGGACACGTGCCGTCCACGGTGCTGGCGTTGCCTATCCAATACATGGCAGAGGACGGAATCACCCCGGGATGACGCAAAAAACCCTGAATCATATGCGTGGTTCCGGTGACAGCGCCGGTGTCGTTCATGTTATCGACTCCCTGGCTCGGATCACAATTCGACGTAAAGAACAGGCTGCCATTTACAACCACCGGTGTAGGCGTTACCAGTGAAAAGTCGATTGCCTGGAAGTTCCCCGTGTATCCGTTGATCGTCAAAGTGGCCCAGCAGGCGCCGTACCAGGTGACCGAAACGCCATCCAGCGAAATCACCGTCACATTGGTGGTCGCAGTCCCATAGCCGGGTGTGGCGGCGGTGATGGTGACCGCGCCTGCTGCCACACCAGTCACGGGGACGGTGACGGTCCCCGAGCCTGCGGCGCAAAGCACGGTGGCGGGCACCGTGGCCACGCCGGAGTTGCTGGAACTCAGACTCACAGTCAGGTCGCTGGCCGGCGGCGGCGATAGATTCAGCGTCAGGTTCTGGGTAGTGCCCGCGTTGATGGTCACGCCGCCGACGGGCGAGAAGAAACTGCCGCCTCCGCTCGCGGATACCTGTACATGGGAGCTGCCCGCCGAGAAGCCCGGCGCCGATGCAGTGATGTTCGCCGATCCGGGCTTGATGCCGCTGACCTGCGGCTGGGCCGCTGGAACACTGGCGCCGGCAGCGATGAAAACACTTGGGGTCACGGCCACCGTCGAGGAATCGCTGCTGGTCAACGAAACAGTCACGCCGCCCGACGGCGCCGGCGCCGACAAAGCGATGGGGAGCGTGACCGACTGACTCGGCCCCACGGTCACACTCGCCGGCAGCGTAATCACAGGCGATGCCGCTTGTGTGACGGTCACTGTGGCGGTGGTGCTGGTAATGCCCGGCGCACTGGCCGTGACCAAGATCGATCCTGGCGCGACGCCGGCCACCGGCACGGACACGCTGGCCGTACCCGCCCCGAAGGTCACCGACGCCGGCACGGTTGCCACTGTCACGTCGCTGGACCCCAGGCCGACCGTCAGAGCGGATGAAGCGGCCGCCGAGAGGTTCAGCGTGAGGTTCTGTGTCGCGCCCGTGTTGACCGCCAGGCTCGCCGGGGCGAAGCTCATCGTCAGAGGTGGGGGCGGCACACCGCTCACCTGCACCTGGGAGGTGGCGGTTGGATAGCCGAAGGCGGAGGCGGTGATGGTTGCCGATCCGTTGCCGATCCCATTCACCTGGGTGGCCACGCGCGGGCTGCTGGTCATGCCTTGCGAAATGAAGAAGTACGAGGGCGACGGTGTGGCTACCGAGGGATTGCTGGTTGCCAGCGTGATGTACACGCCGCCCGCAGGCGCAGCGGTTCCCAGCGCCACCGGGAAACTCACGGTATTGCCGGCCGCCACAGTCACGCTGGCCGGTATCAGGATGCCTCCTCCCGCGGGCTGCGTGACGGTCACCGTCGCGCTCGCGCCGGCCACGTTCGGCGCGCCGGCCGTGATCGAGACCGATCCGGGAGCCACACCGGTCACCGGCACCGACACGCTGGCCGCACCCGCCCCGAAGGTGACCGACGCCGGCACCGTGGCCACGGTCACGTCGCTGGAGCTCAGGCTGACCGTCAGCGCGGCGGAAGCGGCCGCTGACAGATTCAGCGTGAGGTTTTGCGTGGCGCTGCCGTTGATGGTCAGGCTCGCCGGCGAGAAGCTCAGGGTCAGGGAGGGGGGTGTGACGCCCGTCACATGCACCTGGGAGGTAGCGGCGGCGTATCCGGGCGCCGATGCCGTAATCGTGGCCGAACCGGCGTTAAAGCCGGTGACCGCCGTCGCCGCGCGCGGAGCTGTCGTCATGCCTTCCGCGACGAAGACTGTCAATGGTGACACGGTTGCGACGGACAGATTGTTGCTTGCCAGCGCGATGAACACGCCGCCGGCCGGCGCGGCGGTTCCCAAGGCCACGGGGAAATTCGCCGTATCGCCCGGCGCCACGGTTATGTTGGCGGGCACGAGGATCCCTCCGGCCGGCGACGATTGTGTGACGGTCACGCTCGCGATCGCGCTTGCAATATTTGGCGCGCTGGCCGTAACCGAGACCGATCCCGGCGCCACACCGGTCACCGGCACGGACGCGCTGGCTGTGCCCGCCGCGAACGTCACCGTCGCCGGCACCGCCGCCACCGTCACGTCGCTGGAGCTCACGTTGACCGTGAGAGCCGCTGAAGCCGGCGCCGAGAGATTCAACGTAAGGTTCTGCGTGGTGTTCACGTTGACGGTCAGGCTGCCGGGCCAGAAGCTCATCGTAGTGCCGGGCGTTCCGCCCGACCCCACCTGAACCTGCGCGCTAGCCGAGGCGTAGCCGGGTGCGGATGCCGTGATGGTGACGGAACCGGCGTTAAAGCCTGTGACTGTCGTCGAAGCGCGCGGGGCCGTCGTCATGCCTTCCGCGACGAAGAGAGTCGACGGTGACACAGCGGCGATTGACGGATTGCTGCTCGCCAGTGTGATGAACACGCCACCGGCCGGCGCGGCGGTTCCCAGCGCCACGGGGAAATTCGCTGTATCGCCTGGCGCCACGGTGAGATTGGCCGGCAAAAGGATACCTGGAGCCTGGAAGGTCCACTGAAGTTGGGAAGGATCGACGGCAAGAGCATTGTCGAACTGAAGTGTGAACGTGCGGCTGCTGGTGACCTGACTGTTGGCCGGCACGCGTGCGAACTCGAGCGTGTCCTGGCCCGCCGCCACCTGGACGCCTGACGCGTTCAAGCTCATCACTGTGGCCGTCACCCCTTCCAGCGCCGCACCGTGATTCACCAGATCCACACGATAAGTGATGTTCAGCTTTCCCTGGATCGTCTGCCGGCTCACCACCTGGTAGTTAGCGATCGAAAGGCCTTGCGATTGTCCAAGCGCTGCCGCACAAGTCAGAATCGCGATCGCGACGAGGCGGGCGCACGATGCCAGGGCGGAAAAACTGTCATGCTGCTGCAGAAGAACTCTACGGTCCACAGGCGGGTCCTTTCATCGATGAGCACTAGTTGTACCATGAGTACGCAGGTGGGGTCGTACCTATTTATGGATAGCTTTTTATAGTTAGCTTTGCGGTAAGAGTTATTGCCGAGCGAGGGCGCGGTCCGGCTTCGGCGCCGGCGCCGGACCGCCCCACACCTAAAAGTTGAGCTTCAACGCCAGTTGCAGGATACGACCCGTGCTATCGATGGTCGAGGTAATCTTCCCGAACGTCGAGTTGCTGATGTTGCTCTGCGGATTCGAAAAAATCGGATTGTTGAAGACCTTGAACGCCTCCGCGCGAAACATGAGATTCACCGACTCGTGGATGGGGAAGATCTTGGTCATCGCCAGGTCGAAACGCGATTCCGACGGCCCCCGCAGGATGTTCCGGCCGCTGCCGCCGAACAAGGTGCCGATCCCCGAGTCTCCCGCCACACCGTTGTTGCCCACCGTGTAGCTGCCGCTGCCGGGACCCTGCTGTTGGCTCAAGCCGGACAGCACCGTGCCGGCGGGGATATTCGCCACCTGCGCGAAGCAGGCCGGGTTGACATAGGCGTTCAGGTTCTGCTGTGCCGATCCGGAAGGCACCATGTTGGTGCAGGGAATGTAGTCCCCGCGCACCGTTACCGATCCGGTCAGGCCCGCCAGTCCTCCGCCGGTGGTGCTGCTTACCGAAAACGGAAGGCCGGACTGAATCGTATACACGCCGCTCATCCCCCAGTTTCCGATCACCTGTCCCATCCAGCCCTTCTTCGGTCCCGGCAGATTCCACAGACCGGTGAAGACGAACCGGTGGGGCTGATCGAAGTCCGAAACGCCGCGGTTATAGGTGGAGACCAGTTGGTTTCCCTGGAAGCTGTCGAGATCCGACCCGGCCGGTCCCGAATCGTTGTCGGTGGACCGCGACTGGGTGTAATCCATCTTGAACTGGAAGCCATGTGCGAATGCGTGGCTGAGCTCCAGGATGAATCCGTTGTAGTGCGAATAGCCCTGATTCGTGACCAGGTTCAATCCGGCCGGAGCGAACCCGGGCACGGGCACGCGGATGGTGGCATTCGCGTTCGAATTCTGCGTCACCGTGATCCCGCCGGGCTTGCCGTTGGCGGCAATCAGCGAGTTCTGGTAACTGAACGGGGTCGAAGCGTTCGCCAATAGCGACTGATTCAGGCTCGGCTCCACCAGCAGGTTCCTGCCGTGCGATCCGATGTACCCGGCTTCCACGATCCAGCCCTTGGGCAACTGATACTGGAAGGTCAGGTTGTACTGCTGCACGTACGGCGTGACCAGCCCGCGCGTGAAGCCATACAGCGATTGCGCGACCGCCGGCGTGCCGTCCGGATTCACGAAATTGGGCGCACCCGCCGAAGTGTACGTGCCGTTGAACTGGCCCATGACCGGAAGAATCGGAAACTGGTTCGGCATCGGCAGCCCGGCCGGCCAGGGATTAGCCAGAACCTTGCTCCCGACTACCGCGGTGCCCGATGCCAGGTATTGCTGGACCCACGGAGGCGAAGCGATCAGTTGCAGCAGGGTCTGCCCGGAAGTGCGAATCCAGTAGTAACCGAATCCGCCGCGCATCGCCAGCTTGCCGTTGCCCAGCAGATCGGCCGCGAAACCGACCCGGGGCGCAAAATTCAGCTTGTTCGTCGTGGTCAGCGTCGTGTCGCTGACACCGGGCGTGCCCAGTCCCTTCAAAGAAGCCGGCGAGACGAACCCGGCCAGCACGCAACTGCCGCCCCCGGCGGCGACGCAGGATGCCGGGACCAGGTTCGGATCGAAATTTCCCACCTTTCCGTTGAGATCGTAAGGGAACCCGAGATAGTCGTAGCGCAGCCCCAGGTTCAGCGTGAGGTGGCGCGTGACGCGGAAGTCGTCCTGCACGAACCAGACGACGTCCTGCGCGCGGTAATTCCGCTGGAAGGAGCCGACGTCCACCTGTAGCCGGTTCGGCGTGCCCGTCAGAAACGACGTGAAGTTCGGAAAGCTCATGCTGCCGCGCGTGCCGTACTCGTTATCCACGTTCCACGCATAGCGGCGATTTTCAATTCCGAAGCGCACCGTGTGCTTGCCGCGGGTCCACGAGACCGTGTCGCCGATGGTGATAGAGGTGGTCCCTCCCGATTGAAAGCTGTTGACCCCGATCCCGCCGAAGCTCAGCAGGCCGCTGACCGACAGAGCCGGGATTCCCGGGTACAGGGCGCCATCCCACTTCGCCATACCGATATCGTTGACGCTGACATTCTCCGTACCCAGCGTGGCCGATTTGATGTTGGTGAAGCCGGCGCGAAACTCGTTCAGCAGGTTGGAGCTGAAAGTTTCGGTATCGGTGAGCGCGGCGTGATAGTTCTTGGCGGGCGAATTCTGCCCCTGGCCCAGGTTCACGCCGCCGCCGGTGGGCGCGTACTGCGTGATGTTCGCGAAAAAGAGCTGCGCGGCCAGATGGTTTCCGCGGAAGAGATTGCGGTCCACGGAGACAGACTCCTGATCTTCGTTGTAGATCGTCGGCAGCGAGAGGACCAGCAGGCCAATGCTGCCCGGTCCGGTGCAGCCGGTCACGCCGGCGCAGGAGCCGGAGGGATACAGCAGTCCGTTGTACGGCCCCTTCTGGTTGAGGATGTTCACCGCGACGGGATCGATGGATGCCGGGCTGACGCCGAAGGCCGCGCCCAACGTAGCCGCCGTGCGCACATCCGGCATCACCGGCTGCGATCCGCTCACCAGGCTCGAAACGCCGTTCTTCTGCCGCGTGCCCTGGTACGAGAAAAACCAGAAGGTGTCCTTCAGTTTCGGCACCGGCCCGCCCACCTGCCCGCCGAACTGGTTCTGCAGCAGCACGGGCACGGACTTGCCCTGCGAATTCGCGAAGAAATCGTTGGCGTTGAAGTCATTGCTGCGGTAAAACTCGAACGCTCCGCCATGATAGTGATCGGTGCCGGAGCGCAGCACGACGTTGATGTTGCCGCCCGACCCCCTGCCCTGGCTGGCGTCGTACATGCTGGTGCTCACGCGGAACTCGCCCACGGCGTCGGGATTGGGCACCGGCACCGTGCTCAGGTTGTTGCTGCCAAAACTGTTCGCGTCCACGCCATCGAGGACGAAATTGTTGGTGGTACCGCGCGAACCCGCGACGTTCAGCGTCGGAGAGCCGCGGCCTACCGTCGCCGCGCTTTGCATCCGCGCCGCCGTGCCGGCCTGCAGAGCCGTCAAATCGAGAAAATTGCGCGTGGGCAGGGGAATGTCGCGCACCTGGTTTCCGGTGATGACATCGCCCGTGGTCGCCGTGCGCGTGTCCACGGTCTGGAACGCGGCGCTGACCTCGGCAATCGTGCTTACCTGTCCCAGGCGGAGCCGGGCATTGGCGTTGGTCACTTTCGTGATCTCCACCTTGACACCGTCGAGCACCGTGGATTCGAAGCCGGGCGCTACCACCTGAATACGGTAAGTGCCGGGAGCAAGCAACGGGAAAACGAAGGTGCCATCCACTTGCGTGAGCCCGGAAACCACGGCGCCGGTATCGATATTGGTGACGCTGACCTTGGCCCCGGCGACCGCCGCATTCTGCGGATCGGTGACCGAACCCTCGATGGCGCCGGTGGAGGAACTGATCTGTGCCCAAGCCGCTGCGCTCGACAGCAGGAGCGCAATGGAAAAGTACACGCTACGTCGTCGTTTGGAACCGTTCATATTGCCCCCTCAAACTCGATTCGGCCCCAGGGCACTGGCAATGTGGCACTCGAGCGGGGAGGCCGGGCATCACGCGTGCCGCAGGGAAGAGACCTTGCGGTCAGCGATCCGTACCCCTAATTGAATGTGGATTACTATATCACAGCCTTTTCGCTATCGCCCAGGACGACGTGTCAAAGGCGTACGCGAGCGGGCTGCGAATCCGGCGCCGGCCTCGCGGCGGTCCCAAGGTGGTTCGATGAACTGAAATGGCTATAATGGCCACATGGGGACCGTGAATATCGCGCAGTTAAAGGATCAGCTCAGCTCGTTCCTCCATCGTGTGCGCGCCGGCGAGGAGTTTGTCATTCGTGACCGGAATCTGCCGATTGCCAAAATCGTGCCGTTGCATGGTGATGACGGGGATACCGAAGAACTCGCGTTGGTGGCATCCGGACACATGAAACTTCCAACCCGGCAATTGGATCAGAAACGGTTCTGGAGGATCGGTGGCCGGATGAAAAAGGGCCCGAGAACAGCAAAAGCAATCCAGCAAGCGATTGCAGCGGACCGAAAAGACTATGCCGGCATTCTGGGACACAAGCGCGATCATTCACATCTGCGTACCCGGGCAAAGCGCGAGCGCGGCCAGGCGAATCCTGGCTAAGCACGGGGTCGTTGTCTGGTGGACTGCACGTGTCGAGGTTCGGAGCGTTCTGGAGCGGTTGCGAAAAGAAGGGGCTATCAGCGTCCGGGCTTACGGCGCTTCCAGAAACAGGCTGGAAGCGCTACTCGGTTCCTGGCGCGAGATCCTGCCGACCGATTCGCTTCGTGAGCTGGCTTGCACTCAACTGGACCGGTTTCCAATTCGCGCTGCAGACGCGCTCCATCTCGGTGCTGCGCTGATCTGGTGCAACCAGAAACCGCGCGGGAGGCTATTCGTCTGTAACGATCTGCGTCTCGGTGAGGCCGCCCGGCACGCGGGATTCACAGTGGAAACGGTTTGAAGTCAGCCTGGGTGCGAGTGCAAACGAGCTTTAGGGTGGCGGTGAGGGTGGGATTCTAATCCGGGGCGTAAGTTAGCACACACATGCTGGCCTTGCCGTCATGGCCCCTTCGGGCTACCCGTGCCTGACAGCGTCGACTGGTGGTGCCCCCATTTCCGGACTCGGCCGCCTCATCAGTTTTCTTGCCGTGACGCGTCGCGACCCGTTAGGATTAAGGCGATGAGCGTGTATTCGAATCTTCGCGCCGCAATGCGCGCGTCGGTATGCGTGGCCGCATTGCTGGCCGGATCCGGCTCCCCAGCGCCGGCAGCCGACCGGTCGCAAGCCCAGGCCCAGTTACTCGATCAGGCTGAGTTCCTGTGCGCGAATTGTTTCTTCGGGGCGAGCACCTATTTCTACTGCTTTGCCGCCGACAACCAGGTGCTGATCGGTTATCAGAAGACTCCAGTCTTCAACTGGCAGGACCAGTCGAAGAACTACCTGACACCGGTCCACCCCGCGTGGGAGGCCTGGACCGCGTCGGGCCAGACCGTGCCGATCAGCTATGATCGCGAGCACATCTGGGTCGATCGAACGAGTGCCAAACAAGATAACGCCGGTCTTGGATCGCATTTGAAGGAATTCGCTTTCTGGATCAGCCGGGGGAATGGGAAACAGGTGAAGCTCACCCGCAGAGCCACGGGCGACATGTTCAGCCACAACGCCAGTTGCCGGCAGGCCGGCGTCCCCGCCACACATTAGCGGGGGCCCTTTCGAGCTATGCGGCACGCTTCCTCCTTCCAGTCCTTCGGATTCGATCACTTGGTAACGTTTCGAGAGAATTGCCGCCGGCACGAAGGTGTTACCTGCAGGCTCCTGGATCAGTCATTACAAGTGGAGTCCAAACATTCGAGACGTCTGCCCTGTTGACTGTAGATCCCTGACGCCGCGCTTGAGCAAAGGCACCGCATCCGGTCGAACGTGGACTCTTCGTGTAGTCCGGTCCGATGAGATTTTGTGAATTTTGAGGGTTGAGGGTAAGGTGGTGGAATGAGCACGGAGATAAAGCCCCCTGAATCTGCGCCGGAAGTGCATGTGCCCAGCCATCATGGACCGGCTCTGCCGGGCACTGGCAAAGGCAAGAAACGGGGGCTGATCTGGGTCGTCTTCCTGCTGCTGATCGCGGGCGTCGCGGGCTACGCGGTCTGGCGCGCGGGCGATCCGGGCAACGCACCGAAAACCCAGGGCGGGGGCGGCGGCGGTTTTGGCGGGGGAGGCCGGGGCGGATCGATGGGCCCTGTTCCGGTCGTAGTCTCGAAGATCTCGCGCTCCAACATCCCTGTGTACCTGAACGGGTTGGGGAATGTGACCCCATATTACACGGTGACGGTCAAATCCCGGGTCGATGGCCAGCTGATCAAGGTGCATTTCAACGAGGGCGAGTTTGTGAAAGAGGGCCAGACCCTGATCGAGATCGACCCGCGTCCCTTCCAGGTGCAACTCGAGATGGCGGAAGCCACGCTGGCGCATGACCAGGCCCTGCTGGCCAATGCCAAAGTGGATCTCGATCGCTACAAGCTGCTGGTAAAGACCGACGCCATCCCGAGCCAGCAACTGGATACGCAGACCGCCCTGGTGGCGCAATACCAAGCCACCATCAAGCAGGATCAGGCCAACATCGACAACGCAAAGCTGCAACTGGTCTACAGCAAGATCACCGCGCCGATTACGGGTGTGCTGGGTTTGCGGCTGGTGGATCCAGGCAACATTGTGCACGCCTCTGACGCCAACGGCATGATTACCATCACCCAGCTCCAGCCCATATCCGTGCTGTTCACGATTCCCGAGGACAGTCTCCCGCAGGTCACGCAGAAGCTGCGGGCGGGCGCGCACCTGCCCGCCGATGCGTACAACCGCGACAATTCCAAGAAGCTGGCATCCGGCACCCTGCTCACCCTCGATAATCAGATCGACGCCACCACCGGGACGTCCAAATTGAAGGCGGTTTTCGACAACAAGGACAACACGCTCTTTCCGCAGCAGTTCGTCAATGTCCGGCTGCTGGTAGATACGCTGACGAACCAGGCGGTGGTGCCGAACGTGGCGGTGCAGAATGGACAGCAAGGCACGTTCGTCTATGTTGTGGACGACAATTCGCGGGTGCATCTGAAGCCGGTTCAGGTCGGAATTACGACGGCGACCGAGGCCCAGATTCTTGCAGGACTTACAGACGGGGACCGGGTGGTCGTGGACGGCACCGACCGGCTGGTTGAAGGGGCGACGGTCCGCGTGCGGAAACCCGGCGAGTTGGAGAACCCGCCGGGATACGATGGCGGCGCGGGAGGAGGACGAAAGGGCCGCGGCGGCAGAAAGGGCGGCGGCGATTTCAAGAAAGGCGGCGATAGCGGCAACGCCGGCCGCAACGGAGGCTCAGTCCGGTGAGCCCGTCCCGGATCTTCATTCTCAGGCCCGTAGCAACGTCGCTGATGATGGCCGGGGTGGTGCTCGTCGGCTTCACTGCTTTCCGGCAACTGCCGGTCTCGGCATTGCCGCAGGTGGACTACCCCACCATCCAGGTCCAGACGTTTTACCCGGGCGCGAGCCCGGAGGTGGTGACGTCATCCATCACGGCTCCGCTCGAAAAACAGTTTGGGCAGATGCCCGGGCTGACGCAGATGACTTCGATCAGCTCTTTCACGAGTTCGCTGATCACCTTACAGTTTTCGCTCAATCTCAGCATCGATATCGCCGAGCAGGAAGTGCAGGCGGCCATCAACGCAGCCACGACGTTTCTGCCCAACAATCTTCCGTTTCCTCCCATCTACAGCAAGACAAATCCCGCCGACGCGCCGATTCTGACGCTGGCTGTCACATCTTCAACTGTGCCGCTGCCGAAAGTGGAAGAGCTGGCCGAGACGCGCATGGCGCAGAGAATTTCTCAGCTCCCGGGCGTCGGACTGGTGAGTATCAGCGGAGGGCAGCGTCCGGCGGTGCGGGTACAGGCGAATCCCACGGCGCTGGCATCCTACGGATTGAGCCTGGAGTCCCTGCGCACGGCCCTCAGCAGCGCCAACGTGAACCAGGCGAAGGGGAATTTCGATGGGCCGGAACAGGCCTGGACGATAAACGATAACGATCAGCTTCAGTCGGGCGACCAGTACCGCCCGATTATCATCGCATACCGCAATGGGGCTCCGGTGCGGGTGCGGGATGTCGCCATGGTCATCGACGGAGCGGAGAACAACAGGCTCGCCGCTTGGGTGAATTCCGATCCGGCCATCGTTCTGAACATTCAGCGGCAGCCCGGAACCAATATCATCAGCGTGGTGGATACCGTACAGGCGCTTCTCCCGCAGATCGAAGCGTCTTTGCCGGAGGGGATCAAGGTGCGGGTCATCACCGACCGCACCACTACTATCCGGGCGTCGGTAAGGGACGTCGAGTTCGAATTGCTGCTGACAACCGGCCTGGTTGTGCTGGTCATCTTCCTTTTCCTGCGCAGCCCTTCGGCCACGATCATCCCCGGCGTCGCCGTACCGCTTTCCCTGATCGGCACGTTTGCGGTCATGTACCTGTTGGGGTACAGCCTGGATAACCTCTCGCTGATGGCACTGACTATTTCCACGGGTTTTGTGGTGGACGACGCGATCGTGATGATCGAAAACATCTCGCGCTACATCGAGAAGGGCGATTCGGCGATGAATGCAGCCCTCACGGGATCGGCCGAGATCGGATTCACCATCGTGTCCCTGACCGTCTCGCTGATCGCCGTGCTCATTCCCCTGCTGTTCATGGCGGATATTGTAGGCCGCCTGTTCCGCGAATTCGCGGTGACTCTCGCGGTCACCATCATTTTCTCGGCGTTCGTCTCGCTGACGCTGACCCCGATGATGTCGGCCCGCATTTTGCGGCACAAGCCGGAAGCGGAACAGGGCAAGTTGTATCGTTGGTCGGAGTGGTGCTTCACGAAGACGATCGAAGGGTATGGGGCGATGCTGAGGGTGGTTTTGCGGCACCAGTTTGCGACGCTGGTAGTGGCTATCGGCACGCTCGGCCTCACCGTTTACCTTTACCAGGTTGTTCCCAAGGGCTTCTTCCCGGTGCAGGACACCGGCGCCATTCTCGGCATTTCACAAGCGCCCGAAACGGTATCGTTTCCGGCGATGTCGAGGCGTCAGCAGGAGCTGGTAAAAGTCATCCGCCAGGATCCCGCCGTGGAGAATCTGACCTCGTTCATCGGCGCCGATGGCGTGAACACCACCATGAACAGCGGCCGCATCCAGATCACGCTGAAGCCGCTCGAGGAGCGCCTGGGCACCTCCGCGAACGACGTGATCCGGCGGCTGTCGCCGAAACTGGAACAGGTAACCGGCATTCAGCTTTTCATGCAGCCCATCCAGGACCTTACGGTGGAAGACCGGATCAGCCGGACGCAATATCAGTACTCGCTGGATGCGCCCGACAAGGCGCTGCTCGACCGCTGGGTGCCTCCGCTGCTGGAGAAACTCAAAAAACTGCCCGAACTGCGGGACGTAGCCAGCGATCAACAGAACAATGGTCTGGGAGTGCTGGTGACGGTGGACCGCGACACGGCGGGCAGGTTGGGCATCACACCTCAGAACATCGACGACGCGCTTTACGATGCCTTCGGCCAGAGGCAGGTGTCGACGATTTATACCCAGACCAACCAGTTTCATGTAGTTCTGGAAGTGGCTCCTCAGTATCAGAAGGACACCGGCTCGCTGGATCACATGTATGTCCCGATCGGATCGGCCTCGGCCAATCTGGCAACGACTATCGCGCTGGCGGGTACGAACAGCGCTCTGACGGGCGCCGCCGCGCTGGCGCCGGCTCCGCTCCAAACCCTGGTGAGAGCGTCGCTGATTCCCTCTCCCATTGAGATTAACCACCAGGCCCAGTTCCCGGTAGTCACTGTCTCCTTCAATCTGGCTCCCGGAGCCTCGCTCGGCGCCGCGGTTGAAAAGATCAAGCAGGCCACAAAAGAACTGCGCATGCCGGCCAGCATCGAAGCCAGTTTTCAGGGCACGGCCCACGCATTTGAATCCTCGCTGGCCAACGAATTGATGCTGATTCTGGCGGCCACAGTGACGGTGTACCTGGTGCTGGGCATGCTGTACGAGAGCTTTATTCATCCGATCACCATCCTTTCGACGTTGCCATCGGCCGGCGTGGGCGCGCTCCTGGCCCTGATTCTGTTCAAGAAGGACCTGGACGTGATTGCGCTGATCGGGATCATCCTGCTGATCGGTATCGTGAAGAAGAACGCCATCATGATGATCGATTTCGCGCTGGAAGCCGAGCGCGGCGAAGGGAGACCGCCCACGGAAGCCATCTACCAGGCGTGCCTGCTGCGTTTCCGTCCGATCATGATGACCACCATGGCGGCGCTTTTGGGCGCGGTTCCGCTGGCGTTCGGCAGCGGCGTGGGTTCGGAATTGCGGCAGCCGTTGGGCATCTGCATCATCGGCGGGCTGCTGGTGAGCCAGGTGCTGACGCTTTTCACGACCCCCGTGATCTACCTGTATTTCGGACGGGCGGCGGCCTGGATTGCCCGGCTGCGAGGCGGCCGGGAAGAACTCCTTCCGGAGTCGAATTGAGTTAGGACGGCGCGTATGAGCATTTCCACGCCTTTCATTCGCCGGCCGGTAGCCACCACGCTGTTCATGGTGGCCATCACCCTGGCGGGCGCGATCGCCTACACGCTCTTGCCGGTCGCGGCGCTGCCGGAAGTCGACTTCCCCACGATCATGGTCAGCGCGAGCCTGCCGGGAGCGAGTCCGGACGTGATGGCGGCGGCGGTGGCGACTCCGCTGGAGAAGCAGTTCACGCGCATCGCAGGGGTCACCGAAATGACGTCGCGAAGCACCGTGGGAAGCGCCTCGATCACGCTCCAGTTCGACCTGAGCCGCGATATCAACGGCGCGGCGCGCGACGTGCAAGCAGCCATTAACGCTTCCGCGGGATACCTGCCGGCCAATCTTCCTTCTCTGCCCAGATACCGGAAAATCAACCCGGCCGACCAGCCGATTCTGCTGATGACACTGGAGTCCGATGTCGTGCCGCGTCCCCAGTTGTACGACATCGCGTCCTCGGTGTTCGCGCAGAAACTGGCACAGGTCAACGGCGTGGGCCAGGTGAACGTGGGTGGAAGCTCTCTTCCCGCGGTCCGGGTGGAAGTGAATCCGCAGCCGCTCTCCAGATACAACGTGGGGCTGGACCAGATCGGCTCGTTCCTGCAGAACGCGAACACGAACAAGCCAAAAGGGGCGCTGGCCAACTCCGACGTGCAGCTTCCCATCTACATGACTGACCAGCTACTCCAGGCGAAAGATTACAAAGACCTGGTGGTGGTGTACCGCAACGGCGCGCCGGTCCGCCTCTCGGACCTGGGCCGGGTCGTCGATGCCAATGAAGATGTGCGGAACTTCGGCATGGTTAACGGCAATCCAATGGTTCAGATCCAGATCAGCCGGCAGCCGAATGCAAATATCGTCGAAACGGTGGCGCGGATCAAAGAGCTGATGCCGCAATTCCAGGCCCAGCTTCCGCCGACGGTGCGATTCAAGATCGCCAGCGACCGCACGATCACCACGCAGGAGTCGCTGCGCGACGCGGAACGCACGGTGATTATCTCCGTCGTGCTGGTTGTGCTGGTGGTCTTCGCCTTCCTCCGCAGCGCCTGGTCCACTTTTATTCCGAGCATCTCGGTGCCGGTATCCATCGTCGCCACCTTCGGCGCCATGTATTTGCTGGGCTACACGCTCGACAACCTCTCGCTGATGGCGCTGACCATTGCCACCGGGTTCGTGGTCGACGATGCGATTGTGGTGATCGAAAACATCACGCGCCACATCGAGAACGGTTTGAAACCGATGGAGGCTGCGCTGAAAGGCGCTTCCGAGATCGGCTTCACGGTTTTGTCGATGAGCATGTCGCTGATCGCGGTATTCATTCCCATCCTGATGATGAGCGGCGTAGTGGGAAGGCTGTTCCGGGAGTTTGCAGTAATCCTGGCGGCCGCCATCGGCATATCCATGGTGGTGGCGCTGACGTTGATCCCCATGTTGTGCGCGTTGTTCCTGAAGGAAGACCACGGCCACGGTTATCTTTACAACCTGACGGAGAGGATATACCGCTGGGTGATCTCCACCTATGCCTCGGCGCTGGACGCGGTGCTGAGACACCCGGCGTCGGTCTTGATGACGCTGCTGCTTACGGTGGCCATCAACATCTACCTCTACGACAAAGTCCCGAAGGGATTCTTTCCGCAGCAGGATACCGGACGTTTACAGGGCGCCGTGATGGGACAGCAGCACATCTCCTACCAGTCGCTGGTGGACAAATCGAAATGGTTCGAGGAGAAGATTCGCAAGGACCCGGACGTGGAAGCGGTCACGATGGTGGCGGGCAGCAGCGGCGGCGGATACGGCGGCGCGAACATGGCCCAGATCAACGTTCAGCTCAAACCGGTCGGAGTCCGCAAGTCTACCTCGGATCAGGTGATCGCCCGCCTGCGCCGGCAGACTTCCGGCGTTCCCGGCGCGCAATTGTTCCTCCAGAACTCGCAGGACGTGCGTATCGGCGGCCGCCAGGGCAATGCGCAATATCAGTACACGATCCAGGGACCAGACTTTGCATCGCTGGCCGTTTGGGGACCGAAACTTCTAGAAAAGCTTTCGACGGTGCCGGAGATTGCGGACGTCAGCTCCGACCAGCAGACTTCCGGCTTATCGTCCAACGTGGTGATCGATCGCGACACCGCATCCCGTCTCGGCCTCACGGCCCAGGCCGTGGACTCGGCGCTTTATGACGCTTTCGGCCAGCGCCAGGTCTCGGTGATGTACAAGTCGATCAATCAATACCACGTGGTTCTGGCCCTGCAGCAGCAATGGTGGCAAAGCCCCGATTTCCTGAACACCATCTACGTACAGACGCCCAGGGGCACCAACGTTCCGTTGTCGACCTTCACCCATTTCGCGCAAGGGATCACGCCGATTTCGCTGCCGCACCAGGGACAATTCCCGGCCACGACGATCTCGTTCAACCTGGCGGAGGGTGTCGAACTGAGCGATGCCGTGGCCGCCATCAACAAGGCAGAGCTCGAAATGGGCCTGCCCGTCAACATCACGGGCAAGTTCGCCGGAACCGCGCGCGCGTATCAGGATGCGCTTCGCAATCAGCCGATCCTGATTCTGACCGCGCTGATCGCCGTGTACATCGTGCTGGGAATATTGTACGAAAGCCTGATCCACCCTCTGACGATCATCTCGACGCTGCCCTCGGCGGGCGTGGGCGCGCTCGTGGCAATGGTGTTGTTTCACAGCGCTCTCGATATCGTCGGCATGATCGGAATCATCCTGCTGATCGGCATCGTGAAGAAAAACGCCATCATGATGATCGATTTCGCGCTGGCGGCGGAGCGCAACGAAGGCATGAGTTCGCGCGATGCCATCTTTCAGGCCTGCCTCCTGAGGTTCCGGCCCATCATGATGACGACCATGTGTGCGCTGCTGGGCGGGATGCCGATGGCGCTTGGCTTTGGCGCCGGGGCGGAGCTGCGCAAACCTCTCGGAATTTCCATCGTGGGGGGACTCGTGGTCAGTCAGATGTTGACCCTGTTCACCACGCCCGTCGTTTATCTCTATTTTGACCGGCTGCGCACGCGCTTCTCGCGCCGCCAGCCGGGATTCCGGAATCGTCCCGGATTTCTGGTTCCCGGCGGAATCGCGGGGAGAGGTGACTGATGACGCGCCTGCGGAAGATCGCGGTCTTCGTTTCTCTGATTGGCTCCGGATGTACCATCGGTCCGCGATATCAGCGGCCCGCGGCGCTGGCGCCGCCGGCGTTCAAAGGGCTGGCTGAAAACGGCCAGTGGAAGGTGGCGACTCCCAGCGATGCGCTGCTCAAAGGCAAATGGTGGGAGGTTTTTGGCGATCCGCGGCTGAACCAGTTGGAAGAGTTGGTCGTCGTCAACAACCAGAATGTCAAAGTGGCGGAAGCGCAATTCCGCCAGGCGCGGGCCCTGGTCCTCGCCAACCACGCAAACTACTATCCTTCCATCGGATCCAATCCGGCGATCACCCAAACCTACGCCAGGAAACAGTCCGGCAATACCTTCACATTGCCCATAAACACGTCCTGGGAGCCGGACCTGTGGGGCCGGGTCCGTTTGTCGGTCGAAAATGCGGTTGCCAATGCGCAGGTGAGCGCGGCCGACCTGGAAAATGTCAGGCTGAGCCAGCAATCGTTGCTGGCGACCGAGTACTTCCTGCTGGCCGCGCAGGACATGCAACTGGCCGTCCTGGCCAACACCATCGAAACCTACGAAAAAAACCTTCAGCTCACGATCAACCGCCACGCCGGCGGTGTCGCATCGCGCTCCGATATCACCCTCGCGCAAACTCAGCTCGCGGGCGCCCGGGCCCAGTATGCGGATATGCACGCCGCGCGCGCGGTGGACGAGCATGCCATCGCCATGTTGACCGGCCAGCCGCCATCCGCGCTCGAAGTTCCATCCACCACCATCGGCGGCCCGCCCCCGCCCATTCCGGTGAGTCTTCCGTCGCAGCTTCTCGAGCGGCGCCCCGACATCGCGGCCGGCGAGCGCCAGGTGGCCGCCGCCAACGCGAACGTCGGCATCGCCGAGGCGGCTTACTATCCCACCTTGACTCTCTCCGCAAGCATGGGTTTTCTGGGAAGCAATCTGGTGAATCTGGCCACTTACGCCAGCCGCTATTGGTCCGCGGGCCCCTCGCTCTCCCAGACACTCTTTGACTTTGGCCGCCGGGGAGCCTCATTGGAGAGCGCACAGGCGTCGTACGACGCAACCGTCGCGGCTTACCGGCAGACTGTTCTGGCCGCGTTTCAGGAAGTCGAGGACGATCTTTCCAATCTGCGCTATCTGGCCGAAGAAGCCGTGCACCAGCAGGAAGCCGTATCGGCCTCTCTAGAGGCGCTGGATCTCGAGATGCAGCGCTACCGGGCGGGAACCGATTCCTACCTGAACGTCATCACCACCCAGATCATCGCGCTCGGCGACCAGCAGACCGCCATCACCATTTTGCAGCGGCGCATGACCGCCGCGGTGGATCTCGTAAAGGCGCTCGGCGGCGGCTGGGACGCCTCGACCTTGCCGTCCGGCAACGCTCTTCGGTCGGCCGAGTTGGGCGACCCCAGGAACACGCAGAGCGTGGCTCAGCCGGCTAACAGGTAAGCGATTCCGGGGTATGACTGTCTGAGAACACCGGACGAGCGGAAGTCCAGTGCGGCGGCGCACCCTGCGATCCTCCTGTGAGGCCAATTTCAGCAGACTGGCGGGCCACCGTGGACGCCTTTCGAACTTTTCTGGCGAATAATCCCACTTCCACCCAGCTTTCGAACCCATCTAAGTGCCTTTTGATTGAGACCGTTGGCGAGAACTCCGCCACGGCGAGTCTCGGCCGGTCATGCAG
>DATJYW010000394.1:0-4768 GCA_035499435.1 Candidatus Acidiferrales bacterium | reverse complement strand
CTGGCGGAGCTCGACGGGCTCAGCGACGAAGAGGTCCGCGCCTTGCTTGCCGAGGAGCAGGACGCCGACTGACCGATGCGGATCCTGCTGACTGCCACCGCCAGCTACGTGCCGCCTCGCGGCGGGGCCACACGCAGCAACCTGATCTGGTTGGACCGGATGGCACAAGCCGGGCACGCGTGCCGCATCGTGTGCGGCGCGTCTGGCGAGGGCGCGGAGTTGCGCTTCCATTCTTCCCTCGCAGTTTTTGCAGTGAGCGAACCCGCCCGCCGGGTGCAGGTTCTGCGTGCCCAGATCCGCGAGTTCCAGCCGGACTGGGTGCTGGTATCCAGCGAAGATCTCGGACACGGGCTCTTGCGCGAGGCGCAGCACTCCGCTGTGGGCCGGGTGATCTACCTGGCTCATACGCCGCAATTTTTTCCTTTTGGCCCGGCAAGCTGGAATCCCGAACCGCAGGGTGCGGAGCTGGCGGCGCGGGCGGCGGGCATCGTAGCGATCGGGCATCACATGGCCGGGTATATCGAACGCGCGCTGGGACGTCAGGCAGTCGTCATTCACCCGCCCATCTACGGTACTGGTCCCTTCCGCAACCTGGCCAACTTCGAAGCCGGTCTGATCACGATGATGAATCCGTGCGCGGTGAAGGGAATTTCGATATTCCTCGCGGTCGCCGAACGCATGCCCGACCGCGAGTTCGGCGTAGTCCCCGGATGGGGCACCACCCGCGACGACCGCCGCGCGCTGGCCCGCCTGGCGAACGTCGCCGTGTTGCCCAATCCGCGCAATATCGAGGACGTGCTGGCGCGCACCCGCGTGCTGCTGATGCCGTCGCTCTGGTACGAAGGCTTCGGGCTGATCGTGATGGAAGCCATGCTGCGCGGCATCCCGGTAGTATCGAGCGATGTCGGCGGGCTGGCCGAGGCCAAGCAGGGCACGGGCTACGTGATTCCGGTGCGCACCATCGAGCGCTATCAGGCGATATTCGACGAGCACGCCATGCCGCTGCCCGTGGTCGAGGCGCACGACCCGGCTCCCTGGATCGCCGCACTGACGCAACTCCTCACGAACCGCCCCGAGTATGAACGCGAATCGCGGGCGTCGAAAGAAGCAGCGGAGCGCTTCGTGTGCGGTCTGGACGCGGGTGGCATGGAGCATTATCTGCGGTCGCTGGCGCCGCGCGCGGAAACACAGGCCGCTCATGCCACCATCGAAACGCTCTCGCCGGAAAAGCGCGCGCTGCTCCTGGAACGGCTCCGCAAACGCAAGGTGGGTTCGGGATGAGAATCCTGCTGGCGCAGAATTCCCTATACTTCCCGGCGCATGGGGGCGGCGACAAATCCAACCGCCTGCTGATGGAAGCGCTGGCCGCGCGCGGGCACGAGTGCCGGGTCGTGGCCCGCATCAGCACCTTCGGCCAGGTGGAGCACGCTCGCTATCTGGAGCAACTCGCGGCGCGGGGTGTGGCGGCGGCAGCCGATGCTGGCATAGTCGCGTTCGACCGCGTGGGTGTCGGTGTCC
Organism: Candidatus Acidiferrales bacterium; assembly: GCA_035499435.1. Classification (GTDB taxonomy): domain Bacteria; phylum Acidobacteriota; class Terriglobia; order Bryobacterales; family Bryobacteraceae; genus Solibacter. The sequence goes on along the minus strand of DATJYW010000394.1, from coordinate 3,250 downwards.
GCGTGGTCACCAATACCAACCTGCGCGCCTGCTTCGTGCTGCAGTTGGCGGCGTTCCAGCCCGAGGTGATCCTGGCATCCACAGACGATCCGGCGCAGGTGCTGCTCGAAGCGGCTCTGGCTTACGGGCGCGCGCCGGTGGTCTACCTGGTGCGGGCCACGCTGGCCCTTCCGTTCGGTCCCGACTGCGCATTTGCCAGCGAGGCGCGCACCGAGCGCATGCGCGCGTGCAGCAAAGTGGTGGGGGTGAGCGAGTATGTCGCGGCCTACATACGCAAATACGGCGGCATGGACGCGGTGCACGTCCCCATTTCGCTGATGGAACCGGAAGAGTGGCCCGCGCTAGGCCGGTTCGAAAGTGAGTTCGTGACCATGGTGAACCCGTGCGCGGTGAAGGGCATCGCCATTTTCGTGGCGTTGGCCGATGCACTGCCGCACCTCTCGTTCGCCGCCGTGCCCACCTGGGGTACGACCGCGGAAGATCGCGCGTCACTCGAGGCGCGGAGCAATATTCGCCTGCTCGATCCGGTGGACGATATCAACCTGCTGCTGGCCCGGACACGCATCCTGCTGGTGCCATCACTGTGGGCCGAAGCGCGCTCTCGGATTGTCCTGGAAGCCATGTTGCGCGCTGTGCCGGTGATCGCGGCCGACGTAGGCGGGATTCCGGAGGCCAAGATGGGCGTGCCGTACCTGCTTCCGGTGCGCCGGATCGAGCGCTATCAGCCGCAAGTCAACGAGCAGATGGTGCCGGTCGCGGAAGTGCCGCCGCAGGAAATCGGGCCGTGGGTGGAGGCGCTTCACGCCATCACTACCGATCGTGAGCTCTATGAAGAGAATGCGCGGGAGTCGCGTCGCGCCGCGCTGAGATACGTCGAGACCATGCACGCCGGCCACTTTGAGACTTTGCTCCGTGTCGGACCGGCTCTAGCCGGTCCGGGACAGGCTGAAGCCCGTCCCAGGCCGAAGTCTCGCGAAATTTCCGCCGAGAGACGCGCCCTACTCGCGTTGAAGCTGCGCAAGCGCGCCCCCGCCTCCGCCTGGTTCCCCGGCGCCGACAGGATCGCCGGCCCCCGCCTCTTCTGGTTCCCCCACGCCGGCGGCGGCACTCTGAGCACCGCCGCGAATGCTGTCGGCGTCCGCTTGCCCGGCCGCGAGTCGCGTCTTGCCGAGGCGCCGTTCAATCGCATGGGGCCGCTAGTGGCAGCGCTTGCCGCGGCCATGGACCCCTACCTCACCCAACCCTTCGCGTTTTTCGGCCATAGCATGGGAGCCGCGGTTGCGTTCGAGCTGGCCCGCGAACTCCGCCGGCGCGGCAAGCCGCTGCCCTCGGTGCTGATCGCCTCTGCCGCGCGCGCGCCGCAATTTCGCCGCGGTTACGTCCCGCCGGTGCCGCCTTCGCGCGAGCACTTTCTCGAAGAACTGCGCCGCCTGCAAGGCATCCCGTCCGAAGTCCTGGACGACCCCGCCACCTTGCGCGCGATTCTGCCCGCGCTCGAGGCCGACGCGACGCTCTATCGCAACTACGTCTACCACGACGAGCCTCCCTTCGCGTTTCCGATTCGCGCCTATGGAGGCGCGGACGATCCGAAAATCCGCCGTGAACATCTGGAGGGCTGGAAAGAACAGACTACCGGACCGTTCGCGGTGCGAATCTTCCCGGGTGGGCATTTCTATCTGAAAACCGTGCAGGAGGCAGTGCTGGCGGCGCTCGCGGAGGACACAGCGTGGTGACGGTCCATGTCTGGAACGTGAGGCTGGACCGGGCGCAGGTTCCGCCTCCGACACCCGGCGAGTCGGTGCGCGCCGCGCGCTTCCGCTTTCCGGAGCTTGCCGTGCGCTATCTGCAAGCGCACGGCGCGATGCGCGCCATCCTGGCGCGATACACTGCTGCCCCCCTCGAGTTCGCGCTCCATGAACACGGCAAACCCTATCTGCCGCTCGCGCCCGAGTTGCGCTTCAACCTGTCGCACTCCCACGAAATGGCGCTGGTTGCCGTGGCGCGCGAGATCGAAGTCGGCGTGGACGTGGAAAAGCTGCGGCCGCTGCCGCACTTCGCCGAAATCGCGGAGCGATTCTTTCCAGCCGGCGAACCCGTGCCCGAGGACGAGATCGCTTTCTTCCGCCGCTGGACGCGAATCGAGGCCGCTCTCAAGGCCTGCGGCGCCGGCCTGTTCGGCGCCGGAATCCATCCGCCCGGCGAATGGACAATTGAAGAGATCGATGCCGGCGAGGGGTACGCAGCGGCGGTTGCCGCCGAAGGGGCCCGAATCGCGGTGGAGCTGCACGACTACGGAGAGGATGCATGAAGATCGTGGTGCTGGACGGGTACTGTGTGAATCCGGGCGACCTGAGCTGGGATGCCCTGCGCGACTTCGGCGACGTCGAGGTCTTCGACCGCACCGCCGATTCCGACGCCGAGGCGCGGGCGCAGGGCGCCGCCATCGTGCTCACCAACAAGACCGCGCTGCCCGGCGACGTCCTGGAGCGATTGCCCGAGCTGAGATACATTGGCGTGCTGGCCACCGGGTACAACGTCATAGACGTGGTTGCCGCGAACCGGCTCGGGATCACGGTCACCAATGTTCCGACCTATGGGACCGCCAGCGTGGCGCAGTTTGTTTTCGCGCTACTGCTGGAGCTTTGCCACCGCGTGGGGATGCACTCCGACGCGGTGCGTGCGGGCGAGTGGTCGAAGTCGCCGGATTGGAGCTTCTGGAAATCTCCGCTGGTGGAACTAGCCGGAAAGACCATTGGGATCGTCGGCTTCGGGCGCATTGGGCGCGCCACCGGCCGCATCGCGGACGCCATGGGTATGCAGGTGATCGCCAATGACACCTATCTAGGCCAGCCGCCCGCCTGGGATGGCTTTCGATGGGCCAGCGTAGAGGAGCTGCTGCGGGAAAGTGACGTGGTCAGCCTGCATTCGCCGCTCTTCCCCGATACCGAAGGCATGATCAACGCGCGCACGCTGTCGTGGATGAAACCAGGCTCGTTCCTCATCAATACCTCGCGCGGCCCGCTGGTGGTTGACCAGGACCTCGCCGATGCGCTCAACGCCGGGCACCTGGCGGGCGCCGGGCTCGATGTGCTGAGCGTCGAGCCGCCGGTCGATACCAACCCGCTGCTCTCCGCACGCAATTGCCTGGTCACACCGCACATGGCGTGGGCCACGCACGAGGCCCGTAGCCGCCTAATGGAGCTGGTGGTACACAACGTCTCGGCGTTTCTCGGCGGAAGACCCGAGAATG
>DATJYW010000393.1:0-64440 GCA_035499435.1 Candidatus Acidiferrales bacterium | reverse complement strand
GTCGAGTAGCGTTCCGAGACTCCTGCGAGGGCAAGGCAGGAGAGCACGATTCCCAACCACGCGGCTGAAGTAAAGGCCCAGTCCTTGGGCGCCAGCCAAAAGAGGCTGGGGGAAGCGTGAAACGGAACCTGCCGGATCCACAGATGCACCGGAAGCAAGCCGCGCTCGCCCAGCAGCGGCTTGAACTGGTTCAACGCATTCAGGAATGCGATCAGATAGACGAGCGCGAGGCCGCGCCGGAACGCGGTTCGCGCCAGCCGGTAGTTGCCGGCAGTCCAACCGAAGCTCACGGGCAACTTATCAAGCGACGGGAGCCCCCACCCTTGGCCGTCAGAACAATCCCGCCAGAGAGGCCTTGCCCAACGTCCAGATCACCCAGGGAACGAAGACCGCGGTCATAGCGCTGCCCGTCGAAAACTTCCTGCCGCCGGCAGCTTTCAGTCCTGTGCCGATCAGGAAGAGGGTCCATAGCGTGAAGAGATCCAGCGAGCTGGCCAGTGAATAGACGAACTTCGAACCGGTCGCCGGATCCATGAAGGCGCCGGGATTGAACACCAGCGGGTTCTGGAGGTTGAAATCCTCCGGGTTCTTCATGAACATCACCGCGATCGCCAGAATCGCGAAGATCACCCCTGGCAAAGAGCCATAGACCACTGCCGCGTAGGCCTGTTTGAATCTGACGGGTGCCGACATGATGCCCTTGACGATGCCGAGCAGGACCGCCGCCCAGATCAGGTAGGTAATCGGGATTCCGAGCAGCACCCCGCAATAAGCGAAGACGGGCGTGAAGCGGGTCTGCATCTGAATCGCCTGCTCTTTCGCCTCGGGCGTCATCTGCTGCGCGCGCGAGCTGAGCTCGAACTGGTGACGGATCATCCGTTCCCAGCCTACATGCTGTGCAAACAGATACAGATAAACCAGGCTGACAACAATTATCAGTATCAGCGGCACCCAGAAGCCCGGGCGCGCGGCGATGTCCTCGAATGCCTTTTTGGGCTCGAAAAATACTCCGGTTAGCCGCGAGACTTCCCCCATCCCTTGCGGCTCGGGTTCATTCGCACTCAATGTTTCGGGAGTCATAATGTGTTAGTAGGTTCCAGTGCCTCGACAAATCCCAATCATCTTAGCCCTTGCCCTGGCAGGCTGCAAGCCCACCGAGGAAAGCCACATGAAGGCGATCATCGGAGCCGTGCTCATGGACGGCGCGGGCGGGCCGCCGGTCACCAATTCCGTCGTGGTGACCGCGGGCGAGAGGATCCGCGCGGCGGGCCCGGCCTCCGCCATTCCCATTCCGGCCGAGGCCGACAAGATCGATGGTTCGGGCCGATTTCTGGTTCCGGCCGTCGTGGACATCTACGACGGCTCCGGGCGGAATGTTCCCGGCGTGGTTCATCTATTCAAGAAGGATGAAGCCGAGTTCGAAAAGGCGCGTGACGCCAAGGCCGCCATCGTAGGCCACATTGCCACTTTGGCCGATGCCGAATGGATGGTGGCCAACGGCGCGACCGCCTTCGTGGGCATGATCCGCGACACAGAAGCCATAGATCCCGATTTCATCGCCAGGCTGCGCGACTTGAGAATCTGCTTCGCCCCGGCCCTCGTGCAGGCCGCCCAGGACCTGGCCGTCTGCCAGCGCAACACGTACAAGCTGTTTCGCGGCGGCGTACCCATCGCACTGGCCACCGGCGGCGGCGACCCGCTGCGAGAGGCCGAGTTGCTCTCCGACGCCGGCATCCCGCCGCAGGACGTGATCGCCGCCATTACGCACAATAGCTCGATCGTCCTCCGCAATCGCGAGAGCGGCGTGCTTGCCGCGCCCGCGCGCGCCGACCTGCTGCTGCTCTCGGCCAACCCGGGAGAAGACATCCGTAACCTCCGCAAGGTCGCGCTGCGCATGACCGCGGGAGAAATCGCGCGGTGAGCACTCACGACGAAGCCGCGCAATCGTTCGCGGTCAAGCGGGCCCAGGTGGAGTTTCACAACTTCGCCTCCCTCGGCGAGCCCGAGCGCGCGCTGGCGCACTACGAAGATGAAAACCGGCGGCGCGCGCGCATCATCGAGCGGAACCGCGATTTCATCGGCACAATCACGCCGTTTCTCGAGATCGGCGCCAACGCCGGGCACACCAGCTACATGCTGGCCAACCAGTTCGGCGGCGAGGGCTTCGCGCTGGATATCTCCGCCGACGCCCTGCGGCACGGCATCGCGCTCATGGACCGGTGGAAGCTTTCGCGCGCGCCGGTACGGGTGGCCGGCGACGCCCTCAACCTCCCGTTTCGCGACGGCTCGCTCCGCTTCGTCATGGCCTGCCAGGTGCTCAGCCAGTTCATGGACATCGAAAGCGTCTTCGTCGAAGTGAATCGCGTGCTCATGCCCGGCGGCGTATTCCTTTTCACCGAAGAGCCGCTGCGGCGCCGGCTCACCCTGCGACTCTATCGCGCCCCCTACCAGGACCGCATGAAGCCGTGGGAGCGCAAGCTCTTCGACTGGGGCCTGCTCGGCTACCTGGTGCGCGACGTGATCGGCGCCGAACAGGAAGAGAGCTTCGGCATACGCCAGAACCACCGCATGTACCTGGGCGACTGGCGCCGCGTGATGGCGCGCCATTTCGCCGAGATCCGCTGGGAACTCTTTGTGCCCGAACGCGGATGGGGAGAGCGCATCGTGAAGCGCGCGGTACGCTCCGATTGGCGCGCCGCCAAGCTGCTGGGCGGAACGCTGGCGGGCATGTGCCGTAAGGCGGGCACGGCGCCGACGGCCGGGGACATGCCGCCGTTCGAGACGCTGCTGCGCTGCCCCGATTGTCACGTGGGACAGGCCTTCAGCCTGTCCCAGGCCGAAGGCCTGTCGCATCCTTGCGGCTATCGAGCTACCGATGACGGCGGCGTGTACAACCTGCTCCCCACCAAACTCCGCGCCGAACTCTATCCGGGCGATCGCGCGGACGTCATCGATTTCTCGCTTCCCGGCCATTCCGAACGTCTCCGGGACGGCTGGTCCGATCTCGAGGGCGAATTCGGCAATCGCTATCGATGGATCGGCGCCCGGGCCACCGCCGTGTTGCACTCCGTGAGCCGAGGGGCACCGCGGTTGCGAGTCCGCGGCTTCGCCCACCCCGGCCAATTTGAAAAAGGCCATCCTGTCGTGGATCTCACGGTCAACGGCACGCGGGTGGCGCGCCACTCGCTTGAGCGCGTCGGCCTTTTCGTCATCGAAGCCGACTTGCCTGATGCGGAAACATACACCGTCGAGATCGCCGCCTCTCCCACCTGGACGATTCCGGAAGACGACCGGATCTTCTCCGTCAATATCAGCATGGTCAGGCTGGTTGGCCGCGAATAATTTGAAACAAACCGGCCCCGATCTGCGTAATAAGCTGAGCGAGGAGACCTATGCGCGCTACCATTTTTCTGCCCGCGGTTGCCGCGGCGTCCCTGGTACTCGCCGGATGCGATTTCGAGGACCTCGGCGGCCTGGAGCGCTATTCGGAGGATTTCCACTATAGTTACCCGTTGAAGACCGGAGGCCGGGTCACCGTGGAGGGCTTCAACGGGTCCATCGAAATCTCCCCCTGGGACCAGCAGACCGTCGATATCAGCGGCACCAAGTATGCCCGCTCGCAGGAGGGCACCGCCTCTATCCGCATCGATATCGATCATCAGCCCGATTCGATCACGGTCCGTGCGGTGCGGCCGTCCATGCGCAACGGCAACTTCGGCGTACGCTACGCGATCAAAGTGCCTCGCGGCGCCGTCTACGATCACCTCACCACGTCCAACGGCGCCATCCGCGTGTCGGACGGTATGGGACCGGCGCGCCTGAGGACCTCGAACGGCCGCATCGACGTGGAGCACCTTCGCGGCGATTTGCATGCCGAGACCAGCAACAGCTCGGTCGAGGTACAGGATAATGATGGCCCGGTCGAAGCGCACACCTCCAACGGGCACATTCGTATCGATGGCCTGCGCGGCGGGTTGGAAGCAACCACTTCCAACAGCAGTATTCACGCGTCCATCACGCGCGCGGGGGATTCGGTCCGCGTGCAGAGCTCCAACGGCAGCATCGATCTCACGTTGCCGCCGGGCGCCCAATGCCCCGTGCGCGCCCACACCAGCAACAGCGGCATCACCCTGCACCTGCCCGCCGATCTCAACGCCGACCTGAGCGCCCAGACCAGCAACGGCTCCATCAGCTCCGATTTCGAAATGCGCATGCGCGGCGAGATCAGTAAACATCATCTGGAAGGAGCCATCGGCAGCGGCGGCCCGTTGATCGATCTCAGCACCAGCAACGGCGGAATCCGCATCCTGCGATAATCGCGAGAAAGGCGCCGCGCCCGTGCTATTGCGCCGGCATCGCGCCGCGGATGTATTCGGCGATCTCGGAGGCGCGCACCCGCGCGGTGTGCATGTAGGTCTCGTTCTTGATGATCCGGTCGAGCGTCGGCAGGTATTGCTCCAGCCCCACCAGCCGCTTCTGCTCGATGGCCGCGCCGAGCTGGGACACGGCCTTGAACACGCCCAGCTTGTCGTACTTGGCCGCGCGATCGAGGTCGACGCGGTGCTGCGCCGATTCCGTCATGCGCTCGAACCAGTCCCACAAACTGCGCGCCGACGGGTCCTCGGAGTAGTTAAACTGGACCTCGTGCTTCTCGTCGCCTTTTTCGCAGCGAAACGTTTTGGTGCCCATGAAGGCGACCTTGAGCCCGGATTCGACCGGATGCTTGAACCAGTCGAGCTTCTCGGCCAGGCCGTAGACTTCGGTGGTTTCGGCGGCCGTCAGTTTGAACTTCAACGGGAACTCGTCGTCCGGCGCCTCGCGGTAATCCACCTGCCCGTCGGGGTCGAGCGTCACTTGCACGTAGGCCGGCACGCTACCGGGAAATGCCTTTGAATAGAAGAGTCGCGGCTGGTCCCCCGCGAACATGGCGCCTGCGAAAAGCAATAGCAGAGTCAGCTTCATCGGACTTCCCGTGCCAGCCTCCGGCTGGTGGCTTCGTGCGTGGCGTGGCAGATGGCGATGGCCAGCGCGTCAGCCGCATCTTCGCTGGCAACCGCTTCCGGCAACTGCAATAGCGACCGCACCATCAACTGCACCTGGCTCTTCTCGGCCCGGCCATATCCCACGACGCTCATTTTCACTTCCAGCGGAGAGTACTCCGCCAGCTCCACCCCGGCCTCCGCGATGGAGAGCAGGGCGACTCCTCTCACGTGCGCCAGCTTCAACGCCGTTTTGGCGTTGGCCGAATGAAATACCTCTTCCACGGCGGCGCTCTCGGGAGCAAACTCCCTCAGCAGGCCGCGCAACCCCCCGGCAATCTCTTTCAGCCGCCGCTCGAAGGGCCACTTGGGACTGGTGCGAATGACCCCCAAAGCGATCATGCGGTGCGTCTGCCCGTCGCTCTCGATTACGCCGTAGCCGGTACGTTCCGACCCGCAATCGATGCCCAGCACCCGCACCTTTATTCCGCCAGCGCCGCCAACTCCTTTTCGTCGATATCGAAGTTGGAGTAAACGTTCTGCACGTCGTCGTGCTCTTCCAGTGCCTCGCTCAGCCGCAGCATCCCGCCGGCGTTCTTGCCTTCCAGCTTGATCAGGTTCTTGGGCACGAAGGCGATGGATGCGTCTTCGTGCGGAATCCCGTTGGCTTCCAACGCCTTGAGCACGGCTTCGTGAGCTTCGGGAGCGGAGAGCACTTCCCAGCGCTCGCCCTCGCTGCGCAGATCGTCGGCGCCGGCATCGAGCACAATTCCCATGAGCTGATCCTCGCCGGCCTTGTCAGCCGGAACGAAGATCTGGCTCTTGCGCTCGAACATCCACGCCACGCTGCCCTGCTCGCCCATGTTACCGCCGTTCTTACTGAAAACATGGCGAATCTCGCTCACGGTGCGATTGCGGTTGTCAGTGGCCACATTGACCAGGACGGCCGCGCCGCCGGGTCCGTACCCTTCGAACATGACTTCTTCGATCTGCCCGCCTTCCAGTTCGCCGGTGCCGCGCATGACCGCCTTCTTGATGTTGTCCGCGGGCATCGATACGGCCTTGGCGGCCAGGATGGCGGTCCGCAGACGCGGGTTGCCGTCCGGATCGCCCCCGCTACGGGCGGCGATGGTGATTTCTTTTATGAGGCGCGTGAACGCTTTCCCGCGCTTGGCGTCGAGTGCCGCCTTCTTGTGTTTGATGGTGGCCCATTTGGAATGGCCTGACATGTGAACCTCTCGCCCGCAGGTCCCCGACGCATGCCGGGTGGGCTATGTTGTTATGATTTCAACTTTTTCAGGGTAGCAGAATCGGAAATCCCGGTAAAGCGCGGCGGCTCGCAATTTCCGGACCATCAGCGGTTGCCGCGGAGTTCGCGAATCACCTGCGCAGCAGTCCGACGGGCTTGGACCGGCTTCGTCTGCTGCGTACGGTCCAACCATTCCCGCATCGTCGGCTGGTAGGCGATGCGCTCCAGTTCCCGCTTGAGAAATCGGAGAGGCTCACGCCCTCGTGCGCCGCCTTCGATTTCAGGGTGCTGTGTAGCGCGTCTGGGACATTCCGCAGTTGGATCATCTTGGACATGCGTTCAACGTAGAAACTTGTGAAGCAGATGTCAACGCGGTCAAACTACGAAGTCGGTGCTACGCCACCAGACCCACAAACCTCGGGTCGTATCCCGGGAACACGCCTTTCACCGACGGATTGCCCAGATGGCGCGCCACCAGCTCGCCGAGTACGTCGCGGAAATCGGTAGTCAGCGCGAGATCGCGGCCTTCGTAGAGCTGCTCCTTTTCCAACCCTGGCCACTTGCCGTAGACCCTGCCGCCTTTGACGTCGCCGCCCATGACGAACATGCAGTTGGCATGGCCGTGGTCGGTGCCGCGATTGCCGTTCTCGTGCGCGGTGCGGCCGAACTCGCTCATGGTGACCACCACGATGTCCTGCATGCGGTCGCCCATGTCCTTCCAGAAGGCCGTGAGCGCGCCGCCAAACTCGCGCAGCAGATTCGGAAGTTGGCCTTCGCTGGGGCGCTGGCCGAGCTCGTTGGTGTGATGGTCCCAGCCGCCGACATCGGCGAAGGCCATCTCCACCCCGACGTCGCTCTTGATGAGCTGGGCGATCTGTTGCAGGCTCTGGCCCAGACGCCCGCGCGGATAATCGGCGCCGGCGGCGGGTGTGTAGCCCTGGCGCTGGATGGCCTGCAGCATCGACATGGCCTCGAACGTCTCGCGGCCGGTGGCCTGAAGTATCGGGTCCTTGGCCGCGGCGTACATCATTTCGAGCTGCTTCGCCGCCTCCGGATTGCGCACCTGGAAGCTCTCGATGGATTGCAGCGCGATCGCTGGCTCGGGGCCGCGCATCGACCGCGGCAGAGTCTGGCCGAGCGCGACGGCACGCACCGGCGAGACTCTGCCCTCCGCCTTGGGAAGCGCGCGATTCATCCAGCCGTCCTGGGTGGCCTTGAGGCCTGGCGTGCCCGATTCCATGTAGTCCTGCGCGTCGAAGTGCGAGCGCGTGGGGTCGGGCGAACCTACGGCATTGACGATCGCCAGGTGCTGCTGATCGTAGAGCGGCTTGAGCGGTGCGAGCGACGGGTGCAGACCGAAGAAGCCGTCGAGATCGATGGCGGAATCGTCCTTCCTGGAGAGATCGCCGGTGGGGCGCGGAATCCCGATGGTCGGGCGCAGCCGGTAGTAGGCCGCCTCGCCGTGCGGCACCACGACGTTGAGCCCGTCGGCGGCGCCGCGCTGGAAGATCGCGACCAGGATCTTTTTGCGCGCGCCGGGCGCGTCGGCATAGAGGGCACGCTGCAGCCACAGCGGTGCGCTGCCCACGCCAACCATGGCGAGGGCGCTGTTGCGGAGGAAAATTCGACGAGTCGGCATGGTTACCTCTTTTGAAACTCCGGTGAACCGAGCGCGGCGCCCGCGGCTTTGGCGATGTCCACCTTCACGCCCGGAACCTTATTATCCGCGAGTTGGATGGCGAAGTTCATGCGCGCCATAAGGCCGGCGGAGTTTAGCCACTCTCGGCTGTTATTGGAATAGCCGGTGGGCTCCTGCTTACGGTAGAGCGGCTCGCCGAGCTGCGCCACCTGGTTGGCCAGCGGGAACGCATAGTCGATATCGGCATTGACCGCACGCGCGGCGCTGGCGACGACTTCGAGCGGGCTCTTCATCTTCGATTGGTAAGCAGCCACGCTGTAGAATTCCTTGCTCTCGAGCATCGTCTTCATTACCGCGCGCAGGTCGCCCCCGGTTTTCGTGAAGGTCTCGGCCATACGCTCCACCAACGCTTCAGGAGGGTCGTCGGCCACGAAGCGCATGGCCAGCTTCTTCGAAATGAAGTGCGCAGTCGCCGGATGGTGCGCCACGATGTCGAGCACCTTTTCGCCGTCTTCCATGCCGCCGCCCGCGCGAATCTTCACGCCGAGCACCGTCTTCTCGCCGTCATCGTGCGTCCGGCGATTGAAGACGAACGTGCCGCCACGCTGAGGCTGCTGGATGGTCCAGCCGGTGAAGCAGCGCGCGGCTTCCGTCACGTCTTTCTGGGTGTAGCCGCCATCGACTCCGAGCGTATGCAGTTCGAGCAGCTCGCGGCCGTAGTTTTCGTTGAGGCCGCTCGCGCCCTTCCTTGCGCGGACTTGCGGCGCGTTGGGGCCAACCGACTGCCAGTTGTCCAGGTAGAAGAGCATGGCCGGGCTCTTGGCGGTGGCCTCCAGCAGGTCTTTAAACTTGCCGAGCACGTGCGGGCGGATGGCTTCGCGCTCGTATTCGGTGACCATGTAACGGTCGGCGCCCTTATCGAGGAACACGTTGAAGTGATTGAACCAGAAGTCGGTCAGCACTTCCTCCAACTGCCGGTTGCTGTACACCGCGCGGAGCAGCTTACCTTCCATCAGGTCGCGCGCCACCACCTGCTGCGGGCCGTTGGACAGCTCGATGCGGCGGCGAACCTCGGGCGACGCCACCGAGAACAGGTTCTGCCGCATGCCCGTGGGAAGCGCGGCCATGACCTCGTCCTGTTTGGCCTTGTCGAGTGCCAGGAACGTGTCCAACCGCTGCTGCGGCGTACCCTGCCGGAGGGTCTGGATCTGCTGCGGAGTGAGCAGCTCATTGAGCTTCTTGACGTCGGGAGCGGGCGGGGGCTGGTTGGGGTCCTGCCCCGCAGCCTGGCGCTTCTCGAAGCGTTCCACCAACCTGGTCAGCATCATCCTCCGCTCGGGATCGCTGGGGAACGGCATCTGGCCATTGACCATCTGGCGGACCATCTGCGGCGTGGGATAGTTGCGGACGAGCTCGGTACCCGACATGCGAAGGGTGTCCATGGTCTTGAGCTTTTCCGTGAGCGCCGGGTTTTCAGTGATGGTTTCGGGGTGAAGCTGTTGGTCGATCCACTTTTTCAGGCCCAGCGCCTTGACCGCCTGCGCGTCGCCGGGACGAGGTCCGAAGGTGAGTCGGTTCAGCGCCTGAAGAATCCTTTGCTCGTTAGCAATCTGCTTTTGAAATTCCCGAGGCTCGGCGCCGGTCTTCTTCTTGGCCCAGGCGGAGACAGCGGGAAACGCGGCGAGGCTCAGAACCACAGCCAGCCCAAGAATTACCCGGTTACGCATCTCTTACCCTCTATGACTCATTAAACTCCAATTTGCAGAGTGAGTTGCGGAGGGCGGCATTAAAGGAGTGTAAATGGGCTTCAGCGGACGATTCGCCGGGCATATGATGAGGCATGAGCCGGATTCTCGCAGCTTCTATCATCCTGACCCTGGGCGCGGCCGTGCTCTCCGCACAGAGTGCTGGACGGACCGTCCAAGCCACCGGCAGCGCCACGATTCTGGCTGCTCCCGACCAGGCGCAGATCGACGCCGGCGTGGTCACGAGCGCTGCCACGGCGCAGGATTCCGCGCAGCAGAATGCGACACTGACCACCGCGGTGCTCGCGGCCGTGAAGGCCGTTCTTGGGTCGTCCGGAACGGTTCAGACTGTGAGCTACTACGTGACGCCCCGCTACAGCACAGCCGCCGGCCAAACCAACGTGATCGTCGGTTACACGACCGCGAATACGGTTCGCGTCACCACGGGCGACCTGAGCATCATCGGTAAGCTGATCGATGCCGCCAATCAGGCGGGCGCCAATTCGGTCGGCAATCTCAGCTTCGGGCTCCAGGATCCCGAGCCCAAGGTGCAGCAGGCGCTGACTCAGGCGACCAAGCAGGCCATGGCGCATGCTGCGGCCATCGCTTCGGGGTTGGGTGCAACTCTGGGTACGGTCGTAACCGCTCAGGAGGGCAGCTCCTATGCTCCGGTTGTTGTGCCTGCCGCCACCGCCGGCGGAGCGGTCACCACCCCCGTACAGACCGGAACGGTGAGCGTGTATGCGTCAGTCACGGTGACTGCGCAATTGCAGTAGGAAGACGCTTCCGTCAACTCGCCGACCGCAGGTACAACACGATCGAACGGCGGTACCTGCGCAGGGAGTCGAGATACCTCCAGGCGTGACGTTCCACCATGGAGTTCACAAGAAAACTCGCGTTCAGTTGCTTACGCGCAAACGCCACGGCGGCACGGCGGCGGCTGAGGTCGTCCCAGGAGTCGATGCGGATCATGGTTACCGAATTTGTGCCTGCTCGCAGTCCTACATATCATCCCCATTGAGGGGTAGCCGACGCTACGATGGGGGGATTCGGCGGTAGAGTGAAACTATGGAAACCACCACTCTCGGAGGGGGCTGCTTCTGGTGCCTGGAAGCGGTGTACGACGAAATGGAGGGCGTCCTTTCGGTGGAGTCCGGCTATATGGGCGGCACGATGGCGAATCCGGATTACCGCTCCGTATGCACCGGACGCACAGGCCATGTAGAAGTCGCTCAGGTGACGTTCGATCCGGCAGTAACGACATTCCGCGAGATCCTCGAAGTATTCTTCGCGATCCACGACCCCACATCGATGGATCGGCAGGGCAACGATTCGGGACCGCAGTACCGGTCTGTGATCTTCCATCACGGCGAGGAACAGCGCCGGACAGCGGAGACTATGATCGCCGAGTTCGATCGGGAGGGCGTGTTCGGAAGGCCCATCGTCACCGAACTGCGCCCGGCGGGCACATTCTACATCGCCGAGGACTATCACCAGGAGTACTTCCGTAACAACGCGAGCCAGCCCTACTGCGCGTTCGTGGTTTCTCCCAAGGTGCGCAAATTCCGCGAGAAATTCGCGGCCAAGCGCCGAAAGGGAGCGGCGTCGGGGTCAGTCTAGGAGAACCGCCCTGCAGACGTTGGCTCAGGCGGTGGCTTCTGCCAGCGTCCCGAACATTGGCATGAGGTTGTCCACACCGGTCATGCTGAATATGCGGCGGATGCGCTGGTTCGCCCCCACCAGCTTGAGCTCGCCGCCCGCCTTTTTGGCGTTGGTCAGACAGGAAACCAGCGTACCGACGCCCGAGCTGTCCACGTACTCGAGGCCGGTCACATCGAGGATGAATTTCTTCTGGCCTTTCTGCAGCAGCCCATTAAACCCGGCATTCAGCTTCTCGGTTTCGCCTCCCAGGGCCAGCCGGCCGGAAACGGTGATCACCGCCCAACCGGACTCGAGGTGCTTCGTATCCACAGCCATTGTTAGAGAATACACCAAAGTGTCCGCGACGCGCCCTTACTGAACCACCGGCGAGTAAGTGGTCTGCGTGCTGCTCACGACGGTGGCTGTTACCGACCCGCTATCGAGTCCGCTGGCGGTGAAGGGGACGGTGGCGGCGGTGGAGCTCAGCGACACCGTGATCGGGCCGGCGTATAGAGCGCGCAAGAACGCGGCGGGTATGGTGAACGTCCCCGCGGACGGCGCCACATTGCACTGCAGGACAGAGTTGTAGATCGAGTTGGCAGATGCGATGCTCACCGTCACATAGCCTGCCGGATCGCCGCCGTTCCACGTGAAGACCAGCGGGCTCGACCCGCTGATTGTCCCGCCCATGTAGGCCAGAGGGTTGGTCCAGACCGCGGGCGCAGGCATGTTGAGCGTTGCGGTGAACGGCCCAACGTCGGAGCCACCGGTGCTGGCGAACGAGTAGCTTCCCTGCGAAAGGCGCGCCGGCGACTTGGCGATGAAGTAACCTCCGGATGACGTGTTGGCGGCCGACATCTGCCCTGGGGGTCCCGTGACCATGATGGCGTCTCCCGCGTTCAAGCCGGTGCCGGGGTGCGTGGGCGTGGCGGTGACCGGAGAAACGCTGATGCTGCAGGATCCGATCGAGGGGTTGAGCCGGGTGGTCGAGTTCACCACGGTACCGAGGTCCATTGAGAAGAAAGCCGCGGAGAAATCGATCTCGCCGGATGCCAGGCTGGTAAGGCTAACCTGTCCGCTGCGCAGCACGCCGCTGCGCTCGGCGGCGATCAGCTCGGAAGCACGGTAGCTGAGCGGATCGTCGCACTCGGCGCCCGAAGCAGCCACGGAGATCGTGCCGAAATTGCTCACCACGCCGCCGGTCACCGCCGCCACCGGAACATAGCAGCCGGAGATGCCCTGCGGCACGTCGAAGACGATCTGGTCGACGGCGGCACAGCAGCCGGCGCGCCCGGCGTAACGCACGTTGGCCTGCACGCCGCCTACATAGAGCGAATCCAGGTAGGGTAGAGCGCCGGGCAACGGCCCCGATGTTTCGTCGCCGGTGACCGGTCCGAGCCCGGTGCCCCACAGGATGACGGTCTGGCCGGGTTGGGCGGACGCCGTCAGCGTATTCAGCGGCGTGTAATTCTGGTTCGCGAAATTCTGTGCCACCGCCGGACCCCATGCCGACTGGCTGTGCGTGAAGATGCCGAAGGCGCTGCGCACGACGTGGATCGGCACCGACGTGCTGGCCAGGTTTTGATAGCTGATCACCAGCGATCCATCGCCTTCGGGCGCGTTGGAGGGCATGATGGCCGCCACCTGGTTGATGGAAGTGTAGACCATCGGGCACGCGGCGTTAAAGGCCCCGATCGAAATCAAGACCCGGGTGCCGGCGAGACCGTCGGATGTGGGCAGCGGGTAGCTGGTGGCCGGCACGAGCGAGACCGGGCCCAGCGCCGAACCGAAGACGAGAAAGATGGAGCCACGCGCGATGCCGTAGTTCGCAAACGCCGGCGACAGGTAGCTGGCCGCGTTCACCACGCCATTCGGGTTAATCGTTGGCTGAAACGGGTTGGCGGCGGAGACGACCGAAGCCGAGGCCAAGATGAGAGAGAAAGCATGGGTCCGCATGTTGAGCCTACACGTCTCGATTATGCGGGCAAACACCGGAGTGCGCGCGGTGCGATTCTTCACCAAATTAACCGTGGTTAGCGCGAATTGAAACGGTCACGCCACCGGCAATTCTTCGTCGAAGCATACCGCCACCTTGCCGCAGCGGCCGTCGGCCATCAGCGAATACGCGTCGGCCACCTTGTCCAACGCGAAACGATGGGTCACGAGGTCCGCGGGGTGGAGGTTCCAATGCACCAGGCGCTCGACCAGCTCCTCCATGAGCCATGTCGAAGTCACCCAGGAGCCGAAAATGGTTTTCTGGTCGTGGATGATATCGGGCGACGGGTTGAACTCGACGCGGCCACCTTCGCCTAGAAAGACGACACGCCCCCACTTGCGTGTGGCGCGGATGGCGGTGGCGCGCGCCGCGTCGTTGGCGGAGCAATCGATGGCGCGCTCGACTCCGTTTCCCGCGGTCAGCGCGCGCACGGCGGCGACGTTATCCGCACCGCTGGGCAGAACTTCATCGCACAGCTTGAGGTCGAGCGCGAGCTGCATGCGCTCGCGGATCACGTCGATGCCGATGATGCGCCGTGCGCCCAGCTTGCGGCAGAGCGCCCCGGTCGCCAGGCCCAACGGACCCAGGCCGGTGATCAGCACCGCGTCGTTGCCGCTGATGCCGATCTTTTGCAGGCCCTCGTAGACAGTGCCGAAGCCGCAGGCCACCTGCGCGCCGTCCGCGTAAGTCAGCTCGTCGGGCAGCCAAATCAGGTCTTTCTCTTCGGCGAGCAGGTAGTCGGCCATGCCGCCATCGCGCTGCCATCCGTAGGCGCGACGATACTTTTCGCTGGTGCAGGAGATCATGTATCCGCGCCGGCAATCGTTGCAGACGCCGCAGCCGGAGATGTGATACACGATGACGCGGTCGCCCTCGGCGAAGCGCCGGCAGCCGGGACCGCTCTTGACGATTTGACCGCAGGGCTCATGGCCCGCGATCACGCCCTGGTACCCTTCCGGTCCCTTGCCGAGATGCTCGTGGTAAATGCAACGGATGTCGGAGCCGCAGATGGTGGAGGCCTTCATGCGTAGCAGCACTTCGCCGTGGCCGGGCGTAGGAACCGCGGCTTCCTTCAGCTCCACCGTGCTGTTGCCGGGCAGGTATGCGCCTTTCATTGATTGATCACTCCGTCCAGATCCCAGAGGTCTTCCCAGCTTTGGCCGGCTTTCCATAGAAACACCTGACCCTTGATCAGCCGGCAGTTCTTGTCGATGCCGGCGATGGCGCGCATGTCCTCGCCGGAGAGAGGCGGACTGACCACGCCCTGCAGGTTGGCCAGGTAGTTCTGCCGCTTGACCGAGAAGGGAATCGGCGTTGCGCCGAGCTGGCAAGCCCACTTCACGCAAACCACCGCCGGATGCGCACCCAGCCGCTGCGCGATCCCGACGATCACCGGGTCTTCGACATCGACGGTGTCCTCGGGAGTGCGGTCGCGCTCGGGACGCCCCGGCGAGCCGATCGGACTGTAGGCGATGGGCGGGATGCCGCGATCGACCAGATAGCGGAACAGCTCCGGCTGCTGCATGTGCGGATGCATTTCGAGCTCGTTGACGGCGGGCTTGATGCGCGCATCGCGCAACAGAAGATCGAGCTTGGGGATGGTCATATTGCTGGTGCCGATGTGGCGAACCAGCCCGAAATCCACCAGCTTCTCCATCTGCCGCCAAGTGCGCATGTAGTTTTCGTGGATATAAGGCTGGGCGTCGGCGCTGCGGGAAGTCACGTCGCAACCCGGCGGATGAAAGTTCGGGAACGGCCAGTGGACGAGGTACACGTCCAGGTAGTCGAGCTGAAGGTCGGCGAGCGACTTGCGGCAGCTCGGGATCACATCAGCTTCGCCGTGCTTGTCGTTCCAGAGCTTGCTGGCGATCCACAGTTCCTCGCGCCCGATGCCGCTGCTTAGAATCTCGCGGAACGAATGGCCGATGCGGTCTTCGTTGGCGTAGACGCTGGCGCAATCGAAGTGGCGATAGCCGGCCGCGGCCGCGTCCTTCACCGCCGCCGCCACCTCATCGGCGGAAACGCGATCGCTTCCGAACGTGCCCAGCCCGATGGCGGGCATGCGCGCGCCGGTATAAAGCGTGCGATGCGGGACGAGTGCGGGATCGACGCCCGGCGAGGCGGGGGTAGTACGCATGAGCGGTAAAGCTCTATGGTACCGGTCCGCGGGCCTTTCCGGGCAAACAAGCCTCAATGGGTTATGGGCCCACTGGTACTCAGTTGCGCGCCAAGCCCGGCAACTTGTGCAACCCTGGATACTAGCGCGTCATGCGCACCCATAGACGTGGCTCGCCGGACCCACGATACATCGGAGGCGCTTGTGAGGCGTTCGGTCTTCCCGGTTTCCATACTCGCGGCCGCAGTTTCGTGTGTGCCCGCGCACGCCATCGTTGTGGCGGCAGGCGACCCGAACGCCAATCTCGTCGTCGGTTCCAACGACTTTTTCGGGACGCTCAACCTTAGCGGCGTGGTCGAGGTGAGCAGCGCTCATGGCGCCTGCACCGGGGCGCTGTTAGGCGACGGCGTCTCAATCCTGACCGCTGCGCACTGTGTGGCGGACGCATTCGGCAGCCCCGATTATTCGGGTCTGCAGGCGCGCTTCACCGGGCCGGCCAACAACGGTCCCGGGACCGGCGGCTACACTTTCATTTCGGCGGCGGCGGCATTCGTCAATCCGGGCTGGACGGGCGACGTGTCCCTGGGAGGCGATCTTGCGGTGCTGCGGCTCAGCCAGCAGGCTCCGTCATACGCCGCTCGCTATTCGCTCTACACCGGATTGATGACCACCAGCCCAATCGTCATGGTCGGATTCGGTTACGGCGGCACGGGGCTCACCGGCGCGGACCCGGCTAACTACCCGATCAACGGCGCGCTGCGCGCGGGCACCAATGCGTACGTGACCAATGGGTCTGACCCGCGAATCGGCTTGTCGTCGCAATCCCTGATCGGGCAGTTCTACCAGGCCGGCAACGACTCGACCAACGCGCTCGGGGTCTCCAGCCCGTACAGCGCGCCGGACGAAGTCGATCTTTCCCCCGGCGATTCCGGCGGGCCATCGTTCTACGACGGGCAGATCATCGGGGTGCACGATTTCATCGCCTGCTTCCCGGACCCCAACAACTCCTCGATCTGCGCCGTGCCGCCGTCGATCACCACGACTGAGGGCTCCTACTTCGGGCAACTTTTCGGCGATACGTCGGTGGCGGCAAATGCGGATTGGATAACCGCGCAGGAAGACGTTCCCGAGCCAGCTACCGCCGGACTGGTGATGATCGGCATCGCCGCAGGCTTCGCCGCGCGATTGAGGCGGGCCGCGAAAACCAGGATCGGCTGATTCAGTTTCCTGCCGCAACTTTCTCCGCGCTGTCCACCACCAGGAAATCAACCGGGGCTTTCTGCGAGGTCAGGGTCAATCCGAGCTGCTCCCGCATCGCCATCATGATGAGCGACGGGTCGAGTGGATTGGGCCGCTCGTCGTCCGGCGTCAGGTCCAGGGTGAAATCGAAATCGCCGTCGAGGCCGGTCTGGTTTACGAGGACGCGGCCAAGCTGCCGGGCGAACGTGTCGGTCAGTTGTGCGAGCGAGAACCGCGTGGCGACGACGCGGTAGGACACGACCTTCTGATCGGCACCTTTCTGCGGCATGATTCGAATCGAGTGGGTCTCGTCGTCTTTTGCTGGGAAGAGCTTGGGAGGAGCCGAGCCCAGGGAGATGACGTAGACCGGGAGGGATCTGTTCTCGCGGTGGAACTTCAGCCCGAACCGGTCGGCCAGCAACGCCCGCACCATCAACTTCATCTGCGCATCGCTGGCATTGCCCTCGGCTTTGGCATTGATGTCGTAGCGATCCGCGGTCATCCAGGATGGACCGCCAGAGTGCTGGAAGGGCTGGATTCCGTATGCCCATTCGAACAGGTATGCCATGGTAGTGGCGGTGGCATTGAATCTGCCGCCCGGATAGGTGAACTGGACCATGCCGGCGTGCTCCCCGGGAGGCTCGGGAGTTCCCGGTTTGCATGGCGCGATGGAGGCCACTTCGAACGCGGGGACTTGCGCCGGGGTCTGGCAGTGGCCATGAATCGACGCGAAAGCCAGGAGTGTCGCAAATGCAAGGGTTCGTGTCATAAGTTCGACTATAGGACGGCCCGCCGCTCAACCACCGTTTAGAAATGCCAAGCTTCGTCAAGAACGGTCAAGGGCTTGACACATCTTGACGGCGCCGGCGTTCCATGGGACTTAGAATGAATTAATTCCAGTTTTGCCATGGAGCGCGTGCTGGTAGTCGACGACGATGCGGAGCTTTGCCGGCTGGTCACGCGCTTTCTGACCCGCGAGGGATTCGAGATCACTTGGGCTGCGAGCGGGGCCGCGGGAATCGAACGGGCCCTCGCCGAAAACTTCTCGCTGATCATGCTGGATGTAATGATGCCGGACATGGACGGTTTCGACGTGCTGTGCCGCATTCGGCGGCAAGCGCGCACGCCGGTGCTGATGCTGACCGCGCGCGGCGATACCAACGACCGCATTCGAGGGCTCGAGCTGGGCGCGGACGATTACCTGCCGAAGCCTTTCGATCCCGCGGAGCTGGCAGCGCGCATTCGCGCGATCCTGCGACGATCGGTGCCGCAGAGGCAGGATCCGGTAGCGGTCGCCGTCGGAGATGTCGAGCTGGACGGAGGAAACCGCACGGTCCGGCGAGGCGGCACGCCGGTGGATCTGACTACCGTGGAATTCGATCTGCTAGCGGCGCTGCTGCGGGTCGCGGGAAGCACCGTCAGCCGCGAGGACCTGGTCCGCGACGTCCTCGGACGCGACTTTTCCCCGTTCGACCGCAGCATCGACACGCACGTCTGCAATCTGCGGCGCAAGCTCGGACCCCTGGAAGACGGCAGCGAGCGCATCAAGGGAGTCCGCGGGGCGGGATACCTGTATGCCGCGCCGGCCAGGCCGGGGGCGCGGTGAAGAGGCTGTTTCTAGCGATTCTGCTGTGGTTCTGGTTCACGCTGGCAGTTGTCGCCCTGGTGCTGGTGCTTCTCTTCTTCCACACGTGGTCGGGGCACAGATTGGTGCTTCGGCTGGTCCTGCACGATTTTCTGGTCTTCTCGATGGCCGGCGCCATCTTCTGCTACTTCATCAGCCGTTACCTCACGGCACCGCTGCAAAAGCTGAGCGAAGCAGCGGCGAACATCGCGGAAGGACGGCTCGATACTCGGGTCGATCCCTCCTTGGGAAGACGTTGGGATGAGATCGCCGGCCTGGCCCGCGACTTCGATCGCATGGCGGAGCGGATCGAAGCCCTGGTCACGGGCCAGCGCCGCCTGCTGGGCGATGTATCGCACGAGCTGCGCTCGCCGCTCTCGCGGCTCATCGTGGCGCTCGGCCTTGTAAAGCAGGGTCCGGCCGAGGAAGCCACCGAGAACCTGGAACGGATCGCGCTGGAGGCGCGCCGGCTGGATACCCTGATCGGCCAATTGCTGGCCCTGACGCGGATCGACAGCGGCGTGGATCGCGGCACTCCGGTGCCGTTCGACCTGGCGAACCTGGCGCACGAAATTGCCAGCGATGCGGACTTCGAAGCACGCGCCAGGAATCGCAGAGTTGTCGTGCGGCAAGCCGATGCGTGTACGGTCACCGGGTTCGAAGAAATGGTGCGCCGCGCGGTGGAGAATGTCGTGCGGAATTCGGTCCGGCAC
The DNA here is from genome assembly GCA_035499435.1 of Candidatus Acidiferrales bacterium. GTDB lineage: Bacteria > Acidobacteriota > Terriglobia > Bryobacterales > Bryobacteraceae > Solibacter. Next base: position 45,499 of record DATJYW010000393.1, on the reverse strand, counting down.
ACGGCCGAAGGAACTACGGTCGAGATCTCCCTGGTGGCCGGCAACAGTCGTGCGCGGCTTCGAGTACGGGATTACGGACCGGGAGTTCCGGAGAGCCTGCTTTCCGAAATCTTCCTTCCCTTCCGCCGGGTGGCGAACGGAAACCAGGAAGGCGCCGGCCTGGGTCTCGCAATCGCGGAGCGCGCCGTGCACGTCCATCGAGGTACGATCCGCGCGTGGAATGCACCGGAAGGCGGCCTGATTGTCGAAATCGATCTGCCGTTCTGAGTGCCTACACTGAATCGCCGATGGACCTGGGTTAGAATACCGTCATTATGCTGAACCGGCGGCTTGTGTCCGTGCTGTGTCTCGTCACCGCCCTCTCGTTTGCCCAAACGAAGCGTCCCCTCAACCACTCCGACTACGACGGGTGGAAATCCATCGTCGGCCAGAAACTCTCCAACGACGGAAAGTTCCTCGCCTACGGAGTCTTCCCGCAGGAGGGCGATGGCGAAGTCGTGATCCGCAACCTGGTTACCGGCAAGGAGCAGCGCGAGTCGGCAGGCATGCGCCCGGCGCCCGTGCCCAATGCCACCCCCGAAGAGGGCCCACCCAACGAGGCACGCGGCATTACGGTGCTCTTTTCGGCCGACAACCGCACACTCGTCTTCTCTACCTTTCCAGCCAAGGCCGACGTCGACAAGGCAAAGAAGGACAAGAAGCCCGGGCCCAAGGACGGCATGGTGATCGTCGATCTCGCCTCGGGCAAAGCTGCCCGCTTCGACCGCATCAAACGCTTCGCCATGCCCGAGAAGGCGTCCGGCTTCCTGGCCTACTGGAAGGAAGGCCCCGACACGCCCGCCGCCGCTCCCGCCGCCACCAGCCCCGCTCCCGGCGGCGATCAGCAGGGCGGGCGCGGCGGACGCGGCGGCGCCGCGGCGGGACGGGCCATGCGCGCCGAGATCGGCTCCGACCTCGTCATCCGCACCCTCACCGATGGCTCCGAGCGCACCATTACCGACGTCTCCGAGTTCACTCTTACCGATGACGGTAAGCAACTGGTCTACGCCGTCGGCGCGCGCGACACCGCGAAGAATGGCGTCTTCGTCCTCAAGCCCAACTCCGCCGACACACCGGCGGCCATCGCAGAAGGCAAAGGCAAGTACAGCCACCTGACCTGGGACGAAAACCAGACGCAGCTCGCCTTCCTCAGCGACCGCGACGACCAGTCCTCCAAACCTCCGAAGTACGCGCTCTACCGCTGGGATCACCAGGCGCCCCAAGCCACGCTAGCGGCGTCCGTCTCTACTTCCGGATTTCGCCAGGGCTTGGTGATCAGCGACAAGGGCACGCTGAGCTTTTCCAAGGACGGCTCGCGCCTCTACTTCGCATGCGCGCCGCCCGCGCCCGAGAAGCCCCCCGCCGCGCCCGACGCCGCGCCCGACGACACCAGGGCCGTGGTCGATCTTTGGAGTTATAAAGATGACTACGTCCAGCCGATTCAAAAGGTCCGCGCCGAGCGCGACCGTAACCGCACCTTTACCGCGGCCTACCTGATTCCCGAAAAGCGCGTCGTCCAGCTCGCCGACAACACCATGGAGACCGTCACGCCCTCCGAGAGCGCGCAGTGGATCCTGGGCACCGACGACCGCGAGTACCGCCCCCTCGCCGATTACGACGAGCACTACGCCGATGCATTCGTTATCGACGCCGCCACGGGGCAGCGCACGACACTGGCGAAAAAGCACTATGGCGCCATGACATGGTCGCCCGGCGGCAAATACCTGCTCACCTTCGACGGCAAGGACTGGTGGACCGTCTCCGTGCCCGACGGCAAGAAGTCCAATCTTACCGCCGCCATCCCGGCGAAGTTCTTCAACGAAGACGACGACCGACCGCAGTTGCCTACTGCCTACGGCAACGGCGGCTGGACCAGAGACGGAAAGAGCATTCTGCTCTACGACCGCTACGACATCTGGCGCATTTCGCCCGACGGCACCGGCGCGAAGAACATCACCGCGGGCTACGGGCGCACGCACGACCTGCGCCTGCGCTACACGCCGGTCGAAGCCGAGAACCCGCGCGAGCGCTGGATCGATCCCGCGCGTCCCGTGATGCTCACCGCCCTCAATCTCAAGACGTTCGAGACCGGCTTCTTCCGCGCGTCGCTGGATGGCGGCGAGCCAAAGCAGCTCATCCTGTCCGCAAAGACCCTGAGCCCGCCGGTGAAAGCCAAGGACGCAGACGTCTACCTGCTGACCGCGCAGAGCTTCAACGAGTTCCCGGACCTCGCGGTGACCGACGGCACCTTCAAGGAGCTGCGCAAGGTCTCCGACGCCAACCCGCAGAAGGCCCAGCTTCTCTGGGGTACCTCCGAGATCGTGCCGTTCAAGAATGCGGACGGAGTCCCGCTTACCGCCGCGCTCTACAAGCCCGAAAACTTCGACTCGAAGAACAAGTATCCGATGATGGTCTACATCTACGAGCGGCTCACGCAAAACGTGAATAAGTTCGTCGATCCGCGTCCCAGCCACAACATCAATATCAGTTACTACGTTAGCAACGGCTACCTCGTGCTCACCCCGGACATCGTGTACACCACCGGCTTCCCCGGACAGAGCGCGCTCAAGTGCGTACTGCCCGCGGTCCAGGAAGTGGTCAACCGCGGGTACGTAAACGAGCAGGCCATCGGCATCCAGGGCCACAGTTGGGGCGGTTACCAGATCGCCTACATGGTGACCCAGACCAACCGATTCCGCGCGGTCGCAGCGGGGGCTCCGGTGGCCAACATGATCAGCGCCTACGACGGAATCCGCTGGGGCACGGGCCTCCCGCGCCAGTTCCAATACGAGCGCACCCAGAGCCGCATCGGCGGCTCCATCTGGCAATATCCTACACGCTTCATTGAGAATTCGCCCATCTTCTGGGCCGATCGCGTGCAGACTCCCGTCATGCTCCTGCACAACGACGGCGACGACGCCGTGCCGTGGTATCAGGGCGTCGAGTTCTACCTGGCCCTGCGGCGGCTCGGCAAAGAGGTGTACCTCTTCGATTACAACGGCGAGCCGCATGGCCTGCGTAAGCGTCCCAACCAGAAGGACTACACCATCCGCCTGCAGCAGTACTTCGATCACTACCTGAAAGGCGCGCCGGCGCCGGCGTGGATGGAGAAGGGTGTGCCCTACATCGAGCGCGAACGAACGGAGCTTGTGGAGCAGGCCTCACGGGCTAGTCAACGGCAGTAGGCCTCGTTACCAGAGCTCTTTCAGCCTTGCCAGAAGGCCCGCCGGATCGTAAGGCTTGCGCAGGAACCCGGCCGGCGTCCCTCCGCCGAGCCGCTTCGCCGCATCGTGATCGTGGTAGCCGCTGCACACAATCACCTTCGCCTTCGGCCGGGCCTCGCTGATTCGTGCCAGCACCTCTGCTGCATCCGTTCCGGGCATCACCACGTCGAGCAGCACGGCGTGGATCTCCTCCTTGTGTTCGCGGAACACCTCCAGCGCTTCGTCCCCATCCGCGGCAGTCAGCACCGGCAGTCCCGCGCCCTCCAGGATGGTCTTCGCCAGGGTGCGAATGGGCTCCTCGTCATCCACCACCAGCACGGCGCCCGTGCCCTGCCATTCGGACAGCGCGACTGCCGGCGCTGGCACGGCCGGCTGGCGCTCGGCCTCGTCCACGGCCGGGAAAAACACGCGAAATGTGGCGCCCCTCCCTGGCTCGCTGGCCACGGTGATGCTCCCACGGTGCGCGCGGACGATCCCCATCACGGCCGCCAGGCCGAGCCCGCGACCGGTGAACTTGGTGCTGAAGAATGGATCGAAAATCCGGTCGAGTGTCGCCCGGTCCATGCCGGCTCCCGTGTCCGCTACCTCCAGCCACACATACAATCCTGCCGGCATGACGCGCCCCGTCTTGAGGGAGGGCAGCTCGCCTCCCTCCAGCCAGATCAGCCCGGTCGCGATCCGAACCTCGCCCGGCTGGTCGCCCAGCGCGTCGCTCGCGTTGGTGGCCAGGTTCAGAATGACCTGCCGGAGTTGCCCCGAGTCCCCTTCGATACGCGGCACCTCAGCTGCCAGGTCGAGCTTCAGCGTGGCCCGCTTGGAGATCATAGACTCGATCAGCCGCACCGTGTTGGACACCATTCCGGAAAGATTTACCAGTTCCGGAACGAACTGGCTTCGCCCGGCGTAGGCCAGAATCTGCCGCGTAAGGTCCGCCGCATTTTTCGCGGCCGCCAACACCTGTCCGATGTGCCGGTGTGCCGCGGTCCCCGCCGGCAGGTCCGTCGCCGCCAGGCTGGCATAGCCCGTGATGCTCGTGAGCAGGTTGTTGAACTCGTGCGCGATCCCGCCGGCCAGCACCCCAATGCTTTCCAGCCGCTGCGTGTGACGCACCTGCGCCTCCAGCCGTCGGCGTTCGTCCTCGGCCTGGCGGTGCTCGTCGATTTCGCGGCGCAGGAAGTCGATCGCCAGTTCGAGCTCCTGCGTGCGCTCGCGAACCCGGGACTCCAGGTCCTCCCCGACCTTGCGCAGCGCCTCCTGCGCGCGCTTGCGCGCCGTCACGTCGAGCAGGAACGATCGGATTCCTTCGATGTCGCCCCGCGGGTTCAGACGATAGGTGTCATGAATCTCCACCACCACGATCGCACCGTCAGGCCGCGTCAGTGTCCGCTCGAACGGCGCCAGCGATACTTCCGAGGAGAGCTTTCGCGCCAACGCGCTCCGGCTTTCGGGCTGTTCGGCTTCCGATACCAGCTCCCATACCGGTCGTCCAATCAGTTCTTCTCGAGTGCGCCCCAAGAGGCGGCATTCCGCGTCGTTGACCCACACGAGATTTCCCTGAAGATCAACCTCGTGATAGGCGATGGGCGCCAGCGCCAGGACGTCGTCGTCCTGCGGCGGCGCGCGGCTCGGTTCTGCCATGTTTCAGTTGCCATGTTGGCAGGAAACATCGGCTAAAACGAGGTTAGCGTGCGATAGTCTGCCAAAGTTATGTACGCTTCAGCACGTGCCGGCGCCGCGCGCACGCCTCCTTTTCCCCTCGATAGAATGGGAACATGGGTTTCGGCGGCCGGAGGGTGCTCGCGTTAGAGAGCCGCCGGTCGGCGGAGATGCGCGAACTGATCGCGCGGCAGGGCGGGGACGCCTTCGTCGCGCCCTCCATGCGGGAAATCGCCCTTCCCGACAATGAGGAGTCGTTCCGTTTCGCCGGCCGCCTGTTCGCCGGCGGCTTCGACATGGTCGTGCTGCTCACCGGTGTCGGCACCCGGCAACTCGCCCGGCTGCTTGCCACCCGCTATCCCGAAAGTGCGTTCGCCGATGCTCTCCGCCGGGTGACAGTCGTGACTCGCGGCCCCAAACCCGCCGCTGCGCTTCGGGAGATGGGGCTCGCGCCGGCCATCATTGCACCCGAACCGAACACATGGCGCGAAGTACTGGCGGCGACCGAGGGACGGCCGGAGAGACGCATTGCCGTCCAGGAATATGGCCGGCCAAATCCGGAGCTCCTCGAAGGCTTGCGCGCGCGCGGCGCCGATGTCACCCAGGTGCGCGTTTACCAATGGGATCTTCCCGAAGACACTGCGCCTCTTCGCGAGGGCGCGCGCCGCCTCGCCAACGGCGCCTTCGATGTCGTCCTGTTCACTACTGCCATTCAGATTGCGCACCTGGCGCGCATCGCCCGCGAACTCGATATCGAATTGGCCGTGCTCGCGGCGCTCCGCAGATGCCGCGTCTGCTCGATCGGGCCCGCTACCACCGAGGCGCTGGAAGAATTCGGGATTCACCCTGCGATGGAGCCGTCCCATCCCAAGATGGGATTCCTGGTGAAAGAGGCCGCTGAGGAGTGAGGCGTGGGGCCGATCGCTTTGCATGGTCGGCCCGCCGGGCGCAGCCCGCCCGTTCTCGCCTGGTCGTACACTAATCCTTGATGCCGAAAAAACCCTGGCCCGTGTTGGTCGGCGAGTATACTTCCCTGGCCTTCATGCTGCCAGTCTGCGCACTCCTGGGCTACGCCATCGGCTACCTCCTCGACAAGGAATTCGGCACCGCCTGGATGTACATTCCCGGCCTGGTGCTCGGCATCGCGGCGGGTTTCGTCCAACTGATCCGTCAATTGATGCGGGACACCAAAGATGACTGACGAGCACCTCCTGGATCGCGCCGTGGATCGCATCTGGAAAGCCACGCTAGCCATCGGCGCAGCCGGAACCATCGGCCTCTTCGTTTGGCGCGGCTGGAACTGGGCCCTCGGGTTTGTTCTCGGCTGCGCAATTTCCGCGCTGAATTTCCGCTGGCTCAAGCAGGTCGCGATCTCGCTCGGCAGCGCTCATGCCAAGCCTCGCATGGCCGTTCTGCTGGGACTGCGCTACCTGATTTTGGGCGGGTGCGCCTATGCTATATTCAAGCTTTCAGAGATCAGCCTGCCCGCGTTTTTTTGGGGTCTTTTCGCGGCCGTGGCAGCGGTCATCTTCGAAATTCTGATCGAGCTCGTGTATGCACGAAACGGAACTGTGGATCACTAAGTTGTTCAACGACTACCTGGCCGACGTGGGCAACGCGCTGCGGCACGTGGTCGGCATCGCGCCCGAGCCGCGTCCCTGGGCCGACTTCATCGCCATGCAGATCCTGGTGGCATTGATCATCATGATCGTGTTCGCCATTCTGAAGCCGCGCCTTTCCGTCGACCGCCCCGGCAGGCTGCAACATACCTTCGAACTGATCTACGACTTCATCAACGGCCAGGCGGAAGAACAGGTGGGCCACTCGGGACATCACTACGTTGCCTTCTTCGGAACCATCTTTATCTTTATCCTGTTCTGCAACCTCATCGGAGTGATTCCGGGGTTTGAATCGCCCACCATGATTCCCTCCGTGCCCGCGGGATGCGCGGTGGCGGCCTTCTTCTACTACAACCTGGTGGGCATTCAGGCGAACGGGCTCGGCAAATATCTGATGCAGTTTGTCGGACCGATGCCCGCCCTGGCCATCCTCATGGTCCCAATTGAACTGGTCAGCCATCTGGCGCGCCCCCTCTCGCTCACCATCCGCTTGTTCGCCAACATGTACGCCGGCGAGCAGGTAACGCTGGTGTTTCTCAAGTTGACGCTTTTGTTTATTCCGGTGGCGTTCATGGGCCTGCACATTTTCGTTTCCTTTCTGCAGGCGTACATTTTCATGCTCCTGACCATGATGTACGTGGCCGGAGCCGTTTCGCACGAGCATTAATACCGGCTTTATGCCGCTCTTTTTCAGTGTGAGCCCGGCTGTAAGAGGATGACGGGAACCACCTCCTGGGAGCGATTTCTTAAGGAGCTAACAATGACGAAGAAAGTGATGTTCCTCGTGGCGCTACTGCTCATCGCCAGCCCGATGCTGTTCGCGCAGACGCCGCAGAATCAGACCGCCAACGGGCACTGGGTCCCCATTAGTGCCGGCTTCTCGATGGCTATCGCCAGCGGGCTTTGCGGACTGGCTCAGGCCAAGGCAGTGGCCGCCGCGGCAGAAGGGATGGCGCGCAACCCGGGCGCGTCAGCCGCTATCCGATTCGCTCTGCTGCTCGGTCTCGTGCTAATCGAATCCCTCGCGCTGTACACCCTTGTGATCATTTTTGTGAAAGTCGGCTAACCTTATGGGACAGGGCCTAACCCTGTCCCGTATCTTCCTTCCTAGTACCTTTGAGACCTTGCGTTCCGCGAAGGTCTATTGACCTGTCTCCCTTATGACCCTACTATCGGTTAACGATATTCACATGGAACAGCGAAGAACCCGGCGCTTCAAGCTCCAGCTCCCGCTCGCAATCACCCGCTCCGGCGCCGAACGCGTTGCCTTATCGGGCTATACCAACAACATCAGTTCCAGCGGTGTGCTATTCACTGCTGAGCGGGAGCCCGACGTAGGCGGTCCCATAGAGTACGTGATCACGCTGAATCACGACGGGTCACAGTCTGTCAACCTGCGCTGCATGGGCAAGGTTGTGCGCTCGGACCGCATTGGAGACTTGGGCGGCGACGCCCGCTCCGCGTTCCAGGTGGCCGCGACCCTCGAACGTTACGAGTTCATCCGCGAACGGGGCGCCTATCACCCGTAGCGGTCACGATCCATCACCTTCCGCTCGCGCTTGAATCCGACAGCCTTTCCGGTGTACCTTTAGCAAAGAAAAGGCGAAAGCGCAAGCATGAATCTATCCCTCGGTTTCCCTGAGTTCTCCCGCGATCTCTCCCTCACTCCGCGGCAGTCGCTTGAGGCCGTCGTATCCGGCTTCCGCGCCGCGCACCAGGAGGCGGATTCGGCGGTGCGAGCCATCCACCACCTGCCTGCGAGCGACGGCGTCTTCACCGATATCCCGCAGAGCGTCGACCCGCGCCTGCGTCTGGCACTCGAAAAACGCGGCATCGCGCGCCTGTACTCGCACCAGGCCGAGGCGTTCGATGCCATCCACGCCGGCAGAAACGTCGTCATCGTGACTCCGACCGCCAGCGGAAAAACTCTCGGCTACAATCTGCCGGTTCTCAACCTGCTCCTCAATGACGCCGGCGCACGCGCCATGTACGTCTTTCCTACCAAAGCGCTGGCGGAAGACCAGCTCCACGAATTTCAAAGCGCAGTCGATGAAATGGGCAGCGACATCCGCGCGTTCACCTACGATGGCGATACTCCGCAGGACGCGCGCCGCGCCATCCGGCAGCGCGCCAATGTCGTGCTCACCAATCCCGACATGTTGCACAGCGGAATCCTGCCGCATCACACGCGCTGGGCACGCTATTTCGAAAACCTGCGCTACATCGTCATCGACGAGCTGCACTACTACCGGGGCGTGTACGGCAGCCACTTCGCGAACCTGCTCCGCCGGCTGGCCCGCATCTGCGAATTCTACAACTCGCACCCGAAGTTCATCTGCTGCTCGGCCACCATCGCCAACCCCCGCGAACTGGCCGAGGCGCTCACCGGCGAAAGCTTCGAGCTGGTCGAGCGCAACGGTGCGCCGCGCGGCGAGAAGTTTTTCATCTTTTACAATCCGCCGGTGGTTAACCGCGCGCTCGGCATCCGCCGCAGTTACATCGCCGAGACCCGGCGCATGGCGCTCAAGTTCATCGAGAGCCGTCTCCAGACGCTGGTCTTCGCCAACAACCGGCTGGCCACCGAGGTCCTCGTGACCTATTTGAAAGACGCGTGCGACCGCGGACCGATCCCCAGCGAGACCGTGCGCGGCTACCGCGGCGGCTACCTGCCGCGCGAGCGCCGCGAGATCGAGCAGAAGTTGCGCGACGGCGAGATCCGCGCGGTGGTGGCCACCAACGCGCTCGAACTCGGCATCGATATCGGCTCGCTCGATGCGGTCGTCATGGCGGGCTATCCCGGCACGATCGCCTCCACGTGGCAGCGCGCCGGCCGCGCCGGGCGCCGCCAGACGACGTCAGCCGCCGTCATGGTTGCCTCGAGCGCGCCACTCGATCAGTACGTCGTGGAGCATCCCGACTACTTTTTCGGCCGCTCCCCCGAGCACGCCCACATCAATCCCGAGAACCTGGAGATCCTCCTCGCCCACGTGAAGTGCGCCGCTTTCGAGCTGCCGCTGCACGACGGCGAGAAGTTTGGCCGTCACGACCTCGCCGAGATCTGCCGCTTCCTCGAAGAGACGGGTTTCCTGCACCACTCCGCCGGCGCCTGGCACTGGACCAGCGACACCTATCCCGCCGATGCCACCAGCCTCCGCTCGGTCACCAGCGACAATTTCGTCGTGGTCGATGTCACCGGCGAGCCGAAGGTGATCGCCGAGGTCTCGTTTCCTACCGCGCTCACTACGCTGCACGAAAAGGCGATCTACCTCCACGAGGCGCGCCAGTATCACGTCGAGCGCTTCGACTACGACCAGCGCAAGGCCTACGTGAAGAGCGTCGATTGCGACTATTACACCGACGCCATCGATTACACGCAGGTCAAGGTGCTCCAGGAATTCGAAGGCGAGCCGCAGGGCCCGGCGCGTCGCGTCCATGGCGACGTGCGCGTCAACCGCCAGATTGTGGGGTTCAAGAAGATCAAATTCTACACGATGGAGAACGTCGGCGCGGGCAAGCTGGACATGCCGGAGCAGGAAATGCACACCACGGCCTTCTGGCTGCATTTCCCTGCTGCGTTCCTGGCGTCGCTCACCGAATTCACGCCCACCGAAAAACAGAGCGGCATCCACGGCCTGGGGAACGCGCTGCGTACGGTGGCGGCATTGTTGCTGATGTGCGATCCGCGCGATCTCGGGGTGGCGCTCACCGAGGAGATCGCCGGCGGGCTGACCGCGTTCGAACCGAATCTGTATCTCTACGACATGTACCCCGGCGGCGTCGGTCAGAGCGCGCCGTTGTTCCGCCTCGCGCCGGAGCTTCTGCGGCAGACAGCGGGCCTGCTGGCCGCGTGTCCGTGCGAGGCCGGCTGCCCGTCGTGCGTGGGGCCGGTGGGGGAAGTGGGTGACCGGGGGAAGCAGGTGGCGGCAAGGATTCTGACGCTCGTGGGGTAGGCGGTTCGCCTCATTTAGACATTCACTGCTCGAAAACTTGAATCCCCGATTGTTCAGCAGCCCTCCGTACGTCGAGAGTGGCAAGTGTGAGTTTTTCTCGCAAAGCAAGATCGAGGTAGGCCGCATCATAGGCAGTGAGACCGTATCGACTTGCTGCAGCCGTTCCATCGCGGACAACCGACACCGCCGAAAGCGTTTGTTCCACTTCGATTTGCAGATGTGACAGCGCGCTGTCAGAAAGGCGCGCTCATCGGCTGGCCCAATGCGCCTGCGCAGATAGGCGATCGCCAGTCCATTCGCAAGCTCCCTCGCCCATAGTTCCGGAACACGCAGGCCATCTTGTTCTACGGCGGCCAAGACGGCCTCGGCATATGCGCTGCTTTCATCCGGCAAAGCCCACGCAAGGGCAACCGAGGCATCGACAACCAGAGGCATCAGGTGTCGCGACGGCCATACTGGACATAGTCACGCGTTGTCCAGCCCTCAGGATCGGGTTTGACGCGAGCCCGCACCGCACGCATCTCGGCAACCACACTGCCTTTAGCGATGGTACCCAGGCGGACATCTCCCTCGATCAGACGCAACGCGGCTTCCTTCACCAGATCCGCGGGGTCGGTCCCTGCGCCGATGGCGAGCTGCGCAAGCTGCGCCTCCTGCTCAGGCGTGAACCTGCACTACCATGCTCTCAAGATACGGGAAAACGGGCTCTGACGCAATTTCTGGATTACAAGGCCTACCGAGCCTTCAACTGCTCCGGCAGCACCGCGTATCCCTCCGGCGGCGGATACAGCGAAACCAGCAGCTCCAGCCGGCGCCGGAGATACCGGCTCGCCATCTGCCGTGGACCAGTCTCCACGTCGATGTCGCAGCACGTGCCGTGCAAGTAAAGTGTGAGCGTATCCTCAAATGCCTGGCGCGCGTAGTCGCGGAAAAGCTTGGTTTCCCTGCGCACGTTGGTCTGCCGCCTGAGAAGCGCCTGCTTCAGATGCCAACTCTTCTCGTCTACTTCGCCGTGGACCTCCGCGCTCAACTCCTCGCGGATGGCGCGGAAAAAGCGCTCCTGCACCTCCGCTCGCCAGGTGCCCGCCACCAGGCCGGCCAGCACGTTGTAGAACTGGTAGTGGTAATCCGCAACTTCGACTTCTTTCACTCCGAAGGCGAGTACCGTGAGCCCTTCCACATTTGCGCGTGCGCTCGGCACGTAGCGCGATTCCGCCGGCCGCTCGAAGGTCACCGCGTCGCCCGACTTGCCGTTGCCCTTCTCCAGGTAAGGCGCCAGAATCACACCAATTTTTGGAAGGCCTCCCAGAATCGCGGGCGAGATCGCCGCGATCGGGTCATTCAGATACTGGCGCAAGTCCTCATCCGCGATCGGCATGGTGAGGAAATAGCAGAAGCGGCTGGTCAGCGGAATCATGTCGCCGCGGAACCGCGTCGCAAGCTCCTCCACCGTCATCTTCGACTTTTCGGCTTCCGTGGACATTCCCGTTGACCGATTGTAACAGGGTGGCGGGATGCGGGCCGTGAGCCGCTCGTCACGGGCTAAACTTGAATAGGGATGGCCAGAATCCTTGTATCCGCGGGTGAAGCCTCGGGCGACCTCTATGCCTCGCTTGTGGTTGGCGAGCTCGCGCGCCTCCTGCCCGGAAGCGATTTCTTCGGATGCACTGGCCCCCGCCTCCGGGCCGCGGGTGTGCGTACGGTCGTCGATTCCGCGAGCCTGGCCGTGGTCGGCCTGATCGAGGTAGTAGGCCACATTCCTCGCATCTACCGCGAGTACCGCAAGCTGCTCTCCGCTGCGGGCGAGATCCGCCCCGACCTCGCCATCCTCACCGATTCCCCGGATTTCCACCTGCGCGTCGCGCACAAGCTTCATCGCCAGGGAGTCCCGGTGGTCTACCTGGTCGCTCCGCAGGTCTGGGCCTGGCGCAAGGGCCGCATCAAAGGGATGCGCCGGACCATCCGCCGCCTGCTCTGCATCTTCCCGTTCGAAGAGGACTTCTTCGCGCGCGAGCGTGTCCCTGCCACCTATATTGGACACCCCCTGGCGGGACTGGTACGGCCGTCCCTGTCCCGGGAGGAGTTTTTTCGGAAACACAGACTGGCGCCGGAACGTCCCCTGATTGTGGTACTTCCCGGAAGCCGCCGGGGCGAAGCCGCGCGCCATCTGCCGGCGCTGGTGGACGCCGTCGACCGGCTCTATCGGGAGCAAGCCGTGAACCTGATCCTGCCGGCCTCGGCCACTACCGGGGCCGGGTTTTTTCAGGCGCGCCTGGGTGGGTCGCCGGTCAAGGTCATCGAAGGGGAAAGCTGGGACGCCATGGCTCATTCCGATCTCGCGCTCGCCGCCAGCGGCACAGTGACGGTCGAGGCCGCTTTGCTCGGCACTCCCATGGTGACCTTTTATAAGGTGACCACGGCCAGTTGGCTGGCCGGAAAATTCCTGGTGGATGTTCCGTTCTATTCCATGGTCAACCTGATCGCCGGCCGGGCGGTTGTGCCCGAGCTGATGCAGGGGCAGATGACCGGCGCCAATCTGGCCCGTGAAGCGCGCCGGCTGCTCGCGGACTCCACGGCCCGCTCCGAAATGCGGGCCGGCCTCGCGGAAGTGCGCGAGAAACTGTCGGGCCGCATGGGCGCTCCGGCGCGTGCCGCGCTCGCCATTCAAGAAATTCTGGAAGGACAAGTTACTCATGTTTCGTAATCCGACCCTTGCCGCCGTTCTGACCCTCTCTCTGGGCGCGTCTTTCGCCGCCGCGCAGGACCGGCGGAGCCGAATTGACGTGGATATGGTCACCGTCGAAGCCGACGTGTCGCCGAACACCCAATCCCTCTCGGCCAAGGCTACGGTCCGTTTCACACCGCTCGACGACAACATCACCTCCGCTGCGTTCGAACTGAACAACGCGCTGAACGTCTCGCGGGTGGTGGATCAGGCCGGCAAACAGATTCCGGCGTCGCGCAACCAGCAGGATTTCACGGTGCGCCTCAGCTTCGAGCAGCCGCTGCCCAAAGGCCAGCCGGTCTCCATCACCTTCTATTACGACGGCAAGCTCACGGGCCAGGAGGATTCTCCGGTCTACGGCATCAAGTTCGCCGCCCTGCATCCCGATTATGGATTCCTGATGTACCCGGCGCGCTGGTTCCCGGTGAGCGGCTATACCACGGACCGCTTCGCCGCCGATATGAAGATCACCGTGCCGATGGGATATTCCGTGATCGGCAGCGGGCTGGATTCGAAGGACGTCAAAGGCGACAAGAATGCGTATGACATCAAGTTCGAGCGCGCCAGCTTCCCCGGTTCGATCGCCATCGTCAAGGGACAGCCGGCCAAGGTGGCCAGCGAAGGCGTGACTACGACGCTCTATTTCCGCGATGCGGAAGCCTCAATGGCGCAGCCCTATGGCGACCAGATGGGCAAGCTGGTCTCGTACTTCACCGGCCTTTATGGATTGCCGCCCTATGCGAACCTGACGGTGGTCGAAACCGAAGACGGCGCACCCAACGGCTATGCCGCGCCCGGACTGATTTTCCTGGCGCCCAAAGCGATCGGCAAGCAACCCAATTCCACGCTGCTGGCCAACCAGGTGTCGCGGCAATGGTTCGAGGAATTGGTGTCGCCCGTCACGCGCAACCATCTCTGGCTCACCAACGGACTCGCTGCCTACAGCGAGCTGGTCTGGACCGAACACGAGAAGGGCCCTGCTGCCATGGAGTCGCAGCTTCACAACGTGATGGTCGAGAGCCTCACGGTAGACAATGTGCCCGTGATCCAATCCGCGCGTCTCGACGATTACTCGCCCGAACTGTGGGCGCTTACCGGAAGCAAGGGTGCTGCCGTGCTGGGCATGCTGCGTTACGTCATCGGCGACGACAATTTTTTCAAGGCACTCAAAGCCTATGCTCAGGAGTATCCGTGGAAGAGCGCGAACACCGACGACTTTCGCAAAGTGGTCGAAAAGGTCGCCGGCCAGGACCTCGGCTACTTCTTCATCCAATGGATCGAATCCAGCGGCGCGCCGGAGTTCAAACTCGAGTACACCATCTACCGCACGCAAAAGGGCTTCCGGGTGATGGGAAAGATCGCGCAGGACCTGGACACCTTCCGCATGCCGGTCAATCTCAAAATCGAGACTGAGGGCAATCCGGAGGAAAAGCGCGTGGAAGTGGTCGGCACCTCCAGCGAGTTCAGCGTGGACACGTTCGGCAAGCCCAAGAACGTGATCATCGACCCCGGCAACCGCGTGCTGCGCTACTCGAGCCAGGTCCGGGTTGCGGTCGCCATTCGCCGCGGCGAGCAGTATATGGAGCTCAGCGAATTCAGCGAAGCGCTCAAGGAATACCAGAAGGCGCTGGAGAGCAATCGCATGAGCTCGCTCGCGCACTATCGCATCGCCGAAGTCTACTTCCTGCAGAACAACTACCAGATGGCGGCGAACTCCTTCCGCGATGCCATCTCGGGAGACCTCGATCCCAAGTGGACCGAAGTCTGGAGCCATATCAACCTCGGTCACATCTTCGATATCACCGGCCAGCGCGAGCGCGCTGTCAACGAGTACAATCTCGCGCTCCGTACCAAGGACGACACTCAAGGCGCGCAGGAGGAGGCCGGCAAATACCTGAAGACACCCTACGAGCGCCAGAAGCGCGCGGACCAATAGGATCTTTCGGGCCACCTAGTACACCCCAAACCTTCACCAACGGTACTAGGTGAGGGCCCGATATGCATCTTTTTTGATGCATTTAACCCTTTCTATTTCAATGGTCAAGGTGCAATTCGCCGCCCCTCATCCAGTACTAGAATTCTCAATTTGAACATCGCCAAAAAGCTTGTCAAGAATACGTGCTCTGCCCTACACTAAGACCTACTGTGTGTGAGCAAGAGAACGTAGAGTCTCGGAGGAGCTTCGTGAGGAGTCTGATTCTGACCGTTTTGCTTACGGGCGGCAGCCTCCACGCGAGTTCCATCTACCAATGCAGCTTCAATGGCGGAGGATACAGCGTCGCCGGCTGCTATTCCACCACGTCATTCATCAATACCAACGACAGTCTCGATTGGGGCAACCAGAACGGTACGGTTACAGACGGTTCGGGCAGCGGATTCGGGAGTGCCATCAATAACAGCTACAACGTCGGTATCAATGATACCAATCCCTGGGTGACGCATACCGCGAACGGCTCGATTCAAGTGGGTGTCGGCATCATGCCGACGAGTTTCTCGGGCACGGCGCAGATTGATCGCGTGGACAATCTGGGCTACGCGCAACTATCGGATGGCACGTATACCCTGTCGAATAACGTGCCCGGGTTGGATTCCTTTGGCGGCCAGTTTGGCGGCCAGCCAAACTCCAGCTCTCAATACGCGGGCCAGACCGACTACAGCAGCGTAAGCATGGGTGGAGTCGCCTTGTCGGGTTATCAGGGCGACCACCTGATCAGGCTGGACGGTTCCAGCAGCGGAATTCTGATCACGTTTTCTCAACCGGTCTACAGAGTCGGACTCCGCGTCAGCGCGATGAACGACACTCAAACCACTATGGTCGGCTCCACCGCGGTCCAGGATTTGAAGATCCAGGCCTACAACATCACGGACCCGGCCAACACGAGCCATCCGTTCCTCTCCTATGAGCTTCAGGATTCCGGCGGCTACGGAACCTGCGCCCCGATCAACACGCTTTCTGGTGGTCCGCCCGGAACGCCCACGCCTTGCAACGCGGCGCCCTTCATCGGCATTGATGCAACCTCGTCGTTGTTTACCACTGCCCCTCTTGTGACGTTGCCCAACAACCCCTGGATCTCGAGCGTTTTCATCAGTTCCACCGACAACGTCGGGTTCCTGCTGGACGAACTCTTCATTCAGGATATGGATCCCGATGCCGCACCAGAGCCCGCGATGTTCATATTGATCGGCAGCGGACTGCTGGCGCTCGGAGCGATCGCCAGGTATCGCCGGTAAGCCCCGGTCCAGTACCTTCAATCCAACACACACTCCGATTGCCTGGAATTGATTCGTGCGGAACTCCAATTCTTAATCGCCTTCAGGCTATTGACATTGCTAGGGTTCCGGTGCGAATCATTGTCTTTTGTGCGCGATCTGTGGCTTGGCGTACGTTTCGACGGAGGATCGATGCGAAGCTGTTATAGGTATTGTTTAGGGCTTCTTGTACTCTTGGTTCCGGTACTCTTGCTGCGCGGCCAGTTCGCCGGCAGCACGATCAGCCAGTGGAGCCCGATTGCCGACTTGTCGACCTCGCGTGCCGCGGCCTGTTCCGTCAGGCTGGCCGACGGCCATGTGGTGGTCGCAGGAGGCATCTCTCAATTCGGTACCGTTAAGACTGTCGATGTCTACGCGCCGGATGGCAGCATCCGATCCGCCGCGCCTATGCTGGAACCCCGATCCAATGCGGCCTGCGTCGCTACACCCGACGGACGCATGATTGCGATCGGCGGCAACGATGGGACAGCCGCGCTGGCCTCGTCGGAAATCTACGATCCCTCGTCGGATGCATGGACCGCGGGCCCTTCAATGGCCGTTGCCCGCGCCGGCCACACTGCCACCATATCGCGATGGGGCGCGGTCATCATCGCCGGCGGTGAGCCAACCGGCACCGTCGAAGCCTATCTCACGAACGGCGCGTTCGCCACCCTCGGCAAGCTCTCCTCTCCGCGCACCGGCTACGCGGTGGCTGCGGTGCCTGGCCACAAGATCCTCTTCATCGGCGGTTCCGTGAACGGCGAACCCACGGCTTCCATCGAGATGTTCGATGCGGATACCAACCGGCTTGGGCCTTTTGGCTCGATGCTGACCCCGCGGAAAAATCCCGGCGCCACCGTTCTTTACGATGGCACCGTCCTAATCACCGGCGGTATCGACGCGTTCGGGAACTACCTGGCGACAACCGAGATCCTCGATCCGGTCGCCGGCCAGTCGACGCCGGGACCGGCCCTGGCGACGGCTCGCGCCAGTCACCAGTCGCTGCTCCTGCCGAATAACGGCCAGGTTCTCCTCATCGGCGGCTCCGGGTCGGATGGACCGCTCGCCTCAACGGAGGTTTACGCGCCGTGGAGTGGAGTCCTCTCCGCCACCGCCGGTATGCACAACGCGCGAAGCGCTATGGCGTCATCGCTGCTGCGCCGCGGGGACGTGATCGTTGCCGGTGGAACAGGCGATAACGGGTATCTTTCCGGCGCGGAGCAATACCGCTTCGCCACCATCGAATCCGGCAAGCCCGAATACCACCCCGGTGAGATTGCCGCTTTTACGGGAACCGGCTGGAAACCGGGTGAACAGGTCCTTCTCGAAGTTCGCGCCCTCCCGCTCGATCAGCACAACGTCGAGTTCACCGCCGCCGCACTCGCCGACAGCACGGGGCAAATCAGCCTTGGCGGCTTCAACATCGATCGCAGCCATGTGGGCGCAACCTTCCTGATCACGGCGTCCGGCAGCCAGTCGAAAGCTCAGACCTCCTTCACGGACGCGGCCAACGCGACTCTGACCACGATATCCGCGCCCGCGGCCAACGCCAATATCACTTACGGTAGCCTCACCATCACTGGAACTGTGAGCAATCTGGACCTGCCCGCCACCGGCGTGACGGATGGAACGCTCGCACTCAGCGTGGATGGCATAGCGGTCACCCCGACCGTCGCCTTCGGCTCTCCACTGACTTTCTCATGGAGCGACGCATTGTGCGCGTCCCCTCTCGCCTGCGTCAATGGCCACCTCACGGTAGTGCCTAAGGCCCATACCGTCGCGGCTTCGTTCACCTGCACCGGCACCTGCACCGGAAAATATCAAAACAGCAGCAGCGGCGCCAGTTTCAATATGGTAGACACCGTCACCATCAGCAACGTTCATCCGCTGACCTCCGGCGGAGACAATGCGTTTGTCGGTGGCACGGTGAACTTCACTGCAACCGTGACCGGCGATAACGGATTCGGCGACCTCTCCACCTTCGGCGCCAGCGCCGGCACCGTCACCTTCACCGAGACAGGGACGTCCCCGGTAACGGCCCCCCTTACATTTGGGCCAGTCTCGGTTGGCGTCGGACAATCCACAAACTCGCTGCCCGCAAACATCTACACCACGAGCATCGCGTTCTCGCCCTCGACGGGCGCGCTGGCCTCCGGATTCCAATACAATTCGGCGAGTCCCGGCACCGTGAGGATCTTCCAGGCCAACAACCCTGCCAGCCTGAGCATCTCCGCGTCTCCGGCAAGCCCGAGCGTCGGGACGAGCATGACTTTCACGGGAACAGTCACGGGTTACGGAACTCCGCAGATCACCCCCGTCGGAACCATCACGTTCCGCCTGGATGGAATCATCATTGCGAACCTGGTTCCGTTGAGCAACGGACAGGCATCATTCACCTACTCCGGTACCGGCCTGACCGGAGGCCCCCACAACGTCTGGATCGACTACAACGGCCCCGATCCGAACTACCAGGGCTGCCTGGGCGCAGGAATCCCGTGCCACAACGTCGCTCCGTTCACGGTCGGAAAGGCCGCCACCACCACGACAGTGACTTCGACGCCGCTATCACCTGTGAATTGGGGACAAGCGTTCTCGTTCACCAGCACGACCACCAGCGTTTCAACGCTTCTCTCCATCGGCGGCGCCGTGACGATTCAGGATGGCGGTACGCCGATTCCCGGTTGTACCGGCATCGGCTCGATCGGGGGCGTCATGACTTGCACGCCGAGCCTTCCGTTCGCCCCCGGTACCCACACCATCACTTCCCTCTTCGATCCCACCGGCACCACAGATACGAACTTCGCTACCTCCACTTCCAGTCCCTACTCATTCACGGTGAACCCGACGCCGACCATCACCAACGTGACCGCCTCGGCCACTCCGGTCACCCTCGGCCAGTCGATCACCTACACCGCGCACGTGGCCCTCGCCAATACTTCCGGCAATGTTCCTCCGCTGCCTGGTTCGATCAATTTCACGGACGGCAGCCTTGCCGGGACGAGCCTGTGCAGCGTGCCGTCGGCTTCCATCACCACAGTCGATTCCACTCACTTCACCGCCACCTGCACGGCCCTTTACGACGGCAGCAACGCGGCACACAGCGTCGGCGCCCACTCGATATTTGTCAAGTACACCGGCGGGTCAGTCACGGTCAACACCGTGACAGGCGCCATTGCCGCCAGTGACAATTCCGCTTCGCCCCTGAGTATCGCCGTCAACCCGGTTGCAGTTACGTTCGGCACCGTGGCCGCGAGCGCCGCGAGCATCGTGTACGCTACCGGCGGAACAACGCTGTCCGTGCCCTACACGCTGAGCGCAACCGTCGTTCCCACGCTGAGCCAGAATTTCCAGGTCCTGGACGGCGCTGGCGTGCTGAGTCCCACGCTGCCGCCCGGCGCAAGCCCGATGACCTATAGCCTGAACCCGATCGATAAATCGATCGGGGCGCACCCGCTGACCGTGAAGTACCCGGCCGGAGACCCGAACTTCTCGGCTGCGACTTCCGCTCTGCCGGTAATCTTCACGGTCACCCAGGCTACGCCCGCCTTCACCAATTTCAATTTCGGCAACAACATTCCCTTCGGCGGCACGGTCACCTTCGCGGCCACCGTGGGCACGGGCAACGCCGGCGCGGATTCCCCGGCGGCCCCTGGGGGCACGCTGACTTTCAAATCGGGCGCCACGACACTCGCCTCGTGCACGCTCTCCGGCGGCGCCTGCACCGCGACGTACACGGGTAATGCACTGACCGTCAGCGTCAACACGATCACCACGACCTATGGCGGCGACACCAACTACGCCGCGATCAGTGACGCCACGCATTCCGTCACGATCACCAATCCCGGCAGCCCGACGACCAACTATACGGTGACTCTCAGCAGCAACCTGGCGGCGCCGACAATTGCTCAACAGGTCACGCTGACGGCAGTCGTCATCAGCACTGCGCCCCCGCCTCTCAGAGGCACTGTGCAGTTCTTCGACGGCAGTACGTCGCTGGGAACCGCCGCGCTCACCGGAGGACAAGCCGCGATTACCGTGACGTTGGCCGGAGGCGGACACAATCTGGTCGCGGTGTTCACTACGGACACGGGTATTTCCGCGTCGTCGCTTCCTTATGGCCTATATGTATACCGCCTGCCCTGCTCGATCACGGCCTCCACCAGCCAGTCCACGGTGGTTTACGGGCAGGCGGCAACCCTGACCGCGCAGATCGCGGCGCAGCCTCCGACAGGCTTCGGTCCGCCCACCGGACACGTGCAGTTCTTCGACGGTTCCACCGTGATCGGCGCAGGAGCAGTAGCCTCCGGCGCCGCGATGATCAGCGCTTCCAATCTCGACGCCGGCGTGCACCAAATCTCCGCCTTCTACATGGGCGACAACACCTGGAACACCTGCAAGTCGCCGGCGATAACTTACACGGTGAGACCGGCGTCGTCCACGGTTCTGGCCGGCGCATTGCCTGACGTTTCGGTGGCGCAGCCTACACTGACCTTGACCGCAAACGTCAACGTCGTCCTGCCCGGCGGCGGGGTTCCCACCGGCACCGTGCAGTTTCTCGATGTCGCGACGAATGCGGTGCTCGCCGCGGCTCCGGTAACCGGCGGCACCGCCACCGCCATCCTGACTCAACCGAACGCCGCGCGCCAGATCGTCGCGACCTATTCGGGTAATCTCGACTTCGTCGGCTCCACCTCGCCGGCTGCCACGGAGATCACCATCAACAACGCGGCCGCGTTCATTCCACAAATAGCCGCGCCCGATGCGATCATGTCAATCTTCGGGTTTAATCTCGCCGATTCCGCAGCATCGGCTACAGCCACGCCTCTTCCGAGCACTCTCGGCGGATCCACCGTGAACATCAAGGACAGCTCCGGAGCCGTTCTCCCGGCGTCCCTGTTCTATGCTTCACCGACCCAGATCAACCTCCTCGTGCCGTCGGCTACGGCTGCCGGACCGGCCATCCTTACGGTGACCAACTCGAAGGGGGTGACGGCCTCGATCGTCACCACCGTCGGCGCCATCACGCCCGGCATCTTCACAGCCGATTTCACTGGGAAGGGCGTCGCCGCCGCGCAGATCGTTCGAGTGCATTCCGACGGCACCCAGACATTCGAACCCGTCGCGGCTTACGATCCGAACACGAATACCGCTGCGCCCGTTCCGATCGATCTGAGCAAAGCGGGCGACACCCTCTACCTGATCCTCTACGGAACCGGCTTCCGCCATGGTCCGGGCATCAGTGGAACTACAGTGACGATTAACGGCCAGGCACAGCCAGTGCTCTTCGCCGGCCTGCAACCGGTGTTCCTCGGCCTTGACCAGATCAACACCGGCCCGCTGCCGGCCTCGTTTGCAGGTTCGGGCACCGTGAGTGTCCAGGTGACGGTGAATGGTCAGGCGGCCAACCCCGTGACGATCGCGTTCAAATAGAGGCACCTGCGAATCTGGCGGCGGCTTGCCCGTCGAGTTTTGTTCTAGGACTAAAGTTCTGCGAGTCCCATCGACCTCCAGGCGCTTTGCGGTTACTTTTCTAGCTATACCTCTTGATGTCAAGAGTATGTCATCGAATCAGTTCTGGTACTCCGAAATATATCAGATTCTCTAGCGCAGGGTTACTCACACCACATCCGAGTGTACTAGTGCGCTTGGCCATTGACCTGTATGGCGGCGCACGTCTACGCTAGCTCGACGCAGCGCGTTTTGCAGGTAAACGTGTCCCTCGGCCAACGAACGGAGGTGTGCTCATGGGGCGCTACGCAAGGTTCTCTGTCGGGTTTGTACTCCTCGTCGCAGGGTTGCTCGTTCGAGCGCAGTTCGCGACCGCTCCAGTGAACGAGTGGGTATCGTCCGCCGATCTGTCCATCTCCCGCTCGGCAGCCTGTTCCGTGCGGCTAGCCGACGGGCGCGTCCTTATCGCTGGAGGCTCTTCCCAGTTTGGATCGCTCAACACAGTTGACATATATACCGCCGCCGGCAGCATCAGCGCCGCCGCGCCCATGCTCGAGGCGCGTGCCGACGCCGCCTGCGCCGCCATGCCCGACGGCCGCGTGCTCATGACCGGCGGCACCGACGGGCGGAGCGCACTCGCGTCTGCCGAGATCTACGATCCCTCCACCGATACGTGGACCGCCGCCGCTTCCATGACCGCGCCACGCGTAGGCCACACTGCCACCGTTTCGCCCTGGGGCGCAATCATCATCGTGGGCGGCGAACCGACAGGGACCGTGGAAGCTTACACGACATCCGGCCTGTTCGTTCCGCTCGGCCGCCTCGAAACCGCCCGTACGGACTATGCCGTCGCCATGCTGCCGGCGCGCAAGATCCTCTTCATCGGCGGCTCGGCCGGCAACGCACCCACGACTTCCATTGAGATGTACGATGCCGACACTAACCTTCTGGCACCCGCTGGCTCGTTGCTCACCGCCAGAAAGAGTCTCGCTGCTAGCACACTCTACGACGGGACGGTATTGATCAGCGGCGGCATCGACGCCGGCGGCAACTATCTTGCAACCACCGAAATCTTCGACTCGGCGACGGGATCGTCCAGTCAGGGACCGGCCCTCGGTTCCGCGCGCGCCAATCATCAGTCCGTTCTTCTCACGAACAACGGCCAAGTCCTGCTGATCGGCGGCGCCAACGCCAAGGGCGCCCTGGACTCCACCGAGATTTACTCGCCTTTCACAAGCAAGCTCTCCGCGGCCTCCAATATGCACAGTGCGCGCAGCGCGATGACGTCCGTCCTGTTGCGCCGCGGGGCCGTGGTCGTCGCGGGCGGCCAAAGCAATGGCGCATATGTTTCCGGCATCGAGCAATACCGCTTTGCCACAGTTGAATCCGCCAAGCCCGATTACCAGCCCGGCGACACCGCCAGCTTCACAGGCTCCGGCTGGAGACCCGGCGAACAGGTGCTCCTTGAAGTCCGCGCGTTCCCGCTCGATCAGCACAACGTCGAGTTCACCACCGCGGCCGTGGCCGATAGCGCCGGCCAGATCGCCATCGGCGGATTCCACATCGATAACAGCCACCTCGGCGTCCGCTTCCTCATGACCGCGACAGGCAGCCAGTCGCAGGCCCAGACCATCTTCACCGATGCGGACACGAGCCAAACGGTAATCGCAGCCGACTCCGCGCAGAACAACTACGGCACCGTCGTCACCGTCAGGGGCACGGTGACGGATACCAGCGTCCCGAATATCCCGATCAACTTCTTCAACACCATCACCGTCTTCGTGGACGGCCTTTCAGCGGGCAGCCCGCAAGTCATCAACACCGGCATCCTGGGCGCTCCCGCCCTGATGTTTCAGTGGCAGGATACCGCGTGCGCCATTCCCGGCGTGTGCTACCTCAACCACATTTCTCCGCTCGCCAGGACCCACAGCATCTCCGCCGTCTTCAACTGCAGCGGCAGCAGCACCTGCAGTTCCCATTTCAACGACAGCGCGAGCAACGCCGTGACTTACAACGTGGCCGACACGGTCACCATCAGCGCCATTCAGCCCAATGCGAGCCAGAACAACTCCGCGGTCGGCACCGCCCTCCCGGTGAGCGCGACGGTCTCCGGCGACAACGGCTTCGGCGACGTGTCGCTGGGCGCGGTGGGAGGCAGCGCGGGCTTCATCAGTTTCCAGTTGGCAGGCGCGTCGCCTTCGAACCTGGTCAATCTTGCCCAGGTGTTGGTAGGCACGGTTCAGAGCGTGAACTCCCTGAACGCCGATACCTATCAGACCACCGCGGCATTCACCCCGGCAACTAACTCGGGATTTCAGGCCAACCGAGCTACCGGCACAACCTACTTGATTCGAAAAGGCGCCATCGCTGCGAACGGCATCGCCTCCAACGCCTCCCCCAACAATCCCAGCGTCGGCACCGGCATGACTTTCAATGCCTACGTAACCGGCACCGGGGGCGTGGTCCCAACAGGCACCGTCAACTTTCGTCTCGATGGAGCCGGCATCGGAAGCGTGGTGCTCCAGGGCGCTCCCGGCGGATGCCTGCAAAGCCAGATTACCGGTCCCTGCGGCCTGGGTTCCCTGCCCTTCTCGGGCTCGTCGCTCACCGGCGGTAATCATACTCTCACCGTCGATTACAACGGAGACAACAACTACAACGGCTGCCTGGCTTCCGGGAATTGCCCGAACAGCCTGACATTCAATGTTGCGAAGGCGGGCACGGTCACCAGCGTCGCCTCCAACCCCTCGAGCCAGGTCAACTGGGGACAGACTTTCACCTTCACGAGCACGACCAGCTCCAGCGTGGTTACTTCGCAGTCCGTCGGCGGGCAGGTCACGATCAAGTCCGATGGCTCGAATCTCCTGAATTGTACCGGCGTCGCTGCGGTCGCCGGCGTAATGACTTGCGCTCCATCCGCTCCGCTTTCAGTCGGTACCCACACGATTCAGGCTTTCTTCGATCCGGGCGGCACCACCGATCCCAACTTCGCCTCTTCCACTTCGGCCGGATATCCGTTCACCGTGAATGCCACGCCGACCACCGTTTCAGTTTCGGCCTCGAGCCAACCGGTCAGCCTGGGGCAGTCGATCACCTACACCGCGACGGTTACCCTGAGCAACTTCACCGGCGCGACTCCGGCCGTGCCCGGTTCGGTGACGATTTACGACGGCTCCACCAGCGGTACGGCAATCTGCGCCGGCCTGACCACGTTCACGCAGGTGGGCGCGACCAACTCGTACACCGCATCCTGCACCGCGCCGGTCGCTTACGATGGCAGCACGCCGGCTAAGTCGGCGGGGCCGCACACCATTGTTGCCGGTTACAGCGGCGGCGGCCAGAGCATCGGCAGTGTGGCCGGCGCCGTCGCCGGCAGCAGCAGCGCACCGATATACATCACCATTAACCCGGATACCCTGACCTTCGGCACACTCGCTCCCTCGCCCGTCAGCGTCGTGTACGCCACCAACACCGCGACGCTGGCGGTTCCCTACACACTCGGCGGCACCGTGACTCCCGCGCTCACCAACACCTTCCAGGTGTTCAAGGACGGCGGCGCCACGCTCATCGGCAACCTGACCGCGGCCGCCAGCCCGATGAGTTTTAGTCTCAATCCGCTCGACAGGACCGTCGGTACCCACACCCTGGTGGTCAAGTATCCGGCGGGAGACGCGAACTACGGCGCGGCGGTGTCCGCCGCTGTGAACTTTACGGTCACCAAGGCTACGCCCTCGTTCACGAACTTCACTTTCAGCTCTAACCCTGCGTACGGTACTTCGCTGAGTCTCGCGGCCACCGTGGGCGCCGGCAACGCAGGCGCGGATTCTCCCGCCACTCCGACCGGCACACTCACGTTCAGTCTCGGCAGCACTACACTGGCCTCCTGCACGCTCTCCGGCGGAGCCTGCACCGCCAGTTATGCCGGCGCTGCCCCTACGATCGGCGCCAACACGATCACTACCACCTACAGCGGCGACGCCAATTACACCACCCTCACCGACGCCACGCATAGTGCCACCGTCGTGCAGAACTCCGGCACTCTCTCCCTGAGCGTCTACCCGCCCTCGCCGGTGGCTTTCGGTACGCCCGTGACCTTCACGGCCACGTTCACGCCGGCAGGTGGCGGCGCCGGCTTCCCCACGGGAACCGTGACCTTTACCGACAGCGTCGGCGCGGCCACTCTCGGTACCGCGGCCTTCAGCGGCTCGTCGAATTCGGTCAGCTTGACCACGTCGTCGATGGTGCCCGGCGCGGGGAGAACCATCACTGCCTCGTGGCCCGGAGACACACACTTCTCGGCGCCCTCCAACGCCGCACTTACTCCTTATTCGGTACAGCCCGGCGCCACCACGGTAACTCTGACGCCGTCCACTAATAACGTGGCGCTGGGCGGCACGGTAACTTACTCTTACAGCGTACAGGGGGGCCCCGCGAGCGTTTTGCCCGCCGGTACTATCACCATCAATGACGGAGGCACGGCGATTTCCAACGGTCACGGTACCTGTGCCAACAGCGGCAATGCGCTGAGCGGGGGCACGGCGAATACCGCCACCGGCAGTTGCACCGTGATCTACGATGCCTCCAGCGCAGACCGCGGCTCGGGGCTGCACCAAGTTACGGCCGCCTACGTTCCGGCCGGCGCCAGCATCGGAGTCGTGAACGCCGCCACGTCTCCCGCGCAGTCGATCTCGGTCGCCTTCCCATCCGTCAGCATCAGCGTACCGGTTTCCTCGGCCGGCAACTCCTTCACGTACGGCACGGAGACTCAGCTTTCCGCCACGTTGACGCCCGCCAACCCGACCCCGCCTTACACCGGTGCCGTCAAGTTCTACGATGGCGGCGTACAGATCGCCTCGGTCGTGTCCGCCACGGGCACACCGCAAACTGCGAACATCACTCTGGCCGCCGGCAGCCACCTGATTACCGCGCAGTTTGTCGGTGACTCCAATTACCTCCAGTCGCCTATGTCCGCCGCCTTGCCCATTGACGTGGCCAAGGCCGCCAGCGTGACCAGCAGCATCACGGTCACCTCGAACCCATCGACCATCGTCTTCGGCCAACCGGTCGCCCTCACAGTGACCGTCACCCGCGCCACGGGCAGCACCGGCAATCCCACCGGTAATGTGCTGTTCACCATGAACGGCAATACGCTGGGCAGCCCCGCGGCACTGCAGCTCGTGGGCGGCGTACCCACGGCCAGCATCACCATTAACACCCTGCCTGTGGGCGCCAATCCTATCGTGGCCACATACCAGGGCGACGCAGGCTTCGGCACCAGCCAGAGCAACGGCGGCACCGCCGCCACCGTCACCGTCAGCCCCGATGCAACCAAGACCGTGCTGAACACGGGCGCCTGGCCTGCCGCTCCCACCTACGGCGCGCAGATCACCCTGAGCGCGACGGTGTGCGGGCTCGCACCGGGCTCCTCGACCATCTGCGCCTCCTCCATGCCCAACCCGCCCGGCGCCAGCATCACCTTCTTCGATGGCAGCACGATCATCGGCACCAGCAGCGCGGTGGATGCTTCCGGCAGCGGCAGCATCACCATCCCGATGCTGAGCCCGCCGTTCACCGCTGTCGGAGGCAGCAGCGTCACGGGTAGCCACAGCATCTCCGCGCGCTACAACGGCTTCGGCGCCGGCATTGGCCAGGGAGACGCGAACTTCCTCCAGAGCAGCTCGCCGGCACAGACGCTCACCATCAGCAAGGGCAACACCACGAGCTCGGTCACTTCCAACGCCAACCCGTCGGTCTACGGCCAGGCCGTCACGCTCACGGCGACGGTCCTGCCGCCGAGCGCCGGCGCGCCCCTGCCCACCGGCACTGTCGCCTTCACAGATGCCGGCAATCAGATCGGTATCGGAACGCTGGTGAACGTGGCCGGCGTGATGACCGCCACCCTCGCCACTGGTACCGGCGGGCAGGCCGGCACCCTGTCGGTCGGACAGCACAGTCTCAGCGTCAGCTATGGCGGCGATCTGAACTATAGCGCCAGCGCGGCCGGCTCGCTCTCGCAGACCGTCGGCAAGGCCTCTACCGCCACCTCGATCTCATCGAACAACACCGCGGCCAACGTGGGACAGCAGATCGTGCTGACCGCGGTGGTCACGGTGACCGCACCCGGCTCCGGCACGCCCACCGGATCAGTGCAGTTCATCAACGTCGGCACGAACACGCAGCCCCTGGTTCTCGGAACCTCACAGGTGGCTGCCAACGGCAGCCAGTACACGGCCACTCTGGCGCTATCCAGCCTGCCGCAAGGCAGCCCGCAGATCTACGCCGCATATTCCGGCGACGCCAACTTCGCCGCCAGCCAGTCGTCCATCCTGACTCAAGCCGTAAACAAGGCCCCGACCAGCATCGTCTTCTCCAGCAGTCTGAACCCCTCGATCTACGGCAACGCGGTCAGCTTCAACATCGGCGTGGCTCCGGTTCCCCCGAATACGGGCACGCCGGGCGGCCAGATCCAGGTCTTCGACGGCACTGTCAATCTGGGAACCTACACGCTCCAGGCCGGCCAGTACAACTTCAGCACGGCCAGCCTGACACCCGGCGTCCATTCGATCAGCGTTCAGTATGGCGGCGATGCCAATTTCCTGCCGTCCACGGCATCCCCCATCCAGCAACAGGTCACAAAGATCCTGACCTCGCTGAACCTGAGCTCGAACGCCATCACAGCGGTCGCCAGCCAGGTGATCACTCTTACGGCCGCGCTGAACCCGAACGCACCGCCAGGCGTGCCGTTCGCAGGCGGCCAAGTCAGTTTCTACGACGGTAGCACGCCGATAGGCGTCGCCAATCTCCAGTCCAATGTTGCCGCTTTGAACATTGCCAATCTCAGCGTCGGGCTCCACCAGCTCCAGGCTGTCTACAACGGCGATGCCAATTGGACCGCCAGTACCTCGGGCTTATGCCCGCAGACCGTCACGCAGGCGGCCACTCAGACCCAAATCGTCTCCTCGGCGAATCCCGCAGTCTATGGGCAGCCGGTGACCTTCACCGTGGCGGTCACCGTGCCCTTCCCCGGCACCTTCCCGGCCACGGGGACCGTGATCCTCTCCGAAGGCGCCAACACGATCGGCCAGCCGCTTACGGCCGCCAGCAACGGGGTGTTCACTGCTACCGTGCTCAACCTCGCTCCTGGCCCGCACAATGTCGTCGCCACCTTCCAGGCGAGCGGTAGCTATAGCGGCAGCCAGTCCGGGCAACTACCGCAAGTGGTCAATAGGGCGAGCACATCGACAGCGGTCGCCGCCGTGCCCGGCGGGGCTGCGTCCGGCCAGGCGATGACCCTGATGGCGGTGGTCTCCGTGATCAGACCCGGTGCAGGGGCTCCCACCGGCACGGTCGAGTTCGACGACGCGACCACCGGCAAGTCGCTCGGCAGTAGTCCGCTCCAGTTGCTCGGTGGCATCTACACCGCGACCCTCTCCGCGAAATCGGATCCATCGCACATGCTGACGGCGTGCTACTCCGGCGACGGCAACTTCGACACCAGCACCTCTGACCCGCAACACCAGAGCGTATTTGCGAACCCGGTGAACGCGGTCAACGCCGGTTCCCAGATCGCCGGCAACTACTCTCCGAATAGTTGGCTCACGCTCTACGGCCAGAACCTGGCCGATAGCCAGGTCATCGCCGCGCAGTCTCCGTATCCGAGCTCGCTCGGCGGCACCACGGTCACTATCACCGACGCCAACGGAAACACCCTGCAGGCTCCGCTCTACTTCGTGTCGCCAGGACAGATCAACATGCTGGTTCCGTCCACCGCGGCCCTTGGCCTGGCTACCCTGACAGTGACGAACTCTCAAGGTGCGTTGGCATCGACCGTCATTCTGATCACCCAGACTTCGCCCGGCCTCTTCACCGCCAGCCAGAACGGCTCCGGAACCGCCGCCGCGCTCGTTCAGCGCGTGCGCGCCGCCGATGGTTCGCAGACCATCGAACCGGTGGTCACGTTCGACAGCAACGGCAATCCGGTTCCGGCTCCGATCACTGTGGGCAACGACAGCATCTACCTGCAGTTCTACGGCACCGGCATCCGATACAACTCCTCGTTGGCCAATGTGGCTTGCAGCATCAACGGCCAGAATGCCCAGGTGCTCTACGCCGGACCGGCGCCGGGTTTCTTCGGACTCGACCAGGTCAATGTGGCCCTGCCAAGCGGCTTTAACGGCCATGGCACAGTGAACGTAGCGATCACAGTGGAAGGCCAGGCGGCCAACACCGTCACCCTGACCTTCCAGTAACGTCGTTCGTAGGACAGGCTTCAGCCTGTCCCCGCGCCGCAGGCGCGGCGCTCAGTTCATGTGAATAAAGCCCTGCTCGCGCAAAGTGGCTAGCCCGAAGAGGCAGGCCTTGCGCGTGTCAATCCCAGCAAGACCTCCAGACAGGCGCAGCCCGCGCGCAATCTGATTCGGGCTCCTGACGCCGTTGCACAACGTTAGAATCTGCGCGCTGAGATCGCTGAGGTGCGACACCTCGATCCGTCGATCGCCGATCACACGCGCCGCCGTCACGCCGCGCCGCGCGGGCACCTCCGCCAGAGACTCCCGGCTCCTCAGGCGGTCCACAATCTCCTGGTAGCTGGCGCCCAGACGCATGATCCGTACGCCGGGCGCCAGTTGCGGCGCGCCCGTCCGGTTTCCGGCCTCAGGTTCCAGGCGAAGGGCTGATTCAAAGTCCAAAAGGGCGCGCAACGGACGTCTGCTGCTGGCGCGCGGAAGATACCGGACCCGGACGAACTTCAGAAAATCCTCGGCAAAATCAGTGCGCTCATAATATGGCGTCGTGTCGGCGTCAGACTGCCGCTCCGCGCGCCGGCTACGACGCCATGCGCGCCAGGCGTCGAATACCTCCAGCAGATCGCCGCTGTCCTGGTGCAGCGCCACCACCAGCCAGCGGCATCGCACCAGAGAGCCCTGAATGAAATCCCGGAGTTCCTTTAGGTACTCCCGATCGAGCGCCGTCGGAACCGCATAGAAATTCGGGAACACCTCGGGATGCTCCCGGATCATTCGCTGGTCGGCCCGATCCTGCCGCCAGCCGTGGTAGGAGATGTCGGAAAGTATGTCGGCAGGCGTCAGCCGGTCGCGATATCTCTCGTAAATCGGAGTGCCCGCCAGGGGCGCGAGAATATGCAGTTGGGTCTCGACGGTATCCGAACGTGCGGCGTCCATCAGGAATCCGACCGTGTCCCTTAGATCTTGCCGGCTCTCCTCGGGGAAGCCGGTAATCAGCGAGACCGTGGTATCGATCCCATGGTGTGCGGCGCAACTAACGTTCCAAGCCGCTTCCTTCATGTCCAGGTTCTTGTCGATCAGTCGTTGCAGGCGCGGCGAGCCGGTCTCGATCCCGAAGAAGATACCCACGCAGCCCGCTCGCGTCATCAAGGCAATCAGCCCTTCGTCGATGCAGTCGGTCCGCGCGCTGCACTGCCACTGGAACGGCTCTCCGCACCCCAGCATGGCCTCACAGAATTCCACCACGCGCTTGCGGTCCACGGTGAACATGTCGTGAATGAGGTCGAAGCGGGTGTTTCCATATTTCCGGTGGATCGCGCGCATCTGCTCGATCACCCTCTCGGGAGACTTGAGGCGAAACCGGCGGCGGAAGAAGTCGTTGGTCGAGCAAAACGTGCACGCAAACGGACACCCCCGGCCCAGTTCGAGCGGCACCGCGTGACAAGAGCCCAATTCCGGGTACCGGTCGAAGGCCGGCATCGGAAGCCGGTCCAGGTCGACGACAACCGGTGCACTGGGATTGCGGACGACGCCGCTCTCAGCCCGGAACGTGACGCCTGGGATCGCGCGGACGCGTCGCATGTCGGGCAGGACGCCCAGAAGGGCGGGGAGAGTTTCATCCGCTTCGCCCCGCACGATCATGTCGATGAAGGGAAACGCCTCCAAAGTGGCCTCGTCAACCACAGATGCCTGCGGGCCGCCTAGCATGACGAAGCTCTCGGGATGCGCTCGCTTCAATTCGCTGGCGATGCGGATGGTGAGCGGATATGTGCTGCAGATTGTGCTCAGGCCCCAGATGTCGAACGGCTTGAATGCACATGCACGGGCTGCAAACGAGCAGAAGTCTTTACCGCGTCGAAATGACTTCGAATGAAGATAGCGGTAGTAGACCCGGTTCAGGTCGACAACTTCGGCCCTGATTCCGCGTTGATCGAGGATCGCCGCCAGCGTGAGGATGCCGATGGGAGCTTGTTCGGAGATCAGCCTCACAGCCTCGCTCTCCGCAATCCGGGGGCTGAATTCGGCGGCCGTCGGAGAGCTGACCAGGCAGATCTTCATCCTCATCCGGCCCCGTTTACTCTCTCGGGCGCGTGGGGGGCTTTATACCGTTAGTGACGCCGGTGATGATCTCGAGACCTCCAGACATCCGCAGCAAGGTGGAGTTAGCCTTGGTTCGCAGGGCGATCTTGAGCTTCTCTATTTCATCAGAGCTCAAGCCCAACTTGCTCGGAACAAGCAATGTTAGCGGGGCCTTCTTTCCGCGAGTAGACTTTCCTGGTGCAGGCATGACGGCTCCTAATAAAAGATACGCACCAACTATAAGGGAATCGTTTTCCGCCTTCAAGATACAAATAACTGGAACTTTAGTTTTGCCCCTCTGGCTGCATCATCCAAAGGTTGCCCTTCACTTCGAGCAGGTTGAAAATCAGCCTGTCCCTGGTTACCGAGAGTCCTAGCCTATCTAGACCCATGTGCATGATAGACAGGCCTGTGCTGTGGAAGTGATGAACGGCGCGTGGGGCGCCCACGGGCCGCTTCGAGCCTGAATCTATTGCCTGCTGCCAGATGCATCCGAAGCCGTCGCGCCTGGAATAGAAGTAGACCAGGTCTCCCCGCAGAGACCACCGGGGCCGGTCGTCCCAGGATGCGCCGTCCGTGATCGGAATCCACTGGTCTTCGGAGCTCGCCGCGCCGCGCACCGGTATTGCGTAGACCCGCGTGTGATCCGGATCGATATGTGCCACCACGCTGATCCATGCGCCATCCGGCGCGAATTGAGCCTGGTCGATGCTGTAACGCGACGACTGTGCAACCGAGGCCTTCCTGTTCGCCGCCAGAGTGAATGAGCCCACGGCTCTTGGACGGCCGTAGATGTAGAGGATCTGCTTGCCGTCCGGCGACCAGTCGATTGGTTCGCCGCACTCGTCGCACACCTTTTCCGGCACGCTGGATCCCGGCGGCATCCGGGCGTCGACAACATAGACTGGCTGAGAACTCTGGTCGGAGATAGTGTACGCGACTTTCGATCCATCGGGCGAAATTACCGGCCACGCTTCGTCGCCGGGGGTCGAAGTCAAGGCCGCTTCTCGGCCGCTCCTCAAGTCCCTGATCCACACATCGCGGTTTCCGAGCCGCCCGGAAGTAAATACGACCTTGGCGCCGTCCCGCGAAGCCGAGGGCATGGCGTCGTAGGCGGCATCGTCCGTGAGTCTCCGCATTTCGCCGCCCGCCTGCCCGCGCCCCTCGATCGGCAGCAGCCAGATGTTGTTGGAGAATTGCAGGCTGGCGAAAATCACCCGGTCGCCAGCGCCCGGAAACGGCTCCGCATCCAAGCCGGTGCCGAATGTCAGCCGCAGCAGTTTGTCCCCAGCCTTCCAGCTTCGAAGAGAGAGTGGAACCTGGTAGATGCTCCGCGCACTCGTGGCAATTCTCGCGCTGGATTCATTCGCCGAAAAGACGACCTCGTCCTCCCGGAAGCCGCCAGGCCCCATGTAGACCGAAATGCCGCCGCGGCGAAACAAAGCAAAGGCGCCCGTCGCCACCGCCTGGTCGCTCCGGCCGGTTTCGGAATCGGCGGGAGTGACCCACCAGTCCGGGTCTTCCCGCGCCGAACGAGTGCCCTGGAAGAGAATGTGCCGCCCGTCGGGCGTCCAGATCGGATACCGCGCGTCGGCAAAGCCCGGTTGAACCTGGACCGGTTTGCCCCCGGTTGCGGGCGCGACGTAGACCTTGCCCGACGGCGCATAATAATTCGGCTCGCCGATCCAGTAAGCAATGCGCGCGCCATCCGGCGAGAACCTCGGATTTTGTCCGCCGGCTGCAATCAGTCTCTCCTGGCCGCCCAACGCGGAGACAACGTAGATCCCGCCGGCGGCGCGGTAGGAATGAAAGGCGATCCGGCTGCTGTCCGGCGAGAAGGCAGGCGACTCCTCGTCCGCAGGATCCTGTGTCAACCGCTTCGGCTCGCCGCCGCCGATCGGCTGCACCCAGATGTCCAGATTTCCTTCACCGGCCCGGTCTGAAGCGTAAGCCAGCAGCGCCCCGTTGGGCGAGAGCGTGGGATCCACGGTCAAGCCCGAATCCCAGGTCAGTCTTGTCAATCGGGCCAGCCGCGTACTCACGCCGGAACGTCCCAGCCACCAGGCCCCACTCAGTGCGGCCAGCAGCAGCACAATCCCTGCAACGATCCGCCATCCTCGGGCGCGGCGCTCCACTGTCTGAACCAAATGAGTGCTGGACTTGCCGGTGTCGATCCTCTCCTTGAGCTTCTCGAGCAGAATCCGGACGTCCGTCATCGTCTGGAATCGCTTATCGAGGTCCTTGCGCAGGCAGAGTCCGATGATCTCTTCCAGCTCCGGCGGGATATCGTGGGCCAACTCGCGCATGGGTGTCGGCTCTTCCCTCAGCACGGCCGCCAGGATCGACATCTTGCTTTCGCCGAGGAACGCCTGCCGCCCGGTCAGCATCTCGTAGAGCACTGAGCCCAACGAGAAGATATCCGAGCGCGCGTCCACCTTCTTGCCTTCCGCTTGCTCGGGGGACATATAGGCCACCGTTCCGAAGACCTCGCCGGGGGCGGTGGCTGCCAGATCGCTGCCAATCGTCTGGGTGACAGCCTGGTCGCTGCCCTGCGCCGGGTCTGCAAGTTTGGCCAGGCCGAAATCCAACACCTTGATGGAGTCGGTCGCATCCGTGACCATGATGTTGGCGGGCTTGATGTCGCGATGCACGATGCCAACGGCGTGCGCGGCAGCCAGTGCGTCGGCGATCTGGATGGCATACCGCATTGCGTCTCCAGCCCGCATCCCCCGATGATGGATCCTTTGGTTCAGAGTCTTGCCGCGCACGTACTCCATCGCGATGAACTCCACACCGTCGATGTTGTCGATCTCGTAGATGGTGACGATGTTCGGATGGTTCAAAGCGGAAGCCGTCTTCGCCTCCTGGATGAACCGTCGCCTGGAATCGGTGTTGGCGGTAGCCTTTGCCAGCAGCAGTTTGATGGCGACCTGCCGGTCGAGCCTGGTGTCGAGCGCCTTCCAGACCTCGCCCATTCCGCCTACGCCGATCGGCGCGAGAATCTCGTATTGGCCCAAGCGGCTTCCGGGGGACAGGGGCATATGAACTGGGCGATCCCATTCTATCCCGCCTGACCCATAAAGGCTTGTATTTTAGGTCCGGTAAGTCAGAAACTCTCTCTCAACTGCTCGAATCGCTCCAGCACCAACAGCTTCCCCGCGCCCGGCCGGATCTCCTGCTTCTCCAGCACCCAGGTGTGCATGTGCGGCACGAACACCGCGTTCAACCCCGCCTCCAGCGCCGGGTTCACATCCGATTTCGGACTGTTGCCGATCATCCAAGTCTGCGCCGGGTCCATCCCGCGCTCCCGCACCAGCGCGCGATACGCATCCGCGTGCTTCTCTTTAACGATCGCGGTGTGCGCGAAGTAGGCGCCCAGTCCGGAGCGGTCGATCTTCAGCCTCTGCTCTTCCGGATGCCCTTTGGTGAACAGCGTCAGGTCGTGCCGCGGCGCCAGGAACTCCAGCGTCTCCACCACGCCGGCGATTACTTCCATCGGGCACTCCAGAATCCGCTTCGCGAACCCCATGACGGTCGCCAGGTCCTCCTCGCGGATCTCCCGCTCCGCCAGGTGCTCGTAGCATTGGCGCAGATTCCGCCCGAAGTTCAGCGATCCGTAGCCGTGGATCTGGTTGTTCACATGCTCGATCTCGTCCAGCACGTCGCGCACTTCGCGCGGCGAAAGCTTCGAGTGATCCAGAAAATCGACAAACTCCTCGAACGCGCGCTCGAAGTAGATGTTATTCTCCCAGAGCGTGTCGTCGGCGTCGATGATGAGGAACTGGCCCGTCATTTCGTGACGCGCGGCGCCAGGTGGAACGGAATCTCGAAAACCGCGTCCACCTCCACGGGCCGGCCGTTGCGCAGCGCGGGCTCGAACACCCACTGTCCCAGAGCTTCAGTCGCACTGCGGTCCAGCCGCAAGTCCACATGATGGATCAGCGTGATCCCGTCCACGTGTCCGTCGCGCCGGATCACGCCGAACAATCGCACCTTGCCCTCGATCCGCTCGGCCGCCGCTGCCGCGATGTATTTGGGGTCCACCTTGTGCAGCGGCACAGGTGCTTTCATCTCCATCGGCGGCGCTCCGGGGACCGGCTCGTGCTCGGCAAACCATACCAGCCAGCTTCCCGAAAAACTGGTGACGTTCGGCATCTGAATCGCGACCGCGTATACGACCCGTCCCGCCAGCCTGGGGTCTGGCGCTTCGGTGACGCGCGGCGTAATCGCATCCGGCGGAGGAGCTTTCGGCGGCTCGGGCGCGGGCTTCACCATGCGGGCGGCCCCCGCCAGGCTCTCGGTCGAGGTTGGCGCCATCAGGTTCACCGCCGCTAGCGTAGATTGGGCATCGTTCGTCCCGCCGCGTACCAGCAGGCCGGGTACGCCCAGCAGCGCCGCGCCTCCCGCCGATCCCATTCCTCCCGCCGGCCGCTGCACGGGCCCCGCCGAGAATCCTGCGTTGTGCGCGCCGGGCGGCGGCGGCACTTCCGTCATGTTCGCGGGATTCAGTCCTACGATCGCCAGCTCCGCCTGCCCGATTGCGCTCGCCGGACCGTTGAGCGAGGGCGCGTCCGCCGAGACCGAAGGAGCCGCCCCGGCCGCTGCCGGACGGCTCGGTGGAGCGGTGAAGGTCTTGGGCACGCCCTTCAGCCCGGTCGCCGCCATGGCTCCTGCGCTCCCGGCAGCCCCAACCTCGGGAGCGTTCGGCAGCACCGCCGGCGCATCGTCGCGCTGGCGCGTGCCGCCCGCCGGCGGCGGCACATAGGCGCGCCGCTGCGGTCGAGCTCCCACGGCTTCAAATGGCAGTGCGTTCGGTTCCACCAAAGTCGCGGTGAGCGGCGCGTCCGGCAGTTGGATGCCAGCCTGCCGCTGCATCCTCGTTTCCGGCGGCGGAGTAAAAGCCATCGGCTTGGGCCTCGGTCCCGTTCCTTCAATGGGCAACGGCATCGCCGAAACCGTTTGCGACGCCACCTTGGGAGCATCCGGCAACACGGGTAGCGGTTTCGGCGCCTGCGCCTTCTCCGGCGGAGTTGCAAACGGAAGCGGTTTCGGCTTCGCACCCTCCGCTGCTACAGGCAGCGGCTTGTCCGGCAGCGCCTCCGCCAACTTCGGCGCCTCAGGCAATACCGGCGCGGGTTTGGGCGGCTGAATGATGTCCGGCGGCGTCTCGAACTGGCGCGTTACCCGCTGCGGCGCCACCGCGATCACGTTGGGCAGCGGCAGGGGCTTCGGCGTCGTGACCTCCGGAGCCGGCATCCAGATCCGTTGCGTGGCGCCTTCCTCGTCCTGGGGTCCCGAGACGATCGTCTGATTCGCCTGGTGCTGCGCCCGCGGAGGACGCGGATCGAAGGGCGCGTCCGTCGGCGAAATGTCCGGTAACTTCTCTTTCAGGCTGTACCAGACAATCTTCTTCTCGCTGGGCTGAATCTCCTGCTCGTAAATCGTCTTTCGGGGAGCGGGCATCGAAAGCGGTGGCCCCAGCATGGCCCACGCGATCAGCGCGCCGTGCAGGCACACCGACACCGAGAACGACGCCAGCCGCCGCAGCATCGCGCTCCCACTGCGTACCAGAATCGTCATCCGCTACAACCCCGCCGGCTTCTGCCCGAACCCATTGGTCGGCGCCAGTTCTTTCATACGTTCGATCGCCTTCTGTTTGGGAAGATACCCGGAGAGGAAATGATTCAACTCCTTGAGCCGCCCCGCCTCCGAGCGCTGTTTGAGCAGCACGGCCAGAAAATCCAGGTCCGGCACTGCCTGCGCTAGCTGAAAACTGAGCTGCGGATCTTGCAGGTCGGGCTCGCCGTGATTGCGCGCCGTTGCCAGCTCGCTCAGCGACCGGTAATTTCGGATGGCCTGCTCGCGCTCTTCTTTGGGTGACGGTTCCGCATCGTCATCGTCGAAAAACGTGACCTCGGCGCGCAGGTAGTCTTTCTCCTGGTTCAGCTCGTCGATCTCGAACCGCCGCTCGCCTCGCGTCATGATGTCCATGCGTCCATCGGGATAAATTTCCAGAACCTTCTCCACCTTCACCGTGCAGCCGGCGTTCACGATACCCTCCTTGCGCGCCAGCACGATCCCGAATTCGCTCTCGTCCCGGATGGCATCGCCGACCATTTCCTTGTAGCGTTCTTCGAAAATATGCAGCGGCAATCGGGTTCGCGGGAAGACTACGAGCTGCAGCGGAAACAGCGGGAGCAGCCGCCTCGTCATGGTACTATTATGACGTTTCCGCGCCCTCCCATGCGACTGAATACATGCGTACTGAAGGCAAGGTAATTCTGATAACCGGAGGTAGCGAGGGCGTGGGCGCCGCCTGCGCCGCTGAGCTCGCCCGATACGGCGCGCACCTCTCGCTTGTCGCCCGCAGCGAGCAAGGATTGCGCCGCGCCGGCGGTCCCGAGGCGCTCGTCACAGCCGGCGATCTCACGCTCGAAGAGACCCGCCGCCGCGCCGTCGCCAGCACGCTCGAGCATTACGGCAGGATCGATATCCTCATCAACAACGCCGGCGTCGGTCTCTATCAGCCTTCCTGGGAAATGCCGCTGGACGAGGCGCGCTACCTGATGGAGCTGAACCTGTTCGCACCGCTCGCGCTGACACAGCTCGTCGTTCCGCACATGCGCGAGCGCCGCTCCGGCATGATCGTCAACGTCGGCTCGATTGGCGGCAAAGTCGTGCTCCCATGGCTGACGTTCTATAGCGTGACCAAGTTCGCGCTTGGCGCGCTCACCGAAGGCCAGCGCATGGAGTTGCGCCGCGACGGCATCCAGACCATGCTCGTCTGCCCCGGGTACGTCAAAACTAATTTTCAAAAAAATGTTCGCGCCGGCCAAGCTCCGGAAAAGGTCGTGCAATCGCGCGTCTACGCCATCTCTCCCGAAGAGTGCGCGGCGGCCATCCGCCGCGGCATCGAGCGCGACGCGCGCACCGTGGTCACACCGCGCGCCGGCTGGCTCTTCATTCTCGCCATGCGGCTCTTCCCTTCGTTTGTGGAGACCCGCATGGCCCGCGTCAACGGCACTGCATGAACGCCATCTTCGTCGTCGGATTCATGGGTGCTGGAAAAACCACGGTCGGCCGCGCCCTCGCCCGCCGTCTGGGCTGGGAGTACTTCGATCTCGATGAAGAGATCGAAGCCGCCGAGCACGCCGCCATCAGTGAAATCTTCGCCGCGCGGGGCGAATCCGAATTCCGCCGCGTCGAAACCGAAACCCTCCGCCGCGTCCTCCAACGCGGCCAGCCCGCCGTCCTCGCGTTGGGCGGCGGCGCGTTCACCCTCCCCGCCAATCGCGACCTCCTCCACGGACAAGGTCTCACCGTTTGGCTCGATTGTCCCTTCGAAACCGTCCAGCGCCGCGTCGCGCAAGCCGCGCATCGTCCTCTCGCCCGTGACCCCGGCCGGTTCGCGGAGCTCTACCTGTCCCGCCGCCAGCACTACTCCGCTGCCGATCTCCGCATCCCCATCGAATCCGACGACCCGGAAGCCACCGTGGATGCAATCCTGGAAAAGGCCGGTCTCGCATGATGCGCAGCGCACTTTCCCCCCACCCCCCGGCCCCCGACCCCCGACCCCGCGAGCTCCGCCGCCATGCCCGCTCTATCTTTCGGGCCGCGCTCGCCGCCGCCGACCCCGCCGCCGCGGTCACCCGCTACCTGGCACGCCGCAATTTCTCTCACTATCGCAAAATCTACGTGCTGGGCGCAGGCAAAGCCGGAGCCTCCATGGCGCAAGCCGCCGAGCGCGTCCTCGGCCGGCGCATCACCGCCGGACTCATCAACGTCAAATACGGCCACACCGCCCGCCTTCGCCGCATCGAGCTCAACGAATGCGGCCACCCCGTCCCCGACGATGCTGGAACCCGCGGCGCCGCGCGCATCGCAGCTCTCGCCGAATCGGCCGGCCCTGACGACCTCGTCCTCTGCCTGATCTCCGGCGGCGGCTCCGCCCTCCTGCCGCTCCCCGCCGAGGGCATCACGCTCGAGGAAAAGCAAGCCACCACCCGGCAACTCCTCGCCTGCGGCGCCAACATCCATGAGATGAACGCGCTTCGCAAACATATCTCGCGCATCAAGGGCGGACAACTCGCGCGCCTCGCCGCGCCCGCCGCGGTGGAAGCCCTGCTCCTCTCCGATGTCGTCGGCGACGATCTCGACGTCATCGGTTCCGGCCCCGCCGCGCCCGATGCATCCACATTCGCGGACGTCGCCGCGACTCTAACCAAATACGGAATCCGCGATTCGATCCCCGCCAGCGTCCGTGCGCGCATCGAACGCGGCCGGCGCGGTGAGATCTCCGAGACGCCCAAGCCGGGCGAGCCGCTATTCGCCCACGTCCGCAACACCGTGATCGGCAGCAATCGCATCGCGCTCGACGCGGCCGCCCGCGGCGCCCGCGCGCTTGGCTATCGCACTCTCCTCCTCTCCAGCGAGATTCAGGGGGAGACACGCGAGATCGCTCGCATGCACGCCGCAATCGCTGCCGAGATCGTCCACTCCGGCCATCCCGTGAAGCCGCCCGCGTGCATCATCACCGGCGGCGAAACCACGGTGACGATTCGTGGCCAGGGACTCGGCGGCCGCAACCAGGAATTCGTCCTCGCCGCCGCCATCGATATCTCCGGCCTCGATCGCGTCGTCATTTTCAGTGCCGGCACCGATGGCACCGACGGCCCCACCGACGCCGCCGGCGCCATCGCCGACGGCAACACGTTGGCCCGCAATCCCAACGCCCAGCGTTTCCTCGACGCCAACGATTCCTACCACTACTTCGAACCGCTCGGCGACCTCGTGATCACAGGCCCCACAAACACCAACGTGGCGGATGTGCGCCTCAT
This sequence comes from Candidatus Acidiferrales bacterium, assembly GCA_035499435.1. Classification (GTDB taxonomy): domain Bacteria; phylum Acidobacteriota; class Terriglobia; order Bryobacterales; family Bryobacteraceae; genus Solibacter. The sequence continues at coordinate 4,430 of DATJYW010000393.1, read as the reverse complement.
ACTCGTCGGAGCCGCCCGATGAGCTTCTGGCGCCGCGACGTAATCGACCCCGCGCTCGACCACCAGACCAATGCCCACATCGCGGAGCAGCGCGCCTGGATCGATCGCGACCCGACGAACCCCCGCCCCTACTACCACCTCGCGCAACTCTACCGGGTCGCCCATCGTCCGGACGAAGCGCTCGGCCTGCTGCTCGAGTCCGTGCGCCTCGACCCCACCTTCGCCGACGCCCACGTTTCCCTGGCCGAGATCTACGCCGTGCGCGCCGACTACCCTGCCGCCTGGCGCCACGCCTCCGTCGCCGAGCAGCACGGCAACCCTGCGGCCGCCGATCTTCTCAGACGCTACGGCGTGCCGCCATCCACAGCACCCAGCTCAACACCACCGCCAGACCCGGAATGAGGTACATTGCCCCATGAAGTCCCGTGGCGCGTGCCGCTTCGGTCAACCCTCCCGTGCCCGCCGCCTGCCGCCCAAGCCAGTCGCTTGCCCGCCCCATGACCACTGGCCCCCAGGACGCTCCGCCCAGATAGGTGACCACGAGGTACAGAGCCATCGCCGTGGCCCTTGCGTCCGGCGCTACTCGATCCTGGATCGCCGCGTAGACCAATCCATAGTACATTTGTAGTAATCCATATCCGGCCATAGCCAGCCAGACTGCCGCCATAGCGTCTCCTGGTGCCATCCGCACCGCCGCCGTGAGCAGCAAGCTAGCCAGGAGCGATGCCCCAGCGCACAACCGCAGGCGATTCCCGACCCGGTCCCCCAGTGCCCACACCGCCGCCGCCCCGGCAATCCCGGAAACACCTGTTCCCACCCCCATCCAAACTCCCGCCCGGGCAACCGAAAGTCCATGATACCGAGTCAGAAACGCCGGCAAGAACGTGGAGAATCCGTATAGTGCAAAGTTGATCACCGCCCCCGAAGCGCAGATCCACGCGAACCCCCGGCCCCCGGCCCCTGCCCCCCGGCCCCCGACGCCTGATCCCCGCGCTGGTTCCGACAACCATAGTATCAGCGGCGCCAGCACCACCACGGGTGCCCCTGCGATCGCCAAAGCCGTCCGCCATCCGTACGCCTGCGCCACGGGCCCGGTAATCGAGTAGCTCATCAGTCCTCCAACCGGGATGGCGAACATGAACGCGGCCATTGCGCCCGCCCTGCGCGATGCCGGCACGAGGTCGCCGATCCAGCTTGTCGCCACGGGAGCGCAAACCGCCTCGCCGATGCCGACTCCCAGGCGGGTTGCCAGAAGCATCGCGTACCCCGATGCCGCTCCCGCAAGCCCGGTCAGCCCGCCCCAGAGCGCTACTCCGGCAGCCAGCAGGCGCCGCCGGCTTCCGGAATCCGCCAGCCGTCCCAGCGGCAGCCCGGCTACCGCGAATACTACCGTGAACCAGGTGACCAGCGCGCCGACCTCCGTGTCCGAGAGTCGGAACTCACGGCGCACGGGCTCGACGATGGCGCCCAGCGCCAGCCGATCGTAGAAATTCAGGGTGTTGACAAGAAAGAGGATCGCCAGCGCGGTCCTGGGTCTGCTGCGGATTGGTAGGTCGGGCCTCAGCCTGTCCAGCTTAACCCATCGTCACGCGCTCGGGGCGAGGAATACGTGGGGCAGGCACGGAAACCGGCTCGGTCTTGCGGTAACGCTGCATTTCGCGAAGCTCACGCATCACAAGCGCCTGCTGCGCCGCCGCCTGCCTGACCGTCAACCGTTCGCAGAGAAAGCAGCCCCAAAGGAGGGCTACTGAAAGCCCAATCGTCGCTAAACCCTGTCCAGTGATTTTGGCAATTGGCATCAGCCAGTCCTCCGCAGCTAGTGTTCAAGCAATCGCTCTTCCATAGAGAACGCCCTTTATTTTCAATACTACCATTGTGCCAGTCTGTGCCCTCCAAGGCACAGGCGATCCTCACTGCGGCGCTTTGCCACCGTTTAATGACACCCCAGGCACCGGAAGGTTCGCCCGTGGCACACCGCGCAAGCGGTCTTGTCCAGCTCGAGCTTGCCCGTCGTGTGGGTGTCGAGGAAGTCTGCTACGTGATTGACAGGCTTTAGGTTAGCGTTCTTGTCATGGCACTTCTCACAACTGAAGGGGTTATCGATCTGGCCGTGGCAGACCAGGCAGTCGGCCATCTGCGGCATGGCTGCCGCCGTCACCGCGTCGGACTCCTCCAGCCCGCGGTGGCAAGCCTGACACGCATTCTTGGTGTTCAGGTGCCGCCGGATGTCGCCAACTGGTTGAAGATACGTCCTTTTGTCGATGGCCGCGGCGATCACCGGCGCCACGTTTCCCATCTTCAGGTGCTGGGCATGGCTGAAATGCACCACCCTGGTGGTAGGCGGAGCCGGTATCGTCACCTCATCATGGCACTTGACGCAGGCACTGGAGGTGGGCAGGAGGTTGTCCTCGGGCTTCGTACTGGTTGCCGCCGCCGCGTGGCACTGGGTGCATTGCAGATCCAGCCCGAGATGCAGCTTGTGAAAAAAAGGCGCACCTGCGGCCGTGCTGCAAACCGCCAGGAGCAGAACCGCCCTCCTCAACCCTTGTAACTCAGGCGCCAGATCCGGTTGTTCCCGTCGTCGGTGATGAGCAGGCTGCCGTCGGGCATCTGCAACAGACCCACCGGGCGGCCCCAAACCTCGCGCTGATCGGGACCGAGCATCCAGCCCTTCACGACTTCCGTAATCCCACCCGAAGGCTTTCCGTCCTTGAACGGAATAAATGCAACCGATTGCCCCACTCGCTTCGCCCGGTTCCACGATCCGTGAAACGCCAGAAACGCTCCGCCCTGGTATTGGCTGGGGAACTGCCTACCGGTGTAGAAGAGGAAATCCAGTACGGCGACATGAGAACCCAGCAGCACGTCGCCCTGGATCGCCTTCGCCACCAGGTCGGGCCGCTCACCCTTGCGCCGGGGGTCCTCGTGCGGACCGGCGTACGCATACGGCCAGCCGTAAAACCCGCCTTTCTGAATGTGGGTGAAGTAATCGGGTACGAGGTCGTCGCCTAGAGCGTCGCGCTCCTGCACCGCGGCCCACAGCGTGTCGGTGCCCGGATACCAGCGGAGCCCGATCGGATTCCGCGTGCCCGAAGCGTAGATCTCGTGGCCGCTGCCGTCCGGGTTGTAGCAGTTGATCGCCGCGCGGTGAGGATCTTCGCCGGCATCCACGTTCGAGCCCGAGCCGACACCCACGCAGAAGCGCTTGCCGTCCTTGGTGAACAGGATGCTGCGCGTCCAATGCCCGTTGCGGAAGCCCTTGAGCGAAACCACCTCTTCGCCGGGACTGGCCGTCATCGCCTTGGAGTCGTACTTGTACCGCTTAACCGATTCCGGCTCGCCGACATAGAGCCAGCCGTCGTTCAGGGCCAGCCCGTACGGGCGATTGAGCCCGGTGATGATCTGCTTCTTTTCTTTGCCCTGCAGCACGTAGACAGAGCCGTTCGGCGCGTCCGCGGCATCGGAGAGCAGGACCTCATTTCCCGGCCCCAACATCATAAAGCGGGGAACCTGGAAACCCTCCTGCCAGATCTCGATGTGAAAGCCGCCCGGAACGTCCAGCTTGGCCCCGTCCGGCTGTGGAATCACACGCGGCCGGTTATTGGCGGATGGCGTGGCAAACGGCGCGGGCAGTTGTTTCTGTTGCGCGAAGAAAACGGCGCTGGCGCCCAGGAGCAGACCTGTACACAGCAGGATCCCTCTGTTTCGCATACTCCCCCTTCGGTTGTTGTTGTTACCGGGCAGCCATCAGCGCACGCAGGCGGCGAGCCCGCTCCGGCGCCCGCAACTGCCGCAACGCCTTGGCTTCGATTTGTCGAATGCGCTCGCGCGTAACGTCGAACTCCTGCCCGATCTCTTCCAGCGTGTGCTCCCGCTCGCACCCGATGCCGAACCGCATGCGGATCACCTTCTCCTCCTTGGGAGAAAGCGTTTTCAGAATACCCGCGGTCTCGTCCCGTACATTGGATTCGATCACCGCATCCACCGGCGATCCCACCCAGCGGTCTTCGATCAGATCTCCGAGCGCCGATTCGCCGTCGCGCCCAACCGGGGTCTCCAGCGATACCGGATCGCGCGAGATCGTCTTCAGCTTCTGGACCTTCTCGACGGGAATGTCCATCCGACGCCCGATTTCGTCATTTGTAGGAGTTCGCCCAAGCTCTTTTTCGAGCTCGCGCGTGGCGCGCAGGAACTTGTTCATGCTCTCGTTCATGTGCACCGGGATCCGGATGGTCCGCGACTGGTCCGCGATCGCCCGGGTGATGGCCTGCCGGATCCACCAGGTGGCATACGTAGAGAACTTGTATCCGCGCCGGTACTCGAATTTGTCCGCCGCGCGCATCAGGCCGATGTTGCCTTCCTGGATCAGGTCCAACAGGTGAAGTCCGCGGTTCACGTACTTCTTGGCGACGGAAACAACGAGGCGAAGG